>JBCCTX010000171.1:0-16329 GCA_039197765.1 Bacteroidota bacterium
AATAGTCCCATCAGCCCAGTGGATGTGTCCAAGTGTTACCATCTTTGTAGCGGTATCAATGGCATCCAGGATTTGCTCATTCCACATTTTACCCCGATGGGTAGCACTTTCGGGGGCGGGAATGTATGTCACCTGAACGGCATTCGGATCCTCTAGAGAAAGCCAAGGATATACATTGCTGGGAAACTGGTCTCCAGCTACAATGACATTGTCCCCAGGTTCCAACTGTAGATTTCTAGCTACAATCCCCATTCCATAGGAGGCCGAGGGAATGATACATATACGATTGGGTTCGGGGTTGTCGATTATTTGGGAAAACCCTTCACGGATTTTATTTAAGGGATCAAAGAAATCCGAGGGGGAGACTCCTGTAGGGTTCTTTTTGGCTTGTATCCCTTTAATACCTGCTGCTTCTACAGCATTCAACATAGGAGACATGTAGGCACAATTGAGATAGGTAATGTCTTCTGGAAGAGAAAAAAGGTGTTTTTGACAGGTAAGCATGGGAAATGATAAGGGATAAAAGAATAATAGGTGAAAATAGTATTTTCCGTTGATTTTTAAGGGTCTTTCCTGGCCCCTTCCCCCTCACGTTTATTTCTTCTTAATACCTCTCCATTGCAAGCATTAGCCGTTCAAAAAGTCTACGCATGCGACCTGAAGTACAGGTGTAGTTGTTGGACATCATCGCAAAGACAAGGGTTTTCCCACTTCGACTTTCCACAAAGCCTGTATAGCTGCGAACATGAGAAATATAGCCACTTTTCATATGGATTTTTCCCTGGGCAGTTGTCCCTTTGAGCATGCTTTTTATCGTACCGCTGATCCCAGCAACCGGTAAGGAGTTGTACAAGGCTCTGCCACTTGGGCCCAAATAGCTCAGGCGGAGGATTTCTGCAAGTTGTAAGGGAGTTACTGCATTGTTGGGAGATAGGCCACTGCCATCTCGTAGGAGCATCCCCTTGGTATCCAAGCCTCGGCTTTTCCAATAGCTTATGAGCGCATCTATTCCCGCATCTGTCGTCCCCTTCTCTCCGGATTGTACGGCAATGCTCTTCAGTAAAGATTCTGCATACAGGTTGATACTCTCATAGTTGGTCTCTCGGGCGATTTCAGCGAGGGTAGGGGAGTGATGGGTATGAAGGGTAGTAATGGTTCCTGGAGTGGAAGAAAACGCAACGGAAAGTTTGCCCTTTACCGTGATTCCACATTTACGGAGGTATTCTCTAAACTCCGTGAGCAAAAACATCGGGGGATTAGGTAGGGATCCTTTTATCGTAAAGACATTTCTTGCTGGGGGGATTGTACCCCGTACATACCGCTCTTGGCTGTATGGCGCTCCAAATATATAGGCATTATCCCCAGAGCCTCGCGGGCCAGCTTTGACCTCGTTGGTGAAGGAGAGGTCCGAAACCAAGGGACGAGTCCGTAAAATTTGCGTAGCGCTTCCAGGGGTAGGACCCGATTTAAAATCTAGGTAGTAAAGATTTTCATGAAAATTGATTCCCCAACTACCCGCGCCATAGTAGTTACCCATATCTTCCCAGCTCCAGTTACCAGGGGTACTTTGAGATGAGAAATGTGCCGCGTCAGCTATGAGATTCCCTTCAATGATACGTATTCCTCTTTGCAACACAGCATCGCCCCAAGTTTTGATGAGTTGCTCAGCACTGGGGTAAGCGTCAAAGCGATCACTTCCCAAGGTAGGATCTCCAGTTCCTTTTACAATGAGATCCCCTTCCAATACGCCGCCAGTATTGAGCTTCCCACGATATCCCAGAACTGTCTCATAGCGATAAGCTTCTCCCATTTTCAGGAGAGCGGTGGAAGTGGTAATGGCTTTCATTGCAGAAGCTGTCACTAAGCTCTGGTTAGGATTATATGAGGCTAAGACTTTGCCACTTTGAACCTCTTTTACACAAAAGCCCCAATGGGCCGTTTCAAGTCCGGGATCTTGTCTCAAGCCTTGAATGACTGTCTCGAGTTGAGAAGTACTCTGTGCAGATAGAAAGGTGCTAATCAGAAGGTAAAAGGGTAAAAGAAAGGGGGCAACGTTTATTTTCATACAGTGAATTTACTTGGGGGAAAGTTAAGGACAATTTCTCCAACTACCTTATTTCTATCTACGCGATTGAATTACCCTTTCTTATTGGGGGTAGGGGTGTTTAAAAGAACCAATAAGATTGATCTGTAGTTTCTCTAGGCCTTCCAAATTGTTTTCATACAGGAGATAGGGAAGCTTACCCAGGGAATTAGGAATATCTCGTTTGTGCTGAGATAAGAGTAGGACCTTTTTACCCAGGGCATGCGCAATCCCCAGCCAGTAAAATACGAAGGGTTGTCTATAAGTTAGGTCTGCAAGAATCCAGGAGGCTTCGTTGATCTTTTGCCAGTTTTGGTCTAGGCTATCATTTTGGCTGAGTGAGACAACCCGATCTACATGATCAAACCCAATATCATCTAGGGTACTTTTCAAAGTAGCCCATATAGGCTCGGTCCAATAGGTTTCCAGCGGCATAATGATTAAGCACCCCTTATCAAAGCGCCTAAATTGCTTGTTTCTGAAAATTGAGTTTCTCGCATGGTTTGTCTTTTCCTTAGGGATATTGATGGGGATAATTTGTTTTTCCTCGCTTAAGCCAAGTTTCTGCCAAATCAAATCGCGAACAGTTACATGTCTTTCTTCGTCCCCCAGGAGCATCTGGATTTCTCCACGAGGGAAATCCGGTTGGTCCCAATTGAATTTGGCAAAGAAGAAGTTCATTCCTTGCCCTTCTGATACGTATATCCCGATTTTTTTTACTTCGCGCTCATTCCGATAATAGGCTTCTTTGAGTTGCTTTACGCTGAGTTGGGTAAAACTTTTACCTGAAAAGGTGAATAGGTCAGCTGTGGCATTGATACCCTTGAAATACGTTCCGGCGATAGCATTTGTCAAATGCAGTAAGGTCTCAATGGAAAGGGTTTTGGGATCAAAGGAGAATTTCTGTTGGAATATAGAGGAATGCTTTAACGATTGTTCCCGTTTTCTGGACAGGGTTTCTATAACATAGGAAACAATATCCTGAGCTTCGTACGCTGTCACCTCGATCATTCCATTCGGGTTGGCAGGAGTTTTATGAAACCGAAGGCTTATATCAACGCGTTGGCCATCTTCTGTGCTAGAATCAATGTAAAGGGTATGAATCCTTTTGCGCTCTAATCGAAAAATCTGTTTGAGCTGAGAAGGAGGTAGATCTACAAAATAATCTCCATCTGTAGTCCCTAATCGAAAATGAAAAGACGTATCATTAAGAAAAACCACAGAAATTTCTTCTAAGAGTCCCCATACTCGTTGAAAGCTAATTTCAGCATCTATGTAAAAGGAGCTCTCCTGATAGAATAATTCCCCTTGAAAGATCGTATCTTCCAGTTGCTTTTGCTGGGCTGCTTGCTCCTGTTCTTTAGTATATTTTAAGGAGAGGAGCAGGCTCATAAGTTCTTTATGCGGTTTGAGTTTAGGGACCCAAATCCCTTGAAGGATTTCTTGAATTTCTTTGTTACGCCAATTTTGTTGGGTGGTAATTACATATTGGCCATGCATGGCTGGCTGATCCTTTACCGAATGGAGGTTGATCCGGACACCTCCTCCTTCAGGTCCACTGAGTGATAAGGCCAAATTCTTGACTCCATCGGTTAGTTCGAAGTAAAGACTGATTACTTCCTCTTTCTCCAACCCATAATAGCGGTTTCCAGATGAATCAACCATGTAAGCGCCAAAGTGTGCCTTCTGGAGTAAGGTATCAGATACCTTGTCCAGCCTTTCAATTAAGGCGGTTATTGAAAGTTCCTCACCGAGCAAAATTGAGCCATAAACCGGGGATGAAATAGCCATATCTGAAAATACACACTGCCAAACATCTCACTCAGAATTCGAATTTACAAAAAAGATTTTCAGAAAAGGGCTTCTCTTTGGATTTTCAATACATAAGGTCATTGTCCAGGAAAGAAAAATATCCATTAGCGGATAGTATGATATGATCCAGTACCTGAATATCAAATAAATTTCCTGCGGCAATTAATTTTTTCGTACTGTCCTTATCAGCTTGACTCGGCCGTAAGTTGCCGGAAGGATGGTTGTGTGCGAGAATTATGGCTGTAGCCAATTGGTTTATGGCTTCGCGAAAGACAATTTTGGGATCTATGATCGTTGAGGCTACTCCACCCTTGAAAAACTGCTTTTCAGCTTTTATTTCGTTGTTCCTATTGAGAAATAGTACATAGAAAACCTCTTGATCCAGATCTGCTATAAGGGGAGAGAGGTAATTAGCCACGGTTTCTGCACTTGTAACTTTTACCGAGTGTTGAGGTGTTAGGTGCTTTCTTCTTCCCAATTCGAACGCAGCCACCAAGGCAATGGCCTTAGCCGTGCCGATACCTTTGAATTGAGTAAGTTCGGCAATCCCAGCACGGGCAAGCTTAGGCAAGCCTTCGAATTCCTTGAGGATAAAGCGGGCAAGGTCTATCGCAGACATCTCTTTGGTCCCACTAGAAAGGAGAATCGCCAGTAATTCTGCATTGGTTAGGGCTTCAATGCCCTTTTTCATCATCTTCTCGCGTGGTCGGTCTTCTATTGCCCATTCTCTGATGGGAGTACGGGTATACATAGGCATGAATTTCTAGGTAAATTCAGCCTATCGCAGATAAAATCAATGGACAAATATGTCCAAAAAGTAAAAGTAAAATGGAAAAGGACAACCTAGGAAAGGCTGTTTACATATCGGGTGAGCTTACTTTTTAAGTTAGCAGCATTCTTCTTGTGGATGATATTGCTCTTTGCCACCCGATCAATGGTACTAATCACCTTGGGTAACATCTGTTCTGCTTCGCTTTTGTCAGTCGTCTCGCGAAGAGTCCTCACCATGTTGCGCATGGTAACTTTCTTGTATCTATTTCTAAGCCTACGCTTCGGATTCTGCCGGGCTCTCTTTGCTGCAGATTTGTGATTTGCCATGTTACTTACTCAAAATAATTACGCTTTACAGAATTGAGGTGCGATATTACGAAAATTACCTAGTAAAACCTATTTTATTTTTGCTTCATTGCATCCACACGCTTCTTAAAGTTAGTGGCCTCATCTTTTGAGGCAAGTTCAAACCGGAACCCTCCATTTCCTTTTTTCTGCTTCTCAGACTCTTCTAATATAGGTACGTTGTAATCGTCGTATTGGGATACCGTTCTTACGACTTCTCCATTCAGGCTGAAATACACCCAGTTGAATTCATCCAATTCCAGGTATACGGTGATTTTGTCGAATTCTGGGTCTTTGTAGGGATCATCTCTTCCGATTTCATAGAGAATTCTAGCGTTAATCATTTTGTTAATGGGTTTCCCACCTAGGGAAATCAACCCGGTTTTTCCCGAACTATACAATCCCCCCGTTCCTGAGTCGAACTTGAAATTGACATGGGAAAGTAAAATATTGTAGGGAAGGGAGGCACCCAGATTAACGTCAGTGTAAACCATGGCATCATTTACCTGTTCGATAAATTCCCAGGTAGCTTTATCTCCTTTCTTTCCTTCATCTAGAAATTCAGAAATGTTCTCCAGGAGCGCGCGCTCCAGATAGTCGATATCTGGCTTATTTACTGTGAAGAAGTGGAATTGACTTACTACCTGACCCAGTACCTCTTCAGGGATTACCCCTAAGTTGAGACCGAGTAATAAATCTGTGGAGATAGAATTGTCTGTGAGGTTTTCAGACCAGGAACCAGCCATTTTCATTTCGGCAGTCTTATTTACAAAGTTAAAGGGAAAGTTCAAGAGTCCCTTGCTGGTGATTACATTCTGTATATCATCGTAGGTTACGGTTGCGCCTCGGTAGGTTTTGTTTTTGATCTTTTCTTCCGGCCCGATGCGGAAGGATTTGGTTTTCCGGTCAACCGTGAGTCCTCCAGATGCCAAAATGATGTTGTCATCTACTGGATCTTCTTTAGGTTGAAGGAAATTGGAATAAAATAGGCGCAAAGAGGGGACATACATTAAGCCAGAAACCAACTCTTCTCCTTCATCATTAGACATGTATTCTGAGATGGGGATGTAAACAGAGTCGGGGTTAACGGTAGCTTTCTCAAAGGTGAACCAACCGTCCTCAAAGACAGGGTTATCGGATTCTATTTTTACTTCTCCATCGAAGCGTAAGAAACGATTCTCAGCACTGAGTTCTACCGTACCTTCGAAAATGATTCGGTCTGTTAAGTAGAAGTTTTGGTCTCGGCCAATTTTACCCACGGCATAGGTCGTATGGTTATCAAGAACCTGGATGTTTTCGAATTCGATGAACTGTTTTACATCATCTACTTCTATATAGTCATATTTACCAGAGCCCTCGTAGGAGTTAGCAGAATGGATAGAGACTGAGGCGTCATAGACATTGTGGTTCTTAGAAGTCTGGTCGGCAACAATCGTTGCTTCCTCTAGGTCATCAATGATTCCTTCTTTTGATACCAAAATCTTATTCTCCTTGGGGGTAATTATAGCGTCTGCCACCAAAATAAAGGGAACACCCTCAATATCAATTTCTTGCTTGTCAAGGCTGAATAGGGCTTCTTCGGCCTGAAAGAGTAGGCTGTCTCCATTCTCATCTAACTTCAAGAAGTAGTTGTCGGCGGTATTTTCTCCCCCACCACTTAGGCTAAGTTCTCGTTCCTCTCTATCGTATTCTCCAATATTTAGGGAGGTCTGGAAACCTTGTTGCTCTAGTTTGGCAAGGTCTTTACCTATCCCTGACGGTCCAAAGGTGGCTCGATGGCGGGAAATATCATACTTGATATTCACATTTGGGGCCTCAAAAAGCTTAATCTCTGGATTTGTTGAATCTATAAGCGTAAAGGTTGCTGCAACTGCTTCAAAGTCTCGATCGCGAATCATAATATTTTCCCCTGACACTTCTATTTCGCCCGTTCGCAGCTTTCCATTTCCCAGTAATCCATCGGCGTTTATAGAAAGTGTCCCATAAAATTCAGCCTTTCCTCCAAAAACAGAAATAGGGGGATATACTTGAGTAGAGTCTGTGGAATCCTGAATAGTGGAGAATACAATCTGGTCCGTTTTAGGATACCAAATATAGGTAGCCTGAAGGCCTTCTAGCTGGGGGAAGTAATTCCCCTTTCGATAGCCATCTTCTAGCTGAAAGCTATCGACAAAGGCCATGACTGAATCAAAATGGAAGACAATCGAATCACTTTGGAGGTAAACGCCGCTGTGATCTAATTTCCCTTTGCCTTGAAGGCCATTCCCATCTAGGATGATATCTCCTAGAAACTTCCCTTTGTAGTCATATATATCGTATCCCCGCTCAGGGGTTCCCACATTGAATCCTAGCGTAAAGTCAGGCATTACTGTAAGGGTATCCTGAAATTGGGGAAAGATCTCCGAGGAGTAGAATTCTCCTGCAAAGAGTAGTCCCGACTCATCAAAATTTTCCAAACTATCCAGCACAAAGGGGAAGACGGCAAAGTAGAGACTATCCCGGTGGTACACCCCGCCCTGAATGTTTTCTCGGTCCCAATAGACATAAGAATTTTGATAACTGTCAAAAACTGGAAAGTGGTTGAGGGGCTCCTTGCCACTTTTGTTACTAGGATCATCGATATGAATGGCTCCACTTATGTTTTCAAATACAGTGTTGTTCAATGCTTTTTCCAGTGGAGAATATAGGGAGTCAGGCTTCGGATTCCTCACCAACTGAAACTGTAGGGTTTCTACCGAATCACAGATGATCTTGAAGGATTCATAGTCGAATAAAAAGTTTTCCTCTTTATTGGCATTCAAATCAATTTTTCCAGCTCCGATTTTTCCTCCAAATCGGAGACCGCGATCCTTCTCTACATACACCTCCTTTAAGTGAGGGATTACGCGTACATATTGAGAATCGGTAAAATGGAAAAAGGGAACCCCCTTCAGTACCAATTCTTGTGAGGTCAAGTCAATAAAAGCATGGTCTCCGGAATCGACTTTCGAAATCAATTGAATGGCATCAAAATCTTTCTTTCCCCTTGCTGCCATTGACCATTTGAACAGTTTGGGCTGAGGGATAATCTCGGCGGTTTCCTTTGCATACTTGATATACCCCGCACTTTCAAGACTTGGAAGCGACTGGACAAAGGCTTCCAATTGGTCGCCCATATTGTATTTTTTGGGGAAGGACTTGAGCACTTTTTCTGGGGTAATCATCTCCCCTTTATTCTTCAGTGCAAACCGATAGATAGCTCCTACAGGGTTAAATCGAAGGATATGCTTGGCCTGGTTGTAACGGGCTTCCTTGAAATAGTCGAAGGATTCGATGGCGGCCATTTTATTCTCCTTGTCTATGAGTGAGGTAAACTGGACACTGTCTGTCTCTACATCCCATATAAGGGTCTCAAAGTATAGGTAGTAATCGTGGTAGGAACTGGTGTAAGGGATATGGCTAAATGGGCCTCTTCGAGGTTTCTTCAAAACAACGACTCGGTCTTCAACTGAATAGGATAAGTCAAGGCCTGGATGATAAATGCTGTCCCCATCCGTAGTATGGATGGTTGTGGCAGCGCTATTTCCCGAAATGCTAGAATTTCCCAACTCAAAATGCTCTCCTACCATTTGTAGTACATAGCGGTCTCCCCGCTTAATATCTATTCGGGATTTAGTCCGCTGAGGTTCCCAGGATTCTCCTTCAAGGTTCTCCCATTCAGATTCTGGGATTTCGGGATTGCCCAGGTTTTGCGCAACGCGTTTGTCATAGGCTGAACCCTCAATGTTAATTCCCCGAAGGGTAAATCCTCCTTGATATCGGACATTGGGAATCCAGTCTTCAATCACCACATCCTCAGAATAGCTTTCAAAAAATGGGTAGCGCGCTCGGATAGAGTCACCTACCCCCAAGTTTCGATCTTCAAACCGACCGATCAAGGGTTTATCTAGCAAAGAAGTGTAGAAGAACTCAACGCTATCGGCTTTAAATTGTGTTTTATTTACCTCTAATTCATAGGTGAAAAAATAACAATAGACATCATCTGGTGATAGGTTGAGTTTAGACCAGTCGGTACGACCTCCTTTTCCGTAGAATTTCTGGGACAGCAAATCAAAATACCCTAAAGTTTCATCGATTTTCATGCTGTCCTCATTAGAAACCAGTTTTAATAAGGTTCTATCAAATTCCAGTACAGGACTGGGAAGGGAATCCCTAGTGGGAATCATTTTCAGAATTAAATCTGGGTCTTTTTGAAAGATCTTCCACGAAAAACGCTGAACACTTCGAAGTTTACCTTCCGGTAGATAACTGGAAAGGTTCTTAAGAAATGCGCTGATCTGTGTACGCTCGAGATTATCCAGGCAGGATTCAAATATATTTTGGAATATAGCGGGATCAATAATTACATAATTGTCTCCACTTTTGATCAAAGACATGACCTGAGCATACAACATGATGTTCCCACCAATGCCATAATTCCGCTCCACCATCTTATTGACGTGAAAGATGAAGCGTTGTTTTTCAGACGCGGAAAATATACCCGTATCCCATTGTTCCTGGAAGGAGTTCAGCATTTGCCGATCCATTTTCCCAGATTCTTCAACCTTTTGAGAAAATTCCTGGATAAAAAGTACAGGATCTTCATTAAAAGATACTAGGCGTTGTGCGTAGCTATTCCCAATAGCTAGGAGAGAAATACCTACACAGAAAAACAACTTCTTCAGCATTGTCCTTTCGTTTTGGAAAATATTCCGCAAAATTGATACCTTTTTCTCCTCTCTAATCTGATTTAGGTAATTTTTCTGCAAAGCAGTGCAGTCCAACGATTCTCCGAAAAGCTTTTCTCCTGCTGCAGACCACTGTTATGGAGGATTTTGCTTAGCTTACCCTGATCTCCCTCATAAAAGCCACTCAGCAACAGGTTTCCTCCTTCTTTCACGCATCTGGCATAACGCGGAATATCTACTTTAAGCACATTCAAATTGATATTTGCCAGGATGGTGTCATAGGATGCTTGGGTCCAATTGGACATTTCCTCTCTTAAACGAACCTTCACTCCTTCGGTTTGGTTTAGTGCACAATTTTCGAGAGAATTTTCAATGCACCAAGGATCCACATCTATACATAATACCTTTGACGCTCCAAGTACACTTGCCAATATCCCCAGAACCCCCGTTCCGCATCCCATGTCTAGAACAGATTTTCCATGGAAGGATAAGTCTTTCATCAGACGGATTACGAGGCGAGTCGTCTCGTGGTGTCCGGTTCCAAAGGACATTTGAGGGTGAATGATAAGTTCGTGTTGGACATCGGTTGAGGGAGGATGGAAATGGGTGCGGATCGCACAAAAATTTCCTACTCGGATGGGATCATAATTGGATTCCCATTCTTTGTTCCAATTTTTTTTAGGAATTCTTTTGAGGACATATGCTACAGTAACAGGAAGGTTTTTGAGGGCATCCTGAAGGCTTTTTGGATCAAACTCCTCAGTCTCTATGTACCCAACGAGTTCTGTTGCTCGCTCTTCAAATCCAAGGAAAGGCAAATCATGGAGCGAGGCTAAAATGATGGATTGGAGCTCTGGAGATACTTTAAAGTGAATGGATAGATACGCAGGATTTATTTCCAAAATGGTGAGATTAGGAGCGAGAATAACGGAGATAAAGGTGGCATGTAATAATTTATTGTCAACTTTTTTCGCTTTATGTAAAACGATCTCGCTTCTGAATTCTAGGTATTGTCTTCTAATTACATCCAGCAGATGACCGATATTCCGTATACGCTATAGAAAAGTCTGCAAAACCTTTTACCTCTTCTAGGTATATCGTAAAGTCAGCAAAGCCCCTGACATCTGTGAAGTACCAATATCCTGCTTCAGTTGCAAACGTTTCGGACTCTTCTTTGAATACTTTGAGCTGGGCAAATGCTTCTACTTCATCAACAAAAACTCGGTAGTTGGCAAAGTTTGCTACTTCTTCAATATATACGGCTCCCTTCAGTTTGCAAAAATCCTGGGAGGCTAGATTTCCATTAGAATGAGAAGAAGGGAGATATTGGAAAGAACTGAATCCAAAGCCCAAAAGGGTAAGCAGTATCAATTTTCCTCTTTTCATATTAATGCGTTTATAGCGCTAAAGATAGAGATTTCTCCTCAATTGCCTTCTTTTTCCTTGGCTTAGTTGGCGGTAAATCTACGATAGCCTCTTATCGAGGTTGAGAGAAACTTCCTAATTTTAGGGGCTATTGCGTATATTTGCGGCCTAATCGGCAGTACTTCATATGAATTTAACAACCGAAATAAATAGGAGAAAGACATTTGCCATTATTAGCCACCCAGATGCAGGGAAGACAACGCTTACCGAAAAACTGCTTCTTTTTGGCGGAGCAATTCAGGTCGCCGGTGCGGTAAAATCGAACAAGATCAAAAAGCATGCAACCTCAGATTTCATGGAAATTGAGCGTCAGCGTGGAATTTCGGTTGCTACCTCTGTGATGGGCTTCGAATACCAGGATATCAAAATAAATATCCTTGATACCCCTGGACACAAGGACTTTGCCGAAGATACTTTCCGCACCTTGACGGCAGTGGACAGTGTTATTGTGGTTATTGACGTTGCAAAGGGGGTGGAGGAGCAAACTGAACGTTTGGTAGAGGTTTGTAGAATGCGTTCAACTCCCGTTATTGTATTTATCAATAAACTAGACCGGGAAGGAAAGGATGCCTTTGAGCTGCTAGATGAGGTAGAGCAAAAACTCAAACTTTCTGTTCGGCCCTTGAGCTGGCCTGTAGGAATGGGGAAAACCTTCCAGGGGGTTTATAACCTCTATGAGAAAAATCTTGTGTTATTTCAGGCCCATGGAAAGCAAAATGGTGAAGAAGGGGTTGAAAAATTCGCTGATCTAAGCGTGCCTGAGCTAGACCAACACCTGGGAGAAGACGCAGCGGATTTGTTGCGGGAAGAAGTGGAACTAATCGACGGGGTATATCCAGAATTTGACTCCGATACCTATTTGGCAGGAGAAATTTCTCCTGTATTTTTTGGGAGTGCCATCAATAATTTTGGGGTTAGAGAGCTATTGGACTGTTTCATTGATATAGCGCCTTCTCCCCAGCCTAGCAAGACGGAAGAGCGATTGATAGATCCCTATGAGCCAAAGTTCACGGGCTTTGTATTTAAAATCCATGCGAATCTCGATCCCAAGCACCGAAATCGCATCGCTTTTCTTAGAATTTGTTCAGGAGAATTCGGTCGGAATAAGGCCTATCACCACGTTCGGCTCAAAAAGAATCTCAAGTTCTCCAACCCCACCTCTTTTATGGCTCAGAAACAATCCATCATTGAGTCGGCCTACCCAGGAGATGTCATTGGGCTGTATGATACGGGGAATTTCAAAATTGGAGATACCCTGACTGAGGGAGAAGTCATTCATTTCAATGGAATTCCGAGTTTTTCTCCCGAGCTGTTTAAATATGTAGAAAATGCAGATCCGATGCGGTACAAGCAACTCGCAAAAGGTCTGGAACAGTTGATGGATGAAGGAGTAGCCCAATTGTTTACTTCTACCTTTAACAATCGAAAAATCATTGGGTGTGTAGGGGCCCTGCAATTTGAAGTAATCCAGTATCGACTGGAACACGAGTACACAGCAAAGTGCAGGTATGAACCCGTATCCTTATACAAGGCCTGTTGGGTTACGTGTGAAGATCTGCAAAAATTCAAAGAATTTAAGAAGCGAAAAGCGCGAAATATGGCGCTGGACAAGCATGGGAAAGATGTTTTTCTCGCCCAAACGGCATGGGATCTGAATTCTACACAAGATCTCTTTCCCGATGTAATATTCCACTTTACAAGTGAGTTTTGACACAGAGAGGAGATGCGAGACCACTTTTTTGAGTGAAAAAAGACCTGTTTATGGTAAATAAAATTTTTACCGCAGTATCTCTCTTCTTACACCATCACCCCAAAAATGGCTAGTCCGATAAAAGAAAGGATATAGATTCCTATGATTACCAAGCTCATGATTCCCAAAAATCGGAAGAAAGTTCCCAAGTTCATTAAGCCATGTTCCAAGGTGAGTGAATCTTTTTTGTTGACTCCTTTTTCTGTTTGATTGGCAAAGCGCCAAAGAGAAATCAATGGATAGACATAGATGGCGGCGATAGCAAAATAGATGATTCCCAGAAAAGACATCGGAAACGGCATGGGAACCTCTTGAGAAGTTGGGAAAAAATTGGAAGCAAAAACGAAGAATACTCCCGCTAAAAGCATGAACCCCACCCCAATAAATCCCAGTATGGCTAGAATTCTGGACCATTTGCTAGCAGAAAGCAAGTAATCTCTTGAAAGAGCTGTTACGTGAAGGGCATCGAACTCTTCAAAGTGTGTGGTGTTTTCTGTCTGTTCCATACATATGCAGTTAAATTGAACTAAGAGAAAAATATGATGTTGGATAATAAGTTAAGATTTTTTGGTTGAATTCAATTCAAAAATATAGGCACTCCAGGGCTCCATAGTGACTATACTATCTCCCGTCAGTTCGAAGGAAGTATCCGTCGATAGTATATCCGTTAAACTGTAGGGCTGAAAGGCGTCTAAGCCCATGCACTGCCAGGCGTGTTCTGGGAGATATATAGGAACCTCTAAGGAGTTGTGGCGATCAAAATTAATGAGGATCAACAAGTATTCTTCCTCTAGGTACCGGAGAAATCCATAGATTTTGTGTTGAATCAGTTCATTATCTGAGGGCATGGGCGGGAGTTCATAGAAATGTCCCTCCCGAAGTGCCTTGCGAGTTTGGCACAAAGTGGATAGGCGGCGGTAAAAAGACAATAGCTCTTTTTGCTCATCAGAGAGTTTGCTCCCATCAAAGGCTCCATTGTTCATCCACAATTGATGGATAGGCGCATGCCAGTAATCGAAAATGGTCGTGCGGCCATCATCCCCAGAGAATCCACTGGCTCCTATAGCACATTCGCCTACTTCTTGTCCAAAATAAATCAATACAGGACCTCTCCCTAAGCAGGCAGAGAAGGTCATGGCGGGAACTCCCGCTTTAGGATCTCCAAGTAAATGAGGAGAAGCGATGCGCTGCTCGTCATGGTTTTCCATAAACCTGAGCATGTGGTCCGCTACATGCTCCGATTGAGCCAATGCATGCCGGATGTGTAAGGCGGTATCCTCCTGCTTTAGCATACGCACGGCCATATCATAGACACCTACCTTATCGTACAAATAATCAAATCCCCCTGTTCGGATATACGCTTCATATAAGGTAGGATCGTAGATTTCTCCAATAAAAATGAGATGGGGAAAATCTTGTTTTAGCTTAGCAATAACCCATTTCCAAAAGGCTAAAGGGACCATATGAACCATATCACAGCGGAACCCATCGATACCCTTTTGTGCCCAATAGTGGAGAATGTCATACATTTTCGACCAGGTATCGGGAATAGGATCGAAGTAGGCAGTCCCCCCTCCCGTATAATCTACTCCATAGTTAAGTTTGATGGTCTCAAACCAATCATAGTAACTCGGAATTGCAGAAAAAACGTCATTACCGCTCGCTTTAGCTGGAATTTCTACATAAAATCGATTTTGATACGGCATTTCTCCTCCATAGGGTTTGTGTTCGTAGGGGGCTACGAAAACTTCCCCAGGTATGTAGTAAAAATTATTTTGTGGAGTAAATGTCCGCTCTAGGTTATCATGAACCCCAAAGTCCTGTATGCCTTCTGGTTTTACATCTGAATTATATTCACGAGCAACATGATTGGGAACAAAGTCAATTAACACCTTCAATCCTTGTTCTTTGGTCCTATTTACCAGGGCTTCAAACTCCTCCATTCGGCGAGATACTTCTGTAGCTAGCTCTGGGCTCACGTCATAGTAGTCCTTGATCGCATAGGGTGAGCCTGCCCTACCTTTAACGATTTCTGGGCTATTGGGAGGAATCCCTTCTTGTGTAAATTCTGTTAGGCAGGCTTGTTCCAGTACACCTGTATACCAAATATGGGTAATCCCTTGTTTCTTTAGGACCTCCAGTGCTTTAAGGGAAATATCATTGAATTTTCCTACTCCATTTTCCTCCATACTGCCAAAAGGAATTCCTGAAGACTGCTTGTTACCAAAAATTCGGACAAAGAGCTGGTAGATAATATGCTTGTGAATCATTTGCGCGTATTAGAAATCAGAGGCCAGAAGCGAGAAGAAGGAGGCGAGAAAAAGGGATGGAATTTATTCGGTATTGGCTTCTCTCGTTGTAGCAGTCTCGCATCTGGCTCCATACGATCAAAGGTAATCAAACCTTTCTATTTTTGAAGCAAGTAACCTATTGACAATTCTTCGTCCAAATGTAAGGAATGCGTTTAACACGGATACACAGAAAAATAACACGCCTGTTAGGAAATCTCCTACAGGATGCAACGAATGAGCCTTATTTAGGGTAAATTATATAGGATTAGATATTTAAAACCAGAATTAGTATTTTTACTCGAAGAGTTTATGACTGACTTTTATACAAACGTAAATTATAAGCAGATGAAACTTAAAGGGATCCTTATGGGATTGGTGGGGATGCTGGCACTAGGTGCCTGTACTTCCACACAGCAGGTAGCGACCAGTGAGTATGATGACGTGTATTACACAAGTGATGACTATACAGAGCGTACCAGTCCTGTTCGTGAGCGTTCTTATGCAGGAAGGGATGATTATGGAGAGTCTCGCTATTATGAAGATGGCTACAGGGCATACGATGAGGATGACTTTTATTACTCCAGACGTCTGAGGAGGTTTAATCAACCCAACTTCAACTCCTGGAGATATTATGACCCCTTCTTCACCAATGACCTGTACTTTGTAATGGGTACACCCGCTTGGAACCGTTGGAATTCTTTTGGATGGTACAATTGGAATCGTCCGAGGTTTGGAGCCGGTGTTGGCTTAGGATTCGGAAGTCCATTGTGGGCTCGATCTGCTTTCAATGATCCTTTCGTAGGATTCAATTCGTTTAATTATTATAACCCCTGGGTAAACTCTTATTACGGATTTGATCCGTACTTTGGATATGGATTTGGAGGAGGATTTGGTAGGCCTTTAGGATTTGGAAATCCTTTCTTTGGCGCTTCCTCTTATTTTTATTGTCCTCCTACTGCCTATGTTTCTACAGCCGCCTTTCGACGCACTAATGTATCAAGAAGAGCTTCTCTTTCCTCCCTGCGTTCGCAGACGGGTTATCGCGAGAATCCCGTAAATAATACGCGTGTGCAATCAGGCAGAAGAACAACTTCTTCCTCTGTACGTAGGACTCCAACTACTGCCAGTTCAAATTCATATTTGACT
>JBCCTX010000172.1:0-16172 GCA_039197765.1 Bacteroidota bacterium
ATTTTTTTTTATATAAAAATTTTTATTTTTGACGTAAAAAATCAGGCTTTCTTCCCAAAAGATTAGGTATTCTCGAAAAGCCTGAGCTGTGTCTCGGGAATACAATTCATCTTAACTCTCGTAATGTTAAATTCAGGTTATAAGCTAAACGAGCCCAAACACAAGCAGTCAAGTGGCAACTTACTGCGGAACTTAAATTTGGGTAGAATGGATAGAAGGTGGGAGCTCATAGTCTTTCCCCTTATATGTATTTTAGCCTCCTGGCTGGCTCTTTCTCAGACTACACAGGTAAATTTATGGGTTTTAGTTGGTGTAATTGCCATCCCCATTTCCATAGCCTCACTCCTTCGGCCTGATATTGGGCTGCTCAGCGTAATATCAATTGCCTTCCTCTTACCGGGCCTCGAAGAAATGGCGGGCCTTAACCATTTGCGAATAGGCTTTGATGTTCTGTTATTAGTAAATGTTGTTGGGACCTTAATTTATATTTACCGACACGATGTCGGAGCATACTGGACGCATTGGTTAGGAATCTTTGTTGGCCTGTGGATGGTATACGCATTGGTCATCCTAGGTAAATTTCCAGACTATTTTTCAATGACTTTTTTGGGTGGGATAGAACAGTATGTATTCCCGGGATTGATGTTTTGGGTAGCACTTTATGCCATGCATGATTTAAAGAGCATTCGCCTTTTTACTCATTTTTTGCTATCAATAGGTGTAATAGTCGCCATATACGGATTGTTACAAAAATTTATAGGCACCTCTACTCGAACGGGATCAGAGTTACTTTCAGACCCAGCCCTATACGCAAGTTATTACATTAATGGAAGGTTCCGAATTGATTCCTTTTTTGCAGACCCAACATTATTTGGAATCTCTATGGCAAGTCTAGCAGTTTTTGCCTACGTAAATCTTGTAGGGCCCTGGCGAAAAAATAACCTGGCTGCCTATATGATATCGCTCCCCATATTCATTTCTGCGATGGTATTTTCTCGTACGGCTTCAGCATATATCGTAATTGGGGTAGGCCTATTATTGTTTTTGCTTCTGAGCTTTAAAAAGCATTTGATCTGGGGAATTTGTGGATTATTTCTCGTGGGGATTGGATTCTTTTCGCTGAACCACTCTTCTGAATGGATGGAGCAATTCACCCCAGTTTCCATTGAAAGTGCTTCCGCAACCAGTATGAGTGCAGCAGTGGCATCTGCGAGCCAAATGTACCTTTTTGGAGAGGGGTATTTGAAAGAATTATCTGAGGGAAACTCAGCATCTATAGATAATATCATGCTGAATAGCTATAAGCGAGGAGGCTTTGACCAAATAGCTTGGCAATTGGGGTGGGTGGGTGTCGCCATCTTTGCCTTATTGATTTTGATGGTCTTTTGGATTGGTATTAGGGGGTTTGCTAAGAGTAGGGATATTCGAGTGAGGAACTCCTACCTCGTATATTTGGTTTCGGTCTTCGTATGGGTCATAGCAAACTATTACTATCCTGTCCTTACCCAGATTCCCATTAGTATTGTATTCATGGTGTCAGCAGCGATCCTTGTCAAGCTGGGACAGATAGAGCATGTAAGCGATTAACAGCTATCATTATATACTCAACAAAAAAGAGGCTTTCTGTATAAGAAAGCCTCTTTTTTTAATCTGGGTAATCCTTCTTTAATTGGCCTTAAGCGTTTCTAGGACCTTTCTAACCTCGCCAGCTGAGTGGTGTAACAACTCCATCTCCTCCTCATTGAGTTTCAGTTCAATGATTTCTTCGATACCTCCCCTTCCCAACTTTACGGGAACTCCTAAATACATATCGGAAATTCCATATTGGCCGGTCAGCCAAGCACAGCATGGGAAAATTCTTTTTGAATCTTTTAGGATAGCTTCCACCATTTGGGCAGCAGCAGCCCCGGGTGCATACCAACCTGAAGTTCCCAATAGGTTTACTATTTCCCCTCCTCCCTTTTTGGTTCGATGGATGATTTCATTTAAGCGTTCCATTTCAATAAATTCTGTTACAGGAATTCCAGATACAGTTGTATATCTAGGTAGGGGAACCATAGTATCGCCATGACCTCCCATAAGCACAGCCTGAATGTCTTTGGGAGATACATTTAATTCGAGGGAAATAAAGGATCTGTACCGTGCAGTATCCAAAATTCCGGCCATTCCCATCACTTGATTCGCCGGAAACTTGGCTGTCAGGAATGCCTGGTATGTCATTACGTCCAATGGATTGGACACTACAATAATGATGGTATCAGGAGAATGTTCGATTACCTGGGAAGTTACGGTATCAACAATTTTTGCATTGATCGAAATCAAGTCATCCCTACTCATTCCAGGTTTACGAGGGACACCAGAGGTGATTACCACGACATCAGAACCCGCCGTTTTTGAATAATCATTTGTACTACCAGTGATACGGGTATCAAAGTAGTTGATAGGGCTAGTCTCCCATTGGTCCAGGGCTTTACCCTCGGCAAAATTTTCTTTTATGTCTACCAATACTACTTCATTGGCGATATCCATGCGGGCTACGCATTCTGCGCACGTTGCTCCAACATTTCCAGCACCTACTACAGTAACTTTTGTCATTTGTGGGGAAATTAGGTTTTATAAAAAAATTGCTGTGACGATAAATTTTGGGCAAAAATAGTGTGTGAAATAGCCATTTACAAGCATAAATGTAAATCAAGGCACGAAAATTGATAAGGAATTACTGATATTAGGTATATACCAATAAGTAATATTTTTCCTGTTTTTATACAATATTTGAAAAATTTTTTTAAAAAAAGTTGATATAATTGTAGAGAAATTCACTCGGGAGACTATATAATTGAATTCAACATGAAGTACTTACTTTCTACAACCCTTTTATTAGCTGTATTTTTCTTTGCCATATCTACTGGAGTTGCACAGGAAACTACCTTGTCGAAGGCTGAGGAGCAGTATTGGAAGAAAAAAGCGAAAATGTACAGTAAGCGTCCGGATGCATTGAAAGCTGAATTTGATAACCTAGAAGATCAAATTGAATCCCTTAAAAAGAAAAACAAAAGTTTGGAAGGTAGCACGGGGATAGTAGGTGGTGATCAAATTGTGGATAGCCTTAAATGGGTAATTGCTCAGCAGGAAGGCGAATACCAAAGTCTACAAGATGAGTTTGGTGAACTAAAGGAGGCCTACCGTACCAACAAAACTGTAACTGAGCGTGGCCTAAAGGAAGGGCTAATCTATCGCGTGCAGATTGGTGCCTATGTGCTGGAAGACAACGTACAGTATGACAACCTCCAAGATGAGAAGTTTTCGGTAGAGCGTTCTGACGGAATGTACAAGTATATCCTAGGGGCCTTTCGTTCTTTTGAAGAAGCTGAACGCTTTCGCAGTAAGCTCATGCAAATGGGAATGAATGATCCGTGGATAGTGCCTTACATTGATGGTATTCGCGTGAGCATGGAAGAAGCTAGGAATTATACTGTAGGTGAGACTACTGATACCTATTACCTAGATCGGGACTAAATCTTATTAGGCAAGATTCCCCAAGGCTCAGCAAAAGTGCTTTTTTGATTGTTTGGGAGAGAAATATTCGTTATTTTCAATTAACGAATGCGTAAGATGGGGAAGCAATATGCCATTCCTAGCCTATAAAACGGAATACAATGATGTAAACGCAGGCATTTGGCGCCTGGAGGAGGATGAAATGTACTTTCATACCCGTTTGAAACTTTATGAGCACGAATGGGAGAAGTTATCTACGATTCGCCATCCTCAAAAAAGACTTGAATGGCTGTCTAGCAGGCTATGTATGAAGGAGCTGCTCAAAATCTCCCATACTGATAGGATAGAATCCCTTAACAATCACAACGGAAAACCCTACCTATCTAATAACTCTCATTATATCTGTTATACCCACTCCCAGCGATACGCGGCTGCTATTGCCTCTCCATCCAGGGAGGTAGGTATAGACCTTGAAGACCTGATTCGAAGAAGAAATCCCAATACTCGAAGGCTTTTTATGGATGAGGTGGAACTATCCCTCTACGAAAGCGAGCCCTCTACAGAGTTGTTCCTGGTAATATGGAGCATAAAAGAGACCATCTATAAGCTCTATAGCCAAAAAGGGCTTTCTTTTAGAGAGGATATTCACCTGCAATTGCAAGATCATTCCTTTTCACAAAAAGGAATGATTGCCGTAAGAATTCAAACGGACACTCACTGCAGAGAATACAATGCTTTTTATGAAGTCTTTCCCGAGTTTGTTATTACCTATGGGATGGCTCCGGTAAGTCCTCCTGTGCTGGTCTCCTGACCTATTCCGAAACCCATTTGTAACCCTTATGAGGAGGAGTCGTACAAAGTTCTGAACTCTATAGCCTAGAAATAATAGGTTTTCACTTCATATCAATAGATTCAACAATCCAATACACATATTTGCATTGCACCAAATCGAAGAAGATAAACCATCTTCTTGAGAAGGTTTTGGTCATACTTAAACAAGAAAGTTATGTTTAGTATTCGCAAAAACATTTCAGTTTTTATCCTCTTAATAGGGGTAGTTTTCGGGAACCAAGTTCTGGCTCAGGAAAAAGTAAGCCTGAGTGAGCAGGTTTTAATTGATACCCGCTCAGGAAAGAACCTGAAATTCTCGGATTTTTCCAGTAAAAAGGCAGTAGTGGTTATCTTTACCAGCTCTGACTGTGCGTTTTCCATGAAGTACCAAGAGCGCATTAACAAACTTCATGAGGAATATGCAGCTAAGGAAGTATCCTTTGTAGCCATCAATAGCAACGATTCTGTCTTGAATTCCAGTGATGCAGCTCGGCTTATGCGGATTCAAATGCCTTATGAATTCCCGTATATAAAAGATGCTTCTCAAGCAGTAGCATCAGCTCTTGAAGCTTCAAGGAATCCAGAGGCTTTTGTGTTGATTCCTAGAGTAGGAGGAAGCTATGACATTGCCTATAGGGGACAGATTGATGATAATCCCTTGGATGCCTCGTTTGTAGAAAATCATTATTTAAAAAATGCCTTGGATGCGGTAATCGGAGGTAACTCCCCCCCGGTCTCTAGCACAGAAGCTACTGGATGTAACATCAAATGGCATAAGAAATAAAGGAATGGGTCGTATCTTTACGACCCATTTTTATTTTATATGAGTTACAAGCATTTACTTAAACCTGTTTTGTTCTCTCAGGATGCTGAGCAAGCACATGATTGGACCCTAGCTTCCTTAAAGCGAACCCTGAAAATTCCCGGAGCTAGGGCTTATCTTAGGTCTTCTTATGGATTTGAACATCCTACACTAGAGCGCAAGGTATGGGGGCTTACCTTTAAAAATCCTGTAGGTTTGGCTGCTGGCTTAGATAAGAATGCTGTAGTAGGTTCAGGCTGGGCCCATTTGGGCTTTGGGTTTGTAGAATTGGGTACAGTAACCCCCAGGCCTCAGGTGGGTAACCCCAAAAAACGCTTGTTTCGCTTGCCAAAAGATCAGGCAATAATCAATCGGATGGGCTTCAACAATAATGGGGTAGAAGCCTTGGGAAATCGACTCAAGGAGATGCCCAAAGAGGATGTGATTCTTGGAGCCAATATTGGTAAGAATAAGGATACGCCGAATGAAGAAGCTGTCAATGACTATTTGATTTGTTTTGACCGACTCAAAGAGTACGTTGACTACTTTGTGGTAAATGTAAGTTCCCCGAATACTCCCGGTCTGAGAAGCCTTCAGGATCGGAAACCCCTAACCCGAATCCTGACCTTATTACAAGAGAAAAACCACAAACGCACCCATAACCAACCCATATTACTAAAAATTGCCCCAGACTTAGGTCCTGAACAAGTAAGTGAAATTGTAGAGGTGGTAAAGGAAACAGAACTTTCTGGGATCGTAGCAAATAACACCACTATTAGCCGGGCTCACCTAGTCAGTTCCCAAAAGGAAGTGGAAGCTTGTGGCGCTGGCGGATTGAGTGGAGCTCCACTTACCCAACGCGCACAGGCTTTAACGGAATCGCTTTCAGCCCAACTTCCACAATCCATTCCCCTGGTTGGGGTAGGGGGGATTATGACCGAAATAGATGCCTATAACCGTTTGAAGGGAGGGGCTTCCCTCATCCAATTGTATTCCGGGCTTATTTATGAAGGGCCTGGATTGGTGAAACGGATACTCAAAAAGATAGTTGAAAGTAGGTAGTTTTTTAGACGGTAGTCCGTGGTCCGTAGTCATGCAACCTTTACGAGAGGATTAAGTATGCTCTTGACCACCGACCACCGACACGCCTATTTTTCATTTCCCAAGACTTTACCTATTTTGCTTCTGAACACCAAACAAATTTTTTATCATGGAAAAGACTTCTACCCGATCTGTTGCGATTAAGTATGGAATCATTCTCGGAGTTATTTGTGCGATTCTTGTTGCTGTGATCTACATAGGCCAACTGAATCAGAACTTTGGGTATATAGGAATAGCAGCTACCATCGCTATTTTATATTTAGCTATTAAGGAATATAAGGATGAAAATGGTGGATACATGAGCTTCGGAAAGGGAGTCGGCCTGTGTGTACTGTTAACCGTGATTGGGGGAGCAATTTCAGGAGTTTTCGATTTTGTTTATACATCATTTGTAGATCCTGATATTCTCCAGGCGATTCTAGACGAACAAATGTTGAAAATGGAGGAAAATCCACAAATGACGGATGAGATGATTGAGCAGGCCCGTGGATTTACAGAAAATTTTTTCACCCCTACAGTTAGGTTAATCGGAGGCTTGGTAAGTGGCTTGCTTGGAGGCGCTTTTTGGGGCTTGATCCTTTCTGCGATCTTTAAAAAAGATGAGCCTGAATAAGTCTTCGCCTAACAGGTAATGCTAAGCGTTAAAATCTGAACGCAACACTGGCGAAGCTTAAACCGCTTCCTGTACCGATGAAATAAATCAAGTTCCCTGGCTGAATTTTGCCTTCCTTAAAGGCATCATCTAAGGCTATAGGGATAGCTGCTGAGCCAGGATAAGCATATCTATCCATTATAGTATGTGCCTTACTATGGGGCACATCCAGACTATCCAAGGTCATTCGGATGCTTCGAATATTGATCTGGGTGAGAAAATAGTGGTCAACTTCAGTAGGGGAGACGCGTAAGCGCCTACATAAATTTTTAGCCATTCTCGTCCACATTTGTGGGTTCAGCTCGGGAGGAAACCGATAGACTATTTTGAGTAAATGGTCTCTGTTGGCTAAGGTTTGGTCGTTGATAGGTTTTCTCGTTCCTCCTCCAAATATTCCCATTCCATCATAATACTGCCCTAGGGTTTGTAGCTCGCTGCACAGGTATCCTTTGTCTTCGCAGTCTTCGGCTTTCAAAATTACAGCTCCTGCCCCATCTGAAAATAGGGAGACCGTCTTTTTATCCTCTTTATCTAGGTATTTGCTCATGGCATACGCGCCAATCACTAGAGCGTAGTTGCAATTGGGATCATCACGTACATAGCGTGCTGCTACATCTAGCGCTGTAACAAAGCCTGCACAGGCTGCATTGAGGTCAAAGCCTCCTGCTGAGCCTGCTTCTAAGCGAAACTGGACGATAGCAGCAGTAGCAGGCGTGATGTATTCTGGGGTATCTGTAGCGACAATGATCAGGTTGATTTGATTTCCTTTGATTCCGGCGCGCTCCATAGCCTGCTTAGCTGCATGTACACAGAGGTCTGCTGTGGATTCATCCTCTTCGCACCAGTGTCTCTGGTATATGTTTAGGTTGGTTCTTAACCAGGTGTCTACGTCCTCTCCCAATAAGGCATTGAAGTAGCTATTGGGTAATAGACGTTTGGGAAAATAAGCCCCAGTAGAACAAATCACTGCATTACGCATCCAATCTTTTTATAGAAAGTTACGCAATATCCCCAGCTAGGACAATAAGTTTTTTCAATAATACAATAGATCTATCTAAAAAAAATCACCTGATTTTGGGAAAATTTCCTCCATAAAAAGGTAATTTTTTGAGACTAGGCGTCTACATAGGGAAGCTTGCTCATAGGGATCCAGAACATAGAAGAGTCTTAATTGAGTGAGTTTTTCAAGAGCCATACCTCCCTCAAGATTTGCGTAATCCCAGTTTGTGTAAAACCTCCGATTCCCAACTCCTGAAAATTCAGGAGTGAAACGTCTAGCAAAAAATTTACTTAACAACCATTTAACATCTTTTTCATGAAAGTTTTTGTAACGTTTTCCTTTTCATTGTTCTTTTTAGGTTTTTCTTATTCCATTTTGAAGGCTCAGAATTCCCCCATAAGTGAATTTAATACCTACTCCTTTCAAACACAGGAACCCGTCCCTCTAAATTATACAGAAATATGTCAAAGCATTTCTTATCCCTCAGAGGCTGTGAATAGTAGAATTGAAGGTCTCGTTCAGGTATTGGTGCAGGTAGATAGACAAGGCAGATATATGAGACACCAGGTGGTAGGGAACTCTCATCCAGTTTTGGCTAAGGCAGTGGGGCCCAAACTCAATTGCCTGAGTTTCATCCCTGCCTTTGAAAATGGAAAAGCAGTAGAGGGATGGAGAGCTATTCCCTTTCGATTTAGAATTTTAGAGAAGGTAAGTCCTAGGGCGAACGCGAAGATACCTCCCTTTATCTGCCCGGAGCCACAGGAATCAGATACTACCCCTATTGTGAATGTCAATTGATAGATTTACTTACCTTAAGAGAGGGTCCGTTAAGGGTCCCTCTCTATCCTTTTCAGCGTATGCTTAAGCAATCAGAATTCGTCTCCTGGGTATTGAAAATTTTTTAAATCCAGAGACCAATCGTAGGGAAGAAAATCAATTTTTGGAGACACATTTTGGGGGACGACCCCATAAGTCTTTAAAATCTGTTTTACCCCTTTAAGCCCTTCAAAATCTCCTCGAAACCAGGAAAACAGGCTAGTTACTTGGGCTTCTTGGGTTTTGGTATTCCAATAAGAAGTATTTTTGAGATAATAGGAGGTGGCTTTTTCTAATTGATTCTCAAGCGTTTCCACCTTATAGAATCTTACAGGAGGGCAGCTTCTCGCCCCACAATTTAGGGCAAAGTGAATCCTAAAATCTCGGTTGCGGACACGAAAATTCTTTTCAAAGCTAGAGCGAAATGGATCTTGCGCGTACCCAAAAGAGTACTTTGCTCTACCCCCTCGAATGATTCCATGTTCAACCTGGTCAAAACTGAGTGCGTGCCCCGCTATGGTAAATCTTTGTGCTGAAAAGAAGTTTCCACGATTCTTATACAATTCAGGCTTTTCAGTGAGTATAATTAATATATAGGCATTGTATATGTTGATCCAGAAGGCTTTACGTTGGACATCTGTAGAAAGAGCGGTTGCAAGGGTTTCTGTAGAAAGGGCGGCAAGTTGCTTTTGAAGGCTTTTAGTCTCTCGATCTTGTGAAACGTTTACTAACAGATTGTAGGCTAATTGTTGTACATGGGGAGAAGTAGCTATTTTCATAGATTCAGAGGAACTTTTTGGGGTAGGAGCCTGGCAAGCCTCAAAAAAGGTAAAGGATAGAAAAGAAAAAAGCAGGAGCGGGAGATACATTTTTTGAGTAAAGGTCTTCAGAATTGCGCTAACAAACTGTCTGGTACTTTTCATTCTTCTGAGTCGGAGGCAAGGTTGAGGTCTGAAAAAATCTTTGCCCTTCTGATAAAATAGTGCCATACAATACTTTTGTCAAAGTATCCCGACTGAGGGACTGCTGCTAAATTTTCTGGAAGGACAGCTTTTCTTTTCTGTTTCATTTGGGAAATACTCTTCCAAAAGGCCATGTGCCCGCGAATAATTGCCCAAGTAGTTGTAGGCTCACCAGAGAGGAGAGATTTGATCCCCCAGACCCCATCTAGCATCATTCGAATGGCGATGCGCCGCCCCAATACCTTCTGAGGGAGATTTTTGTATAACATCCACAAATTATTACGTGCGTTCAGAAAAGTCTTTCGAGGATTTCCTTGGGGTAGGGTTCCACCTCCCACGTGAAACACTTCACTTTGGGGTTCACAGGCTATACGATAGCCATGGTTTTGAGCCCGCCAACAAAAATCAATTTCTTCCATATGGGCAAAAAAATCCGGATCAAATAGCCCTATTTTATCTACTACGGATTTCCGGACCAGGCAACAAGCACCGGTGGCCCAAAATACATCCAAAGACTGGTTGTATTGCCCTTCATCTTTCTCCAAGGTATCAAATAGCCTTCCTCTGCAAAATGGATAACCCCAAGAATCTATAAAGCCTCCAGATGCACCTGCATACTCAAAGTGGTCTTTCTGGTTCCAGGCTAGGATCTTAGGTTGAACAGAGGCCAGTTCAGGGCGCTTATCCATAGTTTCCACTAGGGGTTCGAGCCAGCCAGGGCTTACTTCTACATCGCTGTTAAGTAAGGCAAAATAAGGGGTGTCGATTACGGGTAATGCTCGGTTATTTCCCTCTGCAAATCCATAGTTCTCTTTGAGTTCTAGAAGGTGAATGGATGGATAATTTTCTTTGACAAAGGCTACACTGTCATCACTTGAGCCATTGTCTACTAATAGGATTTTGCAAGGTTGATAGGTTGTTTTCACTACAGAAGGTAAGAAAGTGGATAGCCACTTTTTTCCATTCCAGTTGAGGATTACTACCGTTACACCATTCCCCATTGTATCCATGTATTTTGGGTTCTTTTCCAGTGGTAAAATTGGGTATTTTTCCGAAAAGGTTAAAAAAAGAATATTCGCAGGGAATATTTTCTAACTTGCAAGGCAAAACACTACCCAAAGACCTTCTTCATGAAGTTGGATTATCGGTTTTTGCTCTTTTTGGTTTGGAGCTGTTCAATTCAGGGGATCTCTACACATCTTTTCAGTCAACACGCGGAACTTCCCACCGCCAGGCAGCATGTAGGAGAGCGGGAGATGCCTACCGCTCAAATAAGACCTCATATAAGGAGTTATTCAATATTTACTCAGAGGGAGAACCCCTCTAGAACCTTTCCCATATCTCCTCAAAATCCCTTTTTTGACGACTTTTCGACAACCCAAGGACTTCCCGATTCTACAAAATGGTGCATCACAGACCCAGAACTTAGAACGCCCCTTTCTTCCTTTCATATGGCCATTTTTCCACCCACTTGGGGAGTACTTACATTTGATGGGCTGGATAGCCAAGGACTTCCCTATGACACCCAAGGGATTTCAGAAGGAGTTGCAGACGAATTGTGGACACAATTCATTGATTTATCTCCCTTTTCTCCTTCAGATAGAGTCGTTCTTAGTTTTTTCCTACAACCCCAAGGAGCAGGCAATGCGCCAGAAACTACCGACTTGTTTCAGGTGCTCTGTACCCGATCAGATACGACAGCAGATAGTTTGGAAACCTTGTTTACCCTTCCGGGAAGTAAGCTTACTCCCTTTCAGCAATACGTGATCGAATTGAATGATCCCGCTTTTTTCTACGAGGAATTCCAATTGGTCTTTCGGTCCACAGGATCTTTGAATGGATACTTAGATCACTGGCACCTCGACTATGTAAATCTGGGGGTAAATCGAAGTCCATCTGACACGACTTTTGACGACCAGGGAATCCAAGAATTTTCCCTTACGATTTTGGATCCCTACACCTTATATCCAGCATCCATTTTTCCCCCTGCTCAGAATACAAACTCCATTTTTGCAGTAAGGGTAAACAACCTTGACAATCAAACAAATTCGGTTAGCACTTCTCTTTTTTTAGAAGAACCCAGCGGGAACCTACTGCAATTTGGTAGAGACCTAGAAGTTTTACCGCTACAGTCCAACTCTTTTGAGATACTCTTAAGAGATGCCCTTTCCCCTTTTCAAGAGACAAGTGGAACCTTAAACGTACAGGTACAATTGGAAAATGCGGGAGATAATCCCCAAAATGATTTTTTGCGTGTCCCTTTTCGGGTTGATTCCCTCATGGGATATGATGATGGGGAGGCCGACGGCAGTTATGGGTTAAATCGTCCCAAAGGCTTTGCCTTACAATATGCCCTACCAGAGAACAATAGGTATTTCCTTTCGGCTTTGTGGTTGAGTTTTGTACCCAGGTTAGATGCTAGTCCTTCCAGTGGAAATAGTGAATATCTGGATGGAAAAGGCTTTCAACTTACAATTTGGAACACTCCCAATCCTGATTCCATATTGTATAATCAGAGTGGCTTTCAGGTAACTTATGGAGACAGCCTCAACCATTTTGAACGATATGAGTTGGCCGAGCCTGTCTTGCTACCAGATACGTTTTGGGTAGGGCTTAGACAAATAGATGGAGTCCCTATCGGTATCGGGTTAGATCGAAATGCCACACCTGGATTCCTATATTGGGATTCAATCGGCGTTTGGACTCAGTCGAAAATCACGGGACTCCCAATGGTTCGAGCTGAAATTCAGCAGGAAGGAAATTTCCCTACAGCTTCTACTCCATCTATTCTTTCTCAAATTTCTATTTTCCCCAATCCACTTCCCTCTTTCCAGCGAGACTTATTTTTAGAAACTGGACCCTTATTCGGTAAAGGGTACCTTAGTCTATATGATGTTGAAGGGCGAAAAATTTGGGAAAGGCAGAGGGACTTTCACGGCACTCAGGCTATTTCCCTAGACCTTCCCGCCTCATTAAAGGCAGGAATTTACTTTTTTCAGGTTAGATTTGCAGGGAATGGAAATCAGGTAAGCAGATTTCAGCAAAAATTACTTATTCATTAATTACATGAAGTTAGATGTATTAGTATTTGCCGCTCATCCTGATGATGCGGAAATGTCCTGTGGAGGAACCCTTTGTAAATTGATCGATGAAGGTAAAAAGGTGGGGATTGTCGACTTAACCCGAGGAGAAATGGGGACACGCGGCACACCTGAGATACGTGCACAAGAAGCTAAGAAGGCCGCAGAGATTATGGGGTTGACCATCCGTGTGAATTTGGGATTTCGAGATGCTTTTTTTGTGCATGACGAAGCCCATCAACTGGCTATCATCCAGCAAATCCGTCGTTTTCAGCCAGACATCCTACTGGGAAATGCCGTCATTGACCGCCATCCTGACCACGGCAAAGCAGCAAAACTGGTCAGGGATTCAGCCTTTTTGAGTGGCTTGCGTAAGATTACTACCTCCCTTGAAGGGCAACTCCAGGAACCTTGGCGCCCAAAGCGGATGTTTACCTACATACAAGATCATCGACTTCAACCTGATTTTGTTGTAGACGTTACGCCCTATTTTGGTCTGAAATGGGAGGCTATTAAAGCTTACAGTTCTCAGTTTTACAATCCCGAAAGTGATGATCCCCAGACGTACTTATCTTCCCAAGCCTTCCTTAAATTCTTGGAAGCACGACACAGGGATGTGGGCCATCTGGTAGGTGCAGAATTTGGTGAGGGGTTCCAATCTGAGACCCCTTTGAAAATAAATAGTCCATTGGATTTGATTTAAATGAAGGAAGGTGGGAGAATAGAGATGGTAGGACATTGGTCTCAGATAGAAAACTTCCATGAACTGTGGACCATTGACTACAAAGTTCAAAGACCTTACATCCCGAATCCCCTATTTCCGTATACCCTAATCCTTCAAACCCTAAACCCTTGCTATGTCCTGGATAACCCGAATTTTTGGTGTAAAAAGACGGGAGCGTTTTCCCGATGAAAAGCCTGCTCCGACCTTTCGTGAAAATCTCCAAGCCCTAAAAAATATCCCTAAATTCCTAAAAATGGTATGGGAAACGCATCCCGGCATGATGTCTGTCAACATCTTCCTACGGATTTTTCAGGCCGGAATTCCCGTTTCCATGTTATATCTGGGTAAATTGATCATTGATGAAGTGATCTGTCTTTCCAATGCTTGTGAAAGTACCTCACCTTATTCTATTTGGGAATTGGTGGGAATGGAATTTGGGCTAGTCATTTTTTCTGCGATCCTAACCCGAAGTGTAAGTTTGTTGGATGCGCTTTTGGGAGATTTATTCAGCATTCGCTCTTCTGTCAAACTGATCGAACACGCCGCAAGGCTGGATTTACCCCAGTTTGAAGATTCTACTTTTTATGACAAACTCGAACGCGCCCGCAGACAAACTACCTCTAGGGTCGTATTGATGGGACAGCTATTGTACCAATTCCAGGATATTGTAACCATGATTTTCCTAGCTGCGGGCTTGGTGATTTTCAATCCTTGGCTCATTATTCTATTGATTGTAGCAGTAATTCCCTCTTTTATCAGTGAGACGTATTTCAATCGGAGAGGCTATTCCCTTGCCAGAAATTGGACCCCTGAGCGTAGGAAACTGGATTACTTTAGGTTTATTGGGGCCAGTGATCAGACCGTAAAAGAGGTGAAAATCTTTGGACTTTCTGACTTTCTGCAGGAGCGATATGCTTCTCTTGCTGAGCAGTACTACCAGGCCAATAGAAAATTAACGCTTTTGCGTGCCGGGTGGGGAGTCGTGCTCAATAGCTTAGGAGATGGGGGGTATTATATTGCCTATGTATACATCATCCGCCAGGCGATAGAAAAGATCATCTCCATAGGAGATCTGACTTTCCTTGCCGGGTCTTTCAATCGAATGCGTGGTCTCTTAAGGGGAATTTTATCTCGATTTTCCTCTATTGCGGATAGTGCCTTGTACTTGCAGGATTTCTTCGATTTCTTTGATATGCAGCCTGAAATTTTTTCTCCAGAGAATGCGAAAGCCATCCCCAATCCCATCGTAAAGGGCTTTACCTTTGAGAACGTGAGTTTTGCCTATCCCAAGTCAGGGAAATATGCCGTTCGAAATATTTCCTTCACTTTGGCTGCCGGTGAGAAACTTGCCTTAGTGGGAGAGAATGGAGCAGGAAAGACTACCCTAGTAAAACTGCTGGCAAGGCTCTACGATCCTACCGAAGGCCGTATTTTGCTCGATGGAATTGATATCAAGGAATATGATCTCGATGAGTACCGCAAAAAAGTAGGCGTAATTTTTCAGGATTTTGTTCGCTTTCAGTTCACGGTTTCAGAAAATATCGCCGTTGGGAGCATAGAGCAAGTGGAAAACCGTCCTCAGATTGAATCCGCTGCAGAACGCAGCCTTGCAGATACCGTCATAGAAAAACTTCCCGATGGCTATGACCAAATCCTGGGCCGCCGTTTTGAGAAGGGAGTAGACCTATCGGGAGGAGAGTGGCAAAAGGTGGCTCTGGGCCGGGCCTACATGCGTGAAGCCCAATTGCTGATCTTGGACGAGCCTACTGCGGCACTGGATGCGCGGGCAGAATATGAGGTATTTCAGCGCTTTGCAGCTTTGACAGAGGGCAAGACGGCTGTCTTAATTTCCCATCGCTTCTCTACGGTGCGTATGGCGGACCGGATTTTGGTATTGGAGAAGGGGAAAATGCTTGAATTGGGTTCGCATGAGGAGCTGCTTGCGCAAGATGGGACCTATGCGGAGTTGTTCAATTTACAGGCGCAGGGATATAGGTGAGACCGAAGGTGTTATTAAAAATCTTTGATTTTGAGATCATTTTTATTTTACCGCAGAGGCGAAGGAGACTAGAAAGGAGGATAAAGGAGGGATTGTTTTGTAAGGTCGTTGTAGCGTTTGGTGTTGTCCAATTGAGTTTCTACCATAAAATCCATTTGATATAATTTAAAGAAAATAAGGATGGGCTAAAAAGAGTTATTAATAATCATTACTCAAATTAAAACTCAAAAAAAATCACCTCTGCGCAACTCCTTTTTTCTCATTTTCTCTGTGGTCAAATTCAACTGGTTTAAAAACCCTTGGGTTTATGAATTTTCATATTTCTTTCCAAGAAGTTGAAAGAACCTACATTTTCCCGTAATTTTATAGGAAAGACGTCGATTCGTGAGCAGGACAAAAGAAATCATCCAGAATGCCAAAGCCTTACCCAAGCTGTTGAAAGTGCTGTTGGGTGTCATGCTTATACCCGCGGTATTCGTTCTCTTGGTTGCCTTTGGAGCCTTTGGCCCTATCCCCTCCCGGGCAGAACTGTTGGCTCTTCAAGTTCCTACGGCTACCGAGCTTAAAGATGTTCATGGGGAACTCATTGGAAAGTATTACATAGAAGAGCGTACAGAAATTCCCTATGAATCTCTGGCCCCTAATCTTGTGTTAGCACTTTTGGCTACAGAGGACATTCGATTTTTTGACCACGGAGGAATTGATGTTTC
>JBCCTX010000173.1:0-16101 GCA_039197765.1 Bacteroidota bacterium
AGCAACAGAAAAACCGATAAACAGCCCCCTTTCATATGGCTAACTTCGCCATGGGACTCACCAGAATCGCTTGCTCGATCTATGTCAGCTGGATTTTTTTCTTCTAAGGGGAGGTCGGGAGTTTCTATTGGTTTAGGAGGCCTTGGCGTATCTGGGAGTTCTTGGCTTGGGGGCGGATTCACAGCTTCTTCTATCTTTTCTTTATCTTCCGCAGAGGAATTCTCTTGACTCTTGTCTTGGGTAGTAGACTCAAATCCTACATCTGGCTCACTACCTGAAGTTCCTTCCTCTGTGGTGTTGGTAGGGAACTTCCTAACTTCTCCTTGGGTAGGCTCATCTGAAAAACGTCCTAAGGACATAGAAAAGCGTTCCTCAACAAACTCCGTATTTATTAGAGTCTGGGCGATCCCTTCAGCCTGTAAAATACCACTGCCAATAAGCTCCTCTTCGTAATAGACTTGAAGGGTAAGCAATAGTTTACCCTCCCGTTTGGGAGTACACAAAAAGGTGATGAGACTTGAATTCTTCCCAGGTTTGATACGAACCCTACGCTGGGTTACGGGAAGGTCAAAATGGCTAGCTTCCAAAACGAGGATCAAGCCTACTGCAAGAATTCTATTCTGGGAGTCTCGCTTGAAGTCCATAATGAACTCTTCAGATTCCACTTCCTCTGGGTTTACGCCAAATTTTTCATCCTCTGCGACAATGGATGCTAGGCTTTCCTGGCTGTGATGACGGATTAATACCGTTAGGAGGCTCTCCTCCCCTACTCGCATCTTTTGTGGAAGGGCTGCTTCAAGACTCCTTTCTTCTGAATAGACAAGATCTCCTTCACCCTCATCTTTCGGTAAAAGGAGGTTTTCCCGTAGACGAAAGAGAAACTCTCCCCCTTCGTGCCCCTCTATCATCATGGGTTCTCCCCGAGGGGTTTGCTGGCTTCGGGAACTACTGGCAGTAGCAATTTTCACTTGATTTGCAAGGTCTGAAACTAATATATCATCCTCTGTATCAGTCAAAACTCGCATTAAGTGAGCAAAGAAGGGACTATTATCAGAAACAGCTTCTAAGCGTCCTGAGCTAATTGCCCAACGGGAACGGGCTCCTGTAATTTGTCCAAATCCCGAGCGTTTCCGATCAAAAAAATCTCCAGAGAAACAGGAATCAGCAATAAAAACCGTATGTTGGGTATTAATTTTTTCTACTAAATCTACTACTTCTTCATTGCCTAAATAATCATCTATTTCACCTGAACGCGCTTCTGTAGGGACCCAGTAGCCCCACTCCAATACCTCATTCCATACCCCATGACCTGCATAGAATATCAGCAAATTGTCTTCGGGTCCCAATTCCGTAATACAATGAATAAAGGCTTCTCTTATCTGCTTTCGGCTCGCCTGCGCATTGTACAGGGTATGGATGTTCTTCTGCTCAAAGGTAAAGCGGCTACAAAGCAGTTCCACGAGCTTCTTACAATCTGAAACAGGGTGTTCCAGGTTGTCAATATACTCATCCTCATACGTATCAATCCCAATCACCAGTGCGTGATTGATACGCTTGTCATCTAATAAGGGATCCATAGGATCGGGAAGGTCTAGACTCCTCTTGGGCTCAGGCATAGGGGTCGATTAACTAGTGAGGACTATTGTAAGCCAGCTCCTTCAGTTAATTTAAAAGAAATTTTTTGAGAATAAAGACCTAAATGAAGAATTAATTCCCTAGAAATACATGGGTCCTCAATTCCTACTAGCCTTCTTGCGGTACTTTTCCGCGCGCTTGGCCATACCATAGTACTTTTCGTAGAAGTCTGCTAGTTCGAGGTAAACTTCTGGATCTTCTTCCCCGTATTTCAGAAATTTTAGGTATTGGAGTTCTGCATCCCGGAAGCGCTCACGCTGAATTTGGGCTCTACCGATGAGTAAATAGGCGGAAGCAAACTGTGGATCAAAGATCAAGGCATCTCTGGCGCTACTTTCTGCATCTTCGTAGGCTTCATTTTTATAATGTAGCTCTGCCAAGTCTATATGATACTGAGGTTGGTTGGGCTTACACCGCAATGCTTGTTTGTAGTGGGAGACCGCTTCGCTGTAATCATCCTCCTCATCGTAAATTTTGGCGAGTAACAAATAGGCATCACAGAGATATTCATCTCGGTTAATGGCTTCAGTAAGATCTTTCTTTGCCGCTGAAATATTCCCTAATTTTTGAGCGGCGAGCGCCCGGAGATAGTATACTTCTGCAGATGCATCAAAGTCAAGGAGATCTGTAAAGTCTTCAAGGGCGAAAGTCGTAAAACCTGCCTGCAACGAGGCTTTTCCACGAAGCAGTAAATCCATCGGTTGAAGCCCTCCTAGCATGATGCGGTCATTCAGCACATGGACGCTTTCTACGTATTGCTCTTCATTGAATAAGCGATCAGCAAGGTCATATTTCTTCTGGAGTTGTAACGTAAGGGCACGTGCATACGCAGGAACTTTCTGCTTTACCAATGCAAAGCAACTATCCGCTTGAAGGGAGCTGCCCAGCAATTTGTAGGTACTGCCTAATGCCTGAAGAAAATGGAGAGAATCTTTTTCCAGATAGGTTAGAATTCGAAGATCCTCAACAGTGGACTCATACCTCCTGACCGAAAAGTTGAGCTTAGATCGCAGGTTGTATAACTTGGGAACTTCAGGTGATCGAGAAATGGCATTATCTAATACCTTGCGCATAGCTGGATACCTACCCTGCATAAAATACAGTTCAGCAACGCGAATGTTAAGAGGAATATCTTCAGGCGTAATACTAATCGCCGTCTCAAAGGAATTCATAGCAGAATCCAATTGGGAGGCCTTAAGATGAGTTTCAGCTTCGTAAAGGTGTGCTTTGAGGTAATTGGGCTTGATATCCAGAGCCTTTTGAAAATCTGCCAAGGCATTGGCATAATCACCTAATTGAAGGTACTTTCTTCCTCTCCCTACATAAGGATCCGCAATAGCGGGGTTGGCTTTGATGAAGTCTGTATAGGAGTCTACTGAAAAATATTGACTGCGCGTCTCAATCCCAGCTAATTGCTCCTTCATCGAACGAATAGACGCTTCTACTTCCTGGGTAGGACTCAAAGCATAGGCACGCTCCAACAGATTCAATGCGCGCTTGTATTCACCTCTTGAAATCCAGACATAGGAATCCTGTCTCAGTTTTTGGGAATTAGCTTGTATTACCTCAGGAAGGAAGTCAAATTCTTTGTATTGATCTCTATCTTGAAATTTATCATAATAGCTGACGCTCATAATGAAAGTATTCCATCCTACATCTCTTGGCTCTGCCCGAATCTCAGCTACCCGATCCCGAGCGGGATAAGGCAATGGAATATCAATATGATTATTTAAAAACCTACTCTGAAAGGATACTTTTACAAACCAGTATCCCTCCACACTACGCTGAACCCCTGTAACTCGGAGATTATCAAAAATAATGGTACCTGTGTACTTCTTTTTGTAATAAATATCGAAATCGTTGAGGTAGTCCTCAACGGATTTATCCTGGGGAAAGCGATAGTTGGCAAAAGTAGGATCTAAATCGTCTTCAATGGTTACGCGCTCATTCCAGAAGATACGGTCCCCGTAAATATTGTTGTAAATGATTTTCTCAACAATTGCCGGAGTATTACTTTGATTAGACAGGTTGACAAGCAGCTTTTGATATTCCTCAACAATAAATTTAGCCTGACGCTGAATAGCTTGTTCATCTCTATTGCTCAAACCCTGGCCATAGGAAATAAAAGGAGTGTACAGCAATGTACATGCTATTATATTGAGTATGAGAATTTTACCACCTTTACCTTTACCCATAAAATATTACCTAATCCAAGTGCAAGATCGTCTCCTTATATTGCATCTTTTGTTGTTTTGTCAGGGGTTGTAGGTCGCTGATTAGCCATCCAGAGTTAGGAGACTCTCGTAAAAACTTGGAAACAATGAGAGCCCATCCGTCTATTTGTAGAAAATGATAGGATATAGAATTGATGTATTGAAACTTAATCTTCCCTTCAATAAGTTCATTAATAAAAAGGGGAAGGCCGCCGGAACTAAAGTCTTTGTAGAGATAACTCCTTAAATACTTCTTGGGAGATTGAAACATTTGCTTCAAATTGATGAAATCCGTACCGTGGCTTACAGGATTGAGAAAAATTTGTTCATTGTCTTCTCCTAGTAGTTGAAGAAAATTAGCATGCACACCCCGAGTTACCCATTTGGCAGAATAGTCTTTCTCCTTTTGAACTTGGAGGGTTATATAAGCACGTTCCTTCTTTCCTTCATATAATACGTTACAATCTATTACTGCATACCAATCGTCATCGTAATAGCTAAGGTAAACAGGAGAAGCAGGGTTGGTGACATCATCCAGAAAATTTTGGATGTGATCCTTATGCCAATCCTTCCGCTCTTTATTGAATAGCGTGCCAATCATAGCCTTTCTGTCTAAGGTCTCGTTTGGAAAGTTACGCTGAGAATATTCATACAACAGGGTAGTAGTATCTCCATTGAATCGCTCAATAAATTCGTCTACCTGCTTTACCTGTATAGCAAAGTCATAGGTATCTCTATCTGAAATTTGCGCTTTCACATGGAGAAAATACGTACAAAAAAGCAAGAAGAGGGTTAACTTACGCAGGTCCATTAGCTTGTGTGTTCCACTGCAATATTAGATAATAAGACATCCCAAAGGACTTCCGTTTTCCCTTCCCTAATTTTTTCATACCCTTTCAAAATTACTTCCATTCTTTTGAGGGTTTTGTCTTCATACATTAGCCTTCCATCTCGAAAGCCTTTGAAGATCTGAAGGAAGGTAACGGATCCATACCAGTTACCATCTGGTCCTAACTTGATGTCTCCAACATAGGAAATCTCCGCCCAATCAATTTCAACACGATCGTATTTTAATTCCTGTATATGATACAAATATTCTCGAATAAAATACGAAAAATTCTTTCCTGATTTAATATTTGATACTTCCACAAGGCTGCTGTCATGGACGAACAAGGTAATTGCCTGGTTGATTGCTTTATTAGCTTCAAATCTACTGGCATTTTTATCCACCACGCGCTTTACGTATTGGGAAAATTGATCAGTTTTTCTAAGGGCTTTCTCTCGAAACTCATCTTCCGAAACAGGGAGGACTGGCCCCTCCTTATTCGTGAGTTCAATAGTATTCGAAGGAGGTAACGTGGCAGGAACGCCATCTTCAGCTACTTCTTCCCCTACACCTCTGGGCGTAGCTACCTCATCTTCTTGCTCATCATCTGCGCTTTGATCAATATCAGCCTGCGTCTCAAATACTACGGTTCCTTCAGCATCCAAGGTAGTTGCAGGCTGAGCCTTTACCACAGACTTAGGATCTGATAGGTTAAATTTGCCAGCGGTATTCATTTGAGCTATGAGATTCGCTACTGTTTTAGAGTCTTTCAGGGGTAACACCTGCTTTGTTTTGTATACAACTGCTGCTACTGAAGAGACGGGAATATGCTCTTTAGTCCGTGTGTTAATTTTCTCAAATTCCACCACCTTCTCATGTACCAGTACTTCTGTAGATTGGAGTACCTCCCCCGAAGCCATAAGAACCAGGTCGTAAGTATCATTATGAAAATTTACCAATACCTCCCTTTCACTTTGAAAAATACGGACCCATCCCTGGGGATTTGAAATCATCGCAACTTGTTTGCGCTTAAGTTTTTCAGATTTTTGAGAATTGAAGGGTCTAAAAAGAATTTTATTACCATCTACCCCTTCATAAATTCCTGACTCTGTCCCTCCATTGGAGAGGAAAAATATATCCTGACCGTGGACAATTTGCAGATTAAAAAGGAAAAGAAGCCCGAATGCAAGTGAAATTGTTTTAATGAGCCTTTCTTTATGTATCATGCTGGTTATGTTCTAAACCTGTTGTGAAGCTAACTTACCTCTCTACGATATGATTGTGTATACGTTACTAAAACCTGAACTTATCTCTTCTTGATCTATACGGATCTTTGGACTTTTTCGACCAGTTCAAAAACATCCAAATAATCAATAATACAACTGGAATTAACAGATAAGTGTATATACTCATATTGGAAACTAACAAGCCAGAGCCAATTGTTAGTGGTCTAGTATATTTAATATTTTCCAGTTTTCTTGAGTCCAAAACGTACACTTCGTAGTTCCCTGAAGGAATCATACCTGTAGTTACCAGTTGATTTTTATCCAAAAACCATGTGTTTGCTGCCCGGTCTTTTTGCAAAGGGGCCTCATACAGGTAATCATTAACATCTCCCCCCTTTTTAACCATTCTAACTAAATACTCGGGTACACCGCCTTTAATCGTAAAAAAGGCTGTATCCATATTTCCATCTACGCCAACAACTCCCAGCAGTTCTAAATTTGGAAGGCTACTTTCCAGTTCGATGTTCCAAGAATCATTGGATGCGTCTCGCAGCTTAAGTTGGTATTTGTTTTTACTCCCCACTGTAATGACCATTTCTGTTGAAAGATCATCCTCATCACTTAGAAAGGCTGTAAGTTCACCTTCTGGCCAAAAAAAGTATCGCGTGTCCTCAACTCTTCTTCTTCTTCTACTAGGACGGGAAGACTTGCCATCTGAGCCAGGATCTTCCGGTACGTATCGCAAGCCTTGAGTGGGTAATTCAGCCTGAACTATATTTACAGGCTTTTTAGCGTACTTAACTGTGAGGAAAAACATCGAATCGATGGAATCACTTCGCGTCAAAGAAAACTCCATAGGAATATTCTCTATAGCCTTTGACTTAAACTTTCCCTTTGGATAGGATTCCAAATAGGCCTTAAATAAGTCTGAATTTCCCGACTGAACTGCATTATCCCAAACACTCTGTTCTGTTACAACAGGTTCTTTTTTTTCTGAAGCTGGAGGAGGTGAAACAGGAGAAGCAGGAGTTTCTTTGGGTTTCTCAGTTGCAGGCTTAGGATTCTCTGTAATAGAACCTCTTGTGTTCTTAGGAGGCTTTTTGAGATTCAACTTCCCGCGGGCATCTTCGACATGAATCCCTCTCGGATATATTTTGAGGTACCGGCTAAAGGCGGCAGGCGTATTCTCTGCCAAGGCATTTTGCCAAGCCTTTTCATCACGTAGAAAAACAACCTTTTCGACAGCCTCGTCGTAGTGTGCCCCATCAGGGAATTCTAGCATATAACGCTGGTATCCATCCAATGAATTTTCCTTCAAAACGAGTTCCCAATATTCGGACTCACTTATTTGTTGAAAGACTAATAAGTTAGTGGCGTTCAGATCATTTAAAGCAAAAACTATCACAAGCAAACACATACCCAAAATTTGGATAATCCATTTGTATGTTCTTTGTAGTGAAACCAAGGCCTTATTCATTCCATATAAATTTTCGAAAAACCCTTCTCAAAAAGGCAAAATTACAAAAATCATTAGCTATTAAGTAAAAACAGCAGCAATTTCTTTGCCAATAATTGAAATATATTTCCACGTACTAAGATCTGATTTACTTGCTTTGGACACCTGTAATGTCTAGTGGGTCACCCACTTTCTCTTGAAGACGGATAAGACTTTGATGCATTTTCTCTATCAATTCCTTGGAATCTGGATTTTCTGCTAGATTATTTAATTCATTTGGGTCTTCTATTAAATCAAAAAGTTGCGTCTTTTGTACTTCTGGATATAGAATATATTTATACCTTTCTGTCCGCAACATTCGCTGGAAATCTTTGTATGATCCAAAAATCTCTGACTCTCCTGTTGCCCCATCTTGTGAAAAATGTGAATACAAACTCTCAAACTCAATATGGGAGGGTATACTAAGACTGGCCAACTCAAATGTCGTGGGATGTACACTCTGCAGATAGACCATTTCATCACTGGTCTTACTCTGCGGAATGCCAGGACCAGAGAAAATTAGGGGTACCCGAATACTATGGTCATACGCATTTTGTTTTCCCAAAAGTCCATGACTTCCTACGGCCAAACCATGATCCGCAGTAAAAATAACATAGGTATTCTCAAGTGCCCCACTGGCCTCTAATGCAGCCAGAACTCTCCCTATTTCTGCATCCATGTGAGAGATAATTGCATAGTACTCTTGTAGGTGTCGTCTTACTGCGGCTTCAGATCGAGGGAAAGGAGCAAGAATTTCATCCCTAAGGGTATATCTCTCCCCTTGATCAAAAGGATGCTCAGGTAAATAGTTGGGAGGGAGGGGAATTTCCTCTACTGGATACATATCGAGATAGGATTGTGGAGCCTGTCTGGGATCGTGAGGCGCATTAAATGCTACATACATAAAAAAAGGTTCTGCCTCTTCACTTTCTTTCCAAGTTGACAAAAAGTCAATGGCGTGATCTGCGTATAAGGTACTCGTATGTTTGTGGGCAATATAGGGGGTACCTATGGATTTGCCTGAGTCCGAATACACAATGTCCTTTACTTCGGGAGTCCAATGACCCAATAAACTCGTATCAGCAGCCGACCAGGTATCGTTCGTAGGCGTAGGCCTTTTATATCCTGTGCCTGAAGGTCCTCCCAAGGTTTCAAACATTCCTTTACCAATGCTCTTAGCTTGTTGAAAACTTTTTAAAACGGTATGATCGCCATTGTGCCACTTTCCCGTCATGAAGGTCTGATAGCCATTTTGTCCTAAAACTTCTCCCCATAGGGGTACTTCATTTATATCATTGCGTGCATGGTACACGAAACGGCCTGAATTGAGCATAGCCCGACTCACTACACAGACCGCTCCACTCCAAGAACCCTGGTTAAAAGCATGGGTAAACATAAAGCCTCTTGAAGCCAATTCATCCAAATGAGGGGTTTTTACGAGCGTATTTCCCATAGCACCCATGGCGTTGTAGGCCATATCATCAGCAAACAGGAATAATATATTGGGACGGGAGGGTTCTTTAACTTCTTGGGAGGGCTCTGCACAGCTAAGGCCCAAACCGATTACAACAAAAAAAATTAGCTTGATGTGATTCATTAAGGTAAGGTATTTTAACATGAAATAATCCGATTTACTTGTGGAAAATAGAGCCTACTCTATATTCTTCTCAAAATCCGTTGGATTTACCCAGCCAGAGTTCAATTTTTCACCTTTCATGAATCTTTCATAAAAGTTTCGACTAGCTTCATCAGAGTAGGGATAGGAATCAAATATTTCCCCTTCCCCCAAAATCCTAGGGTCACCTTCTTGTACAAGTAAATCGAATAATTGCGACTTTAACTCTTCCTTAACTGGATTACTCTCCCCCATTACAACCAGGTTATTCAGGCATTCTAAATCTTCAGATAGTCGATACAGTTCCTCCTGGGGTAATTTTCCAAAACTCCAATCCCAATAGGTTTTTGCCCCACCATTCCGGCGAAGATTGAGAATCTCGGTTTTGGTTGGGCTACCGTCTACATTGAGGTAACCCGTTTCGGGGTTCCCCGCTGGCCAGCGGTCAGGTTCAAAGTTGTGTAGGTATAGCCACTCTGAGGTTACGATTCCTCGTACGGGATAGCCTCCATCGCCTGGCCTTCCCAAATCGTGCCGCTCTTTCCCAATCAGTACATAGTCCCGAAAGTCCTCCCCATCATCCAGAGAATTGTCAAAGATAGGAGTTAGCGATTTTCCTGTTACCGGTTGCATGCCAGACTGCAAAGGGCTTACCCCAGCGAGATCCAAAAAAGTAGGGACAAAGTCTATGAAGCTTACCATGTCAAGCACCTCCCTCCCTGGAGTTTGAATTCCCTTGGGCCAAGATATGGCCAGAGGTAGGTGATTGGACATTTCATAATTATTCCCTTTCACACGAGGAAAAGGCATCCCATTGTCAGCAGTTACTACTATCAGCGTATTTTCCGCTAAGCCTCGATCTTTCAACATTTCCAACATACGACCGAGATGCTGGTCGAAGTATTCTATCTCATAGGCATAATCCAGCATATCGGTCCGAACGGTATCACTATCAGGCCAAAATTCTGGTACTCTATCCACATCTCCTAACTGCTTTCCCCCTTTGTTGATTCCGGCTCCAAACTCATAGCTTCGATGCGGTTCAAAGCCCCCATACCAAAAAAAGAAGGGCTTATCTTCCTGGGCAGAATCCAAAAAAGCCTCGAAATTTCGGGCGTAATCTTCTGTAGAAATATGTTGGGCGGGCGCTTCTAGCTTATAGGAGCGATACGGGTTTCCCACTAAATTCCGGGGATTACCCTCCTCATCTAAGGCCTTCCCAGGCCCCCAGCCTTTTCCGGTAAACCCTACGTCATATCCCACTTCGTCCAAAACCTCTACTACGGACTTAAACTTCTGTGGAAATACAGGCCAATGATTCGCAGCTTCCTCCAACTGCCAGGAATTTCTTCCTGTGATAATGCACGATCGAGATGGAGCGCACTTGGCATTGGGCGTATAGGCGCGCATGAAGAGTAGGCCTTCAGCAGCTACCTGGTCAAAGGCTGGGGTGCTTATCCATTGGGTGCCATAAGCCCCCATATGGGGGAAAGAGGCGTCATCTGCAATGCAGAATAGGATGTTGGGGGGAGCTTGTTCTTCATTTTGAGAGGATATAGGTTTGCAGGCATATAATACCAATAGAATAGATCCCAAAATTATGCTGTAGATTCGTAAATAGTACATAGGTCCTCAAAGGCTTTGAACTCAAGATAGGGAAATAATACGCTTCTGGAAAGTAAACCCATTTGGGAAATATTAATAGCTTCCTACTCCATAAGGGAGTCAAATAATCTTAATACAATTAAATCAGACCCATTCTGACTGTAAAAATAAACTCGCAAAGAACCATGCCCCTCATTCACCCCTCCACCTACACAACCACAGGAATTTTCAAGAATAAGCACATACATACCATTATTCCTTCACAACTGAGGCGTATAAAAAAACCTCCTTACCAAAGGGAGCGAATTGCTACCCCGGATGGAGACTTTCTCGACTTGGACTGGCTTAAAAGCAAGGGGGCCAAAAATCTGCTCATCATTTTGCATGGACTAGAAGGAAGTAGTGAATCTTCCTATGTTAAAGGTATTTCAACCTTCTTTCATGGGAAAGGCTGGGATACATTGGCCCTAAATTTTAGGGGCTGCAGCGGTGAGCCCAATAGGCTTTTGCGTAGTTATCATTCAGGGGATACAGAAGATCTCCATTGGGTAGTGATGCAAATCCTATCAACCTACTCCTACCAAAAAATCTTCCTCAGTGGGTTTAGCTTAGGGGGAAATGTCCTACTCAAATACCTGGGAGAATCACATGCAAAAGTACCCAAAGAGGTACGAGCAGGAATTGCGGTTTCTACCCCCGTTGATATTGCTGACTCTGCGCATACCCTGAGTAAAGTGAGCAACTGGATCTACGTTAAGCACTTTATGCTTTCCTTAAATCCCAAACTTCGCCAAAAGCAAAAGCAGTTTCCCGGACAAGTTCATCTTCCCAAGAAGCGCATGCCTCGAACTTTCGCTGAATTTGACGGCTGGTTTACCGCCCCTGTTCATGGATTTCGCGATGCAGAAGACTACTGGAAAAAAGCAAGTTCAAAACCCCATCTCAAAAAGATAAAGGTCCCCACCCTCATTCTCCAACCCCAGGACGATCCCTTTCTCGGAAATGCCTGTTACCCAGTAGAGATTTGCCGAGATCATACCCATCTATATCTCGAAAGTCCACCATATGGAGGCCATGTAGGTATGATCCCTGTTGCCAAGGGCAAGCCCTACTGGGCAGAACAGAGAGCCTGGGAGTTTTTTACGGAGAAAGGGTGAAAGATAATTCCCATACATATGAGAAGAAAGCCCAAGAGAAGGTTGAATCTTATTCAATCCTTCTCTCAGCTCTAATCTCTTACTCTCTACTGATAAATCTCGTTCTCAGGATCTGCACCAGACATAATATATGCCATCAGGTCTGCAATCTCTTCTGAATTTAAGCGATTTAATAGACCCGGGGGCATGGTAGAGACAGGAGATGGGTTTCTTTCTTTAACCTGCGTAGCTTCTACTTCTACAAACTGTGTAGCATCGTAGGGATTTGTATTAACCTTTAAGACCCCTTCCTCTTCTGATAAAATTCTTCCATTCAGCACTTCTCCATCATTAAGTTCCAATTGAGTACTAATGTATTGGTCGCTGATCGCATCACTAGGGGCCATGATGGCATACAAAATTTCATTTTCTTTGAACCGGGTGTGCGCTTGTGTAAGGTCGGGACCTATATTTCCGCCTTGCCCCTTCATCGCATGGCAAGAGGCACACATAGAAGCTTCGTACATCTGCTTTCCGTAATCATAGTTCCGAGGATTTTCCCGTTCTTCTCGCAAAATAGTGCGGAGCTCATTCATGCTGTAATTACTGCCGGGCCCCTTGGGTTTGGGTAAGGCTGCAAAATCAACTGCCTTAAAAGCGATAAACTGATCATTTTCATCTGCAAGTAATGCTTTCTCTCGGTCAGGAACATGCTCCAATGCCTGTGTACGAATACGATCGATAAATCCTTTATAACTTTCTCCGCCGCTCTTGGAAAGGGCATCAGAAAACCACTGAAAGTATTGCTTGCGTTGCTCAAAGGTCCATCCCTTATCCACATGGCTAAGAGATTTTACATAGGAAATTTCTTCACTAGGTGGCATGTTCTCCAGCATCTCTCGGATCGTAGGACCATATTGTTCGCTTCTTAAACTTACAGTTTCGGTAAGAATTGGGGTGGATTGCGCATTTTCTGCACCTTCAAGTAGGCTCAAGGTTCGGCCGACAATTCCTGGAGCTTCTAAATAAGATAATACCTGGCAGAGCTCCTGGTTGAGGGCCAAGGAATTTGAAGGAAAATAGGGGTTCAATTGATCTACAATATTTCTCCAAGTTCTTTTATTGGGAAACCCATATCTAGTAAAAATAACTCCATATGTCCTCAATAGATCTAGTTGTTGGCCTTCAGAAAGCCCCTCGAAATCTATTTTTGCAAGTTTACTGAGGGAAATACCCTTGGAAAGGGGTGCGTCGCTTCTTGCAAGAGCCAAGGAGGCATGTATAGCTTCTATGGGATCTTTTTCCAACAGATACCGATCCATCCAACGCTTTTCTCCTAACTTTTCTAACCCTATACGGGCCAAATAACGCACATGGCGATCTCCATGGGCCAAGTGATCCCAAAACAGAGATTCATACTCCCCAGGTTTTTCAACTTTTTCTTCTGTATTAAGCTCAACTTGGAGGGACTGAATAGCAGACTCTAGATTTCTTCTCGCAGATACGGCATCGTTAACAGCCAAAGAAACACCAGGTACAGGGCTCGTATCAGCTTCTCCTTTGTAATACACTCGATACAAATGGGAGCTTACCCTTCGTCCGCCTGTAGCGAAATACATAGCGCCATCACTCCCCACAATCACATCTGTAAGTGGTAAGGGTACGCCTGAGAGAAACTCTTCTTTTGTACCTACAAAGGAACTGCCCTTTTGCTCAAGTGCGACAAAGTACATGGTGCCAAAGCTCCAATCATTGATAAACATTCCCTCTTGAAATCGCTGAGGAAATGCTAAGCCTTTGCCCATTATAACGCCTGTTGGAGATCCCTGGCCAATATTTAACACTTCTGGGAGGTTATCTGGATAATAGGCCGGCCATTTTCCGGTACCCGTTCTCCAGCCAAATTCACTCCCCGGTATAGCGTGAAGCACTCGAATGGGGCGGTACCAAGGCATTCCCATATCCCATTCCATATCTGAATCAAATACCAATAATTCCCCATCATCGGTAAAGGCCATATCATAGCTGTTCCTAAAGCCCGAACTCACAATCTCCCAGTTTTTACCCGATGGATCCACCTTAGCTACCCAGCCCCCTGGAGCTTTCCGATGATTTGCGTGCCCTCTCGGATCTTTGATTACGGGTAGTAGGTTGTCATTGCCCCAATTCATCGGCAGAATAGAAGTAAACTCCTTAGGAGGATCTGTATGATTCCCTCCTAATACATATAAGGACTGCTCATCGGGCCCTAAAAGAATTGCGTGAGGACCATGTTCTCCACTACCATCCAAGTCCACAATGCGTTCTACTTTATCCAGCATATCGTCGCCGTCTGTATCTTCTGCACGGTAAAACCCACTGCCTTTTTTATCTGCTCCTGAATTGGGAAAAGCATTCACGGAAATATATAAACTGTTGAATGCCCATAATAGTCCCTGTGCATACCCAACCTCAATGGGTATTTCCTCTACCAATGTCTTCGAGGGATTCTCCCCAATAGGAGGGGGAGTGAGTCTATAAAGCGCCCCATATTGGTCGGAAGCAATTATTCTTCCCTTATCATCCAAACACATCGAGACCCAAGAACCCTGATTAAGGGTGGAGTCAGAGGGATTGTACAATTGTTCTACAACGAAGCCATCGGGTACCTCGATATGAGCGGTAAGTACTTGCTGCGATTCTTGGGAGCACGAAGCCAAAAAACAACACAGGATCCATACCCCAATGCTTAATCTTCCTTTTGCCATAATTAGTGTATCTAGTAGTAATAGGTTTTAAGTAAATTACAAGGAATTTTATTCAAATCGAAACGCTAAAGCAGCATATTTTGAATCATTTTGGGGCGTTCGAATGGGGAGGTGCCCAATAGAAAATGTGACATACTTCTCTTGTTATCGTCTACAGGGTGAATCGGATTATGAACCCCTTTTAAACAATTTTCAGGGAAGTATGTAGGAATAGATTATTCTTAGAATTCATTCAGCCATATGGATTCTTCCGTTAATAAAATAATAAAACCATCTTTGTCATAAAGTTTTATATTGCTTGAAATTCTTATCTAAACCACATTAAATATCATGATTAAAGAATTCCGCGATTTCATTATGAGAGGGAACGTGCTAGAACTAGCCGTTGCCGTAATCATTGGAGGTGCCTTTGGAAAAATTGTCACCTCCTTAGTAAATGACATTATCATGCCTCCGATAGGAGTTGCAATGGGGGGCGTTGACTTTTCTGATTTGGCTTACACGATCCAGGAAGCTGTGATGAATGATGCTGGAGAAGTAGTAACTCCTGCTGTAAGCCTCAACTGGGGAAGTTTCGTTCAAACCATCATTGATTTTCTGATCATTGCATTTGTCATTTTTATGATAGTTCGCAGCTATAATAAGTTGACTGAAAAGGCGAAAGAAGAAGAAGCAGCTGCACCACCTGCACCTTCTGCAGAAGAAACCTTACTGACAGAAATCAGAGATATTCTGAAAAACCAGCAGTAAATTCTTTGGAAAAAAATAGGGATAGGAGTACCTGCTCCTATCCTTTTTCTTTTGGAGGCATTCCTTTCACAATCAGGTAGGTACCGTAGGTAAGTACTGGTACCAGAAATACGATCCAATATCCCCATGTAAGCGCACCATAGCCTTTTGCAATTAATTCTACCAACCCAATTACATCTGCTAAGTATATGGCTATGAGCAAAATTATGCCTGCGATCAGTAAGCGGTTTAAGCCGGAAAACTCCTTTCCTCGCTCTTTGAACGTTCCAGAAATTCGCTCATTAAATCCATGAATGATTCCTACTCCTGTCTCCACTAAGGTACCAAACAATATAACCTGAAAAACAAGCTGAAAACCGGGAATCCCCATTTGTCCCATTAAGTAATTCGCAGGTATAACCTCATTCTCAATTCCAGGGTATTGGCTTAACATGGCTAGATAAATAAAAAAGCCAGGAATCATAGTTAAAATTCCCGCAATACCACCAGACAATAAGGCTTCCCTTTGGGTATGCAGGTGCCTAACGACATATAGCATCGCGGGTACTATGCCCACATTATAAGCTGCGTATTTTACCCCGCCAAGTAACCAGTCTCCATCCCCCCCTGGACTTTTCAAGGCATGAAAGATGCTTTCCGAATATGTATTCATAAAGATTAAGACCAATGCAAAGTAAAACACATAGAGCGCAATAGACCAAAAACTCAGGATGCGTTCTATCCAAATACTACCGGCAAATGCGAGTATCCCTACGCCAAAACACATGAGGAGGATTCCCCAAATATTCGCTATCCCTGTCATTTCGGTGAGAATTTCTCCGGAAGCAGAGCCTACAACAGAAATCACCAGAAC
>JBCCTX010000174.1:0-15977 GCA_039197765.1 Bacteroidota bacterium
AATAGAGATAAAAACTACAATAAACACTTAGGGAAATTTTTTTATAAAAAAATTTTATAAATATTTAATGTGTTGATTAAAAATTTTACTAAGTTTGCATATAATGTTTAGCTGTGCAACCTACTCTAAAGGCTGCAATTACATTCATACATTTCACACAAAGAACAGGAAGAAATCTTTTTATCTTAACTCGTTGTACATCTATCTACCTTAGTAATTAACACGCTTTATGGATCAGAAAAGTGCCGAAATTAAACGGATTCATGAGTATATTTCTAGCTTGGACAAAGTTCAGGAGAGGAAAAGAAGAAATAAATACTTCATTGGTATTCCGCTAGTATTGGTTTTATTAGGACTTGCTGCAGTATTTTATTTTCGTCCCAACCTTTTTCAGGAAAAGAACGCCGTCGTACAAAGCGATTCTCTCCTTCAGTTTGATGAATTAAACCTTTCAGACATCCGCGATCATTTCGAGGCTGATGGAGAAGCCCTTTTCGTTCGGGTACCAGAGATTAATGAAGTGGTAACCCTCAATTCAGAGAAGGATTATTGGCAGTTATTAGATGAAATGGCCCTTCGCTTTATGGATGAGGAATCAGAAGCAAGAATAGATTCTTTATTGGTCAATAATACAGAATTAAGTAGCCTACCTGATACAGTAAACCTAAATATATCCACAGAGGAAGAGGTTTCTGAGACTGAGACTGACACTGACACTGAAAATGACACTGAGGATACAGCCTTAGCCGCAATGGTTAAAGATATACGTTTGCTAGTAAACGGAAACAGATACACGGGAAATCCCCATACATTTACGATAAAGAATTACCATCCGGAGCTGTCTTATTCCCTTGATTTAGGAAATGGGATTTCTCGGGAAATGACTAGCCCTCAGATTAAATATTCTTACAGAAGACGAGGTAGATTTACAGCAATTTTAAAAGCTTCCTATCAAGGTGAAGAAGTCTTTTCAACAAAGGCATTTCTCTCCATTAGAAATGCACCCAAAAAGGAGGCGGAGAAAGCGTCAGAAGTCATCCTAACAAAGCAGGAGAATACCCCTCCTACTCAGCCGGCTCAACCTGTCGAATCTGTTCCCGCTGAAGTAGAAGTTTTCGAAGTGAGTGAGAACAGGACATCTGAAGAGAGCATCACCCCTAAATCTGAAAAGCCTGAGACTGTTTCCTTCATGGCCAATGAGGATACAGGTACACAAGTATCGGAAACAGAAATTGTTCGTTCCTCAAATGAGGTAGCTTCCGCTCCTGTTTCCTCCAAGGAAAAGGCTGACTTTGAGTCTATCACTCCTTTAATGGTGGCTTCCCAAATGCCTGCCTTCCCAGGAGGTAAAGATCAAATGCTACAATACCTCAATACCCGTATTAAGTACCCTCAACCTGCAAGAGACTTTCATGTAGAAGGAATCGTCTATGTTCAGTTTGTGGTTCAGGCCGATGGAAGCCTCACAGACCACAAAGTGTTGAAAGGCTTAGGATACGGATGCGACGAAGAGGCTTTGCGCATAACCAAGGCTATGCCCAGTTGGACACCAGGACGGCAACAAGGCAGTGAGGTTCCCGTTCTTTTTACACTTCCTGTAAACTTTCAATTAATCAAATAAGTATTCGGCTGCTTTTTCAAACTGGCAGTTACTTTTCATTTAGAATTCCTACCGGGATCGGATTGAATTATCCTTTTAGGATTATACATATAACCCGCTGCTAATAATCCATCGATTTTAACCCCCTGATGAAAAACCATTTCAAGACCCTGCTTGCTCTTTCACTTTTTTGGGGAATTTTTACTTCAGCCATGGGACAGACGACTGTCCAAGGAAAGGTATTCGATGAAATATCTGGAGAGAATTTGATTGGCGTACAGGTATATTACGAAGAAGATTCTACTGTAGAAGGGACGATTACTAATGAGGATGGATACTTCGATTTAGAAGTCAGCAAAAACCCTCCCCTCGAATTATATGTAGAGTTTGTTGGATATCAAGCAAGAAAAATTTCTGTTGAGGAGATTGACCAATATTTGGAGATCTATCTAACAGGAGTAGAAGATCAGATTAAGGTTCAGTCGCTGATCACTGAAAATGAAATCCAAGCCGTATCCAAGGTCAATGAGAATCGCTTAATTACTCCAGTGAGCGTTGAGAAGATGGGAATTCTGGAAATCCAAGAACTCCCCACAAGGGACTTTCACGCAGGTATCGGTTACATGAAAGGGATTTTTGTAAACAACAGTAGCCTTACCTATCACTCCCTAAATACCCGTGCCTTTGCCAACCTTCAGAACTGGCGTTTTGTGCAACTTATAGATGGAATGGATATTTCTGGACCTGGAGTTAACTATGGTGTAGGGAGTGTGATGAAGGGCTCAGAACTAGATATCAGAAGTATTGAGGTAGTCCCAGGACCAGGATCAGCCCTTTACGGGCCTAATGCCTTTAATGGTTTGCTCTCAATGATAACCAAGAATCCATTTGATTATCAAGGAGTAAGTGCCTATGTAAAACAAGGAATGATCAATCGCCCAAATGGGGATACGCAGCCTTTGACAGACTTGGGTATTCGCTATGCACTACGGCTTAACGATAAACTGGCATTCAAGGTGAATGCTACGTACTTCACTGGGAATGACTTTATATCAGACGATAGAAACTTTCTCATTACCAATCAAGAGATTCCTTTTCAGGAGCAACTGTTACAAACTTCGCCCTTAGATCCCAATTTCAACGCGGTAAACGTGTATGGAGATGAAACTCAGGTCCAAGTAGACTTAGGAACAGGGGAACTAGTTCCCATCAATCGTTCAGGAATTCCCGAACGGGAATTGCTTAATTACGAAATAGACAACCTCTTTTTACAAGGTTCTGTTCACTTTCGTCCTAATGATAAATTGGAGGCAAGCTATGATATTCGCTATTCTCGAGCCGATAATATCATCCGATACGAAAACTTCTATCCTTTCAAGAATTTTCAAACCTTATACCAGAAACTGGAACTGCGAAGCGACAACTTCTTCGCACGGGTGTATCACGCAAAGGATGAGTCAGGAGATGGATTTTCGGTCCTTTCCTTAGGTGCGATTCTTCAAGAAGCCATAAAACCCACCCAAGCTTGGGGTGAAGAGTACGGTGCTGCATTTAGGGGAGAAGTAAATGGCATTCAAGCAGGTAATCACGTGCTTGCGAGGGGCTATGCGGACCGCGATATTCCCAATGCATCCTCTTCCGCTTTTCAACAGGCTAAGGCAGAAATTATTGGGATTCCCATTGACCAGCCCGGAGGCGCTGGGGTAGTAATGGAGGCAAGTTTCCTACATGGGGACCTCAACTACGATTTCAAAAATGAAATCAACTTCCTCGATTTACAGGTGGGGGGTAGCTATCGTCTTTATCGATTGGCCTCAGAAGGACACGTGTACAGCGATGGTCCCTTAGGGTTTAACGAACCCATTCCCACATGGGAATATGGAGGGTATATTCAGGCAGCAAAGAACTTCGTGAATGAAAGACTTACCCTGAAATCCTCTCTGCGTTACGACAAGAACAAGAATTTCACGGGTCGATTTACTCCCCGGGTTTCCACGGTACTTACCTTGGGAAAACAGCGGAAATCCAGCCTTCGTGCGTCTTGGCAGACGGGCTTTCGGAACCCTGCCAACCAGGATACTTACGTAGCTTTTAATGCAGGTCCACTTATCTATCTGGGAAATATTCAAGATAACATAGAGAACTATTCCTTGAGGACTTTGGATGGGACAATTATCTCTGGAGAGGAGCTATACCAGAATTTGGTAACTACTCCTTCCTTTACAGAATTTGTCCAATCCGGCGGTACCGATCCTTCTATTTTACAGCCCGCAAATCTGAGATTCCTCGAGCAGGAGCAGATCACTACCTATGAAGTGGGATTTAGGAGCCTCTTCGCCCGTGATTGGTTGGTAGATGCTACCTTCCACCGAAATACCTATAAAAACTTTACAGCCAATATTCTGTCTTTTAGTCCAGCCATAGGGATGCCTATCCTTACACTCAATAACGTGGAAGATCCCGTTTATTCAACCGGGTTTAATTTGGGAATTGCCTATAACAACGACAAGGGGTGGAGATTTGGGGGTAATTACAACTTTGTACAATTTGATGCAGATGATGCGAGAGAACGAAACCCTTTCTACTTCCCGGATTTTAATACACCTCAGAACAGCTTCAAAGTATTCTTTGGCTACCGTTCCCTACAAAAAAAGTTAGGATTCAACGTTCATTACCGATGGGTAGAGGACTATGTATTCCAATCTCCCAATGGACAAGGGCTTATAGAATCCTTTGGAATTCTAGATGGTGCTATTCTATACCGAATCCCCAAACTTAAGTCCCTGCTTAAACTCGGGGCTACAAATATTACCAACGATGGATACCGAACGGTATATGGAGGTCCTTTGGTAGGAGGAGAATACTACCTTCAATGGACCTTTGATAGTTTATTCAGAACAGAGAAATAGCAAGAAACCCTATATCGTGTGCAACTAGGGCTTGATGTGTATGTGCGCCCACGGAGCTCCCCGCTCTGTGGGTATTTTCTTTTTACAGGGAATTCTTTGTAGATTATTTCATACGAGATTAGATATAGTCTGAGTCTTCAGCGAAAGAATCTAACGTTCTAAGCCCATGAAAAATTTCTCCGCCAGAATTGTTGTTGTAAAATTCCTGTTTCTTTCTTTCCCTTTTTGTATGGTTGGGCAAATTGTTTCCTACAATTTTAATCATTTGGGAATTGAAGATGGCCTAAACGCCAGTCTCATTTGGGCGATTTTCCAGGATTCAGAAGGCTTTATTTGGTTTGGGGGGGTCAGAGGTTTGCAACGATATGATGGAAAAGAAATCATTCAGTTTGACCATAACCCAAAGGATCCCAACAGCCTGATAGGGGCCAAGGTCCGCTGTATTACCCAAGATTTGAACGGTTTATTGTGGATAGGAACTGAACTTGGGTTAAGTTGTTATGATCCAACCTCAAAGAGGTTTTCTAATTTCATTCCAGAAAAAGGGAACCCTAATTCCTTACTTAAAAAATGGGTAGTTGATATTCTACCTGACAGTAAAGGTCGAATTTGGATCAGCTATGTGGATGATGGTCTTAGTATTTTTGATCCTCAAACTAAAATCTTCACTCACTTTTCTACTTACTTTCTTCCCGGAGATACCACTCAGGTTAATGTTAATGAAATCTTTGAAGACACAGAAAATAGAATTTGGTTAGCGACTGATAACGGTTTGTTTTTGTTTGATCCTACTTCCCACAAGACCCAAAAATATTTTCCAGATACTGACGAAAAAGATGTTGTATTGAACTGCGTTGGGCAATTGAATGAAGAGACTCTTTGGATAGGGACGAGAAGGAGTTTGTTTTTACTCAATATAAAGGAGGGATATATTGAAAAAGTTAACTTCCCAAATTTTCCTGATCCAGAATTACTGAATGGGATTTATGGCGGAGAGGTAGATAAATACGGTATTTTATGGCTGACTACTTATGCAGGAATCGTTCGTTATACGCCACGGACTGGAGAAGTAGTTAGAATAATAAATGATTTACAACCCAATAGAAGTTTTTCCTATGGCCCCATTTGTATTGATAACTTAGGGATAATATGGCTGGGAGGTGCAGGTTTTGGAGTGGATCGAATCAACCCCCAAATGGCTCAATTTAGTTACTTCCCAACCTCACAAGATAGGTTAATAGACCACGTTAGTGCACTCAGAACATTTTTTGAACTAGAGCCTGGCAAACTAATAATCCCTCAAAAGGGGGGAATATTTCTTTTGGATTGGAAAAAGGGAGAGTATAAACCCTATCAGATTAAGCCCAAAGAATTTTCGGATACATGGGATATGGGAGTTGTCTGTTTTATGAAGGATGATCAAGGCAAGTTATGGATAGGAACTCATGGGGGAGGAATCTTTGAATATGATCTAGAAAAACGCCAATTTAGGAATCACTACTTTTTAAAATCAAAAATTGGCGACTCTTTTGGGGCCAATCAAATAAGGCAAATATTTCAGCAGTCTAATGGTACCATCTGGATCGGAACTTGGTGGCATGGCATTTTCAAGATGGACCCTATTAGTAAGGCCTACACACACTTCCTCCCCAATCCCGACTATCCCCAAAGTCTAAACGATGTTGCATGTAGAAAATTCTTTGAAGACCAAACGGGAAATGTATGGATAGGAACTCGAAATGGGGGCCTTTCTAAATTTTTACCGGAATCCGAATCTTTTATTGCCTATACCCATAAACCGGGTGTGGAAAATTCTCTTAGCAACCCCGGAGTTTTCGATATCTTCGAGGATGAAGAGGGTATTTTATGGTTGGGAACCTTTGGAGGCGGCTTGAACCGCTTTGATCCCCAAAAAAATCAATTTATTTCTTATACAGTAAATGATGGCTTGGCGGGAAACACGGTATATAGTCTGTACCCTCAAAATGATAGTTCTATTTGGCTAATTTGTGATAATGGCTTGTCATTGTTTAATACCTTTAGCGAGCATGCTACCACATTTGGGGAAGAGCATGGACTCCAAAATCGAGCTATTAATGCTTTCAGCCCTTATAAAAGTCCCTTTACAGGGCATATGTATTTTGAGGGAAGTAAAGGAATTGAAATATTTCATCCCGACAGCATTAAAACGGATTCTTCTTCCCCGAAACTAGCTTTTACAGGACTAGAAATTGCCGATAGGAAAATTGATATAATTCCCCCAAACGATTCTTTTGTAAAATCGAGTACCTTTTATCTAGAAAAATCTCTCAATTATATAGATAGACTTAAACTCCCCTATTCTTTGAATAAAATCGTTTTCAAATTTTCAGCCTTACACTACAATGCCCCAGAAAAAATTAAGTATACCTATCTATTAGAGGGATTCGATTCAGAATGGCAGCTAGCTAGCTCCATCAATTCTGCAACCTATACAAATATTCCTCCGGGAACATACATGCTTAGAGTCAAAGCAGCAAATGCGGATGGAGTTTGGAGTGAGTCCGAACTTACCCTACCCATCACGATTACACCTCCTTGGTATAGAACATGGTGGGCCTTCTTGTTGTATTTTCTGTTTATAGGAACGATTTCCTTTTTCCTATATAGGTTTCTGCTCAATCGGAAAATGGTCCTCGCAGAGACAGCTCGATTAGAAGAACTTAACAACACCAAAAATCGAATATTTACCAATATTTCTCATGAATTTCGCTCACCACTAACGGCAATTCTGGGGGTTGCGGAAGAGTTAACTAAATATGAAGAGGCAATCGCGAGAGAAGAAGCTCAGGTCTTAAAAAGGAATGGTCAACACTTATTATTCTTAGTAAATCAAATGCTAGACCTTGCCAAATTGGAAGGAGACCGGGTAACGCTAAATTGGATTCATGGAGATATTATCTTCTTCATCCGGTATATTATGGAATCCTTTCATTCGCAGGTAAGGTTAAAGGAAATCCACCTGTCATTATCAAATGAACAAGACTTCCTAGAAATGAACTATGACCCTGAGAGGCTTATGTATATTTTGATAAACTTATTATCTAATGCAATAAAATTTACGCCTAAAAATGGGGATATTTTTGTTCGTACATATAGAAAGTCCCTCAGCCATACTGAAAAGTTTTTTATCGAGATAGAGGATACCGGGAGTGGAATTCCCACATCTCAGCTGCCCTTTATCTTTAATCGATTCTACCGTGGGGAAGAAAGACTAAATAGACGTACGGAAGGTACTGGAATTGGTCTAGCCATTGTAAAGGAATTTTCAGAATTGATGGGAGGGGCAGTCTCTGTGGAGAGTGAATTAGGGATTGGAACTCGATTTACCCTTACATTCCCTATCGTGAAAAAAGCCTCTGTTCCTACTCAAGCCTTTACTCCTTTCTTTGATGTAATTCCATTACCTATTTCTTTTCAATACCCTCCCATAAATCCGCAGCCAAAGGCAATACCCTCCTATGCATCTACTATCTTAATAGTTGAAGATAACCCCGACGTAGCCAACTACTTAAGTCATTGTTTGGCGGATACCTATCGGATAGAGATTGCTGAAAATGGAATTAATGGCAAAGAAAAAGCCTTAGAAATTGTTCCGGATATCATTATTTCGGATGTCATGATGCCTTTTATGGATGGATTTACCTTGTGTGAGGAGCTTAAAAATGATCAGAGAGTTTGCCACATACCCATTGTTTTGCTAACTGCGAAAAGTGATGTTCCTTCAAAAATATTGGGCTTGAATAAAGGGGCAGATGTTTACTTACCCAAACCTTTTCATAAGCTAGAGCTTCTCACCCATATAGGAAATTTACTCAAGCAAAGATTGCGCTTACAGAGTTATTATTTACGGGTTCTCGGCCTCTCGCAAGAAGAGGGGCAAAGCCCTCAATCTTTCCCGGAGTCAACAAGGGATGACCCCTGGCTGAGGCGGGTGAAAAAGTTGATAGAAGAAAATCTTGATCACAACCAAAATCTGGTTCCCTTGCTTTGTCAAAAATTGGGGATGAAGGATTATACCCTACGTCGCAAGATTAAAGCTTTAACAGGTCTATCTACAAAAGAACTCATTCAGGAGATTCGATTGAAGGAAGCAAAGCGACTACTTTTGATACTTTCGATGAATGTTTCGGAAATAGCTTATCAGCTAGGGTTTTCCGACCCAGACTATTTTTCCAAATTTTTTAAAAAGAAGACAGGACTTACACCTTCTGCTTTTAGAAAGCAAGAAAAATAACAGCCTAATCAAGAAAATTCCAGAAATCTGACAGATTATTCCAGCTTGCTTCCACGCTTTCCTCCCAAATTTCCAGGGAAATATCCCCCTAACTCTTAATATCTGACAGATGAAATTTTTTTGCACCCTATTTCTTTCCGTATCACAATTTTTCCTATTCAGTCAAGGAGATACCCTTTCGCTATCTTTTATGCACAATGACTCCTTGCGGTCCTATGTCTTATATGTACCAGTAACATATGATGGGGCAGATAATTGGCCACTTGTTCTAAACTTTCATGGATTTAACAACAGCAGTGAAAGCCAAATGAATCTTTCGCAGATGAACCCCGTGGCTGATACAGCTAATTTTTTAGTTGCGTATCCTCAGGGACTACAAGTGGATAACCCTTTTTTAGGCTTTACAGCTCCAGGTTGGAATATAGATGGCACGCTTTCTGACAATGATGACATTACCTTTACGTATGCATTGATAAATCATATACAGGAAAGTTATGCTGTAGATACCAATCGAATTTATGCGACAGGCTGGTCTATGGGGGGAAATATCTCCTATCAGTTGGGGTGTACACCTGCTAGTCCTATTGCCTCAATTGCCTCTGTTGCAGGCCAATTGGCCAGTGTCCAAGTTGAGCCTTGTAATCCACAACGCCCCGTATCCCTTTTGCTTATTCATGGATCAGAGGATCCCTTGGCACCAATTGATGGAGTGGATATGGTTTTAACCTCAGGTTCCTTTACGGCATCATTTTGGGCTGGTTTGAATAATTGCTCAGAGGATTCAGTTGTGGTTGAGATAGAGGACTTAAGTATAGAAGACTCCAGTACCGTAACACTTACCACCTACATGGGATGTGAGGGTAATACGGAAGTTCAATATTATGTAATCAATGGAGGAGGACACACATGGCCAGGAGGTGGTCCCTTGATTGATGCTTTTGGCCACATTAACCAGGATATTAATGCTAGTTCTGTTATCTGGAATTTTTTTAACCGCAATCCACGTCAAAATATCTCGACCGACCGTAAGGAAATCCTAGAAACACTCAGAAAGGGAATCTCCTACTTTCCAAATCCATTTAATGGAGACTTGTCGATTGAGTTACAGCTTATTACTTCTAGGTCAGTACGGTTTTCCTTATCTAATCTTGTAGGCCAAACGGTATTAGGTTCACAGCCTTACCGGCTCTTTAAAGGAACGAATCGAGTCCAATGGAACATCGAGGGAAATGGCCTAGAAGGAGGCTTATATTTCCTATCAGTCGAAATCAATGGGATAAAATCCATTTACCCACTTGTATATCGGGGAAGTTGAAGATAGAACAATGCCCAAAAGGCCATAGTCTCTCTTAGGGACTATGGCTTTTTATCATTTCAAGGAGGTAGCAGTCTTAGGTAAGCAAACAATTTTCCTTAGCTTAGAGCTATGGAAATAACTATCAACCGCCTCAACAACGCCATACATTTTGAAGCCCAAAACTCGGAAGGGTTAACGGCAACTTTCGACGGTTCGCCAGATGCAGGAGGGCATGGATTAGGAATAAGGCCCATGGAAGGCGTCCTCATGAGCTTAGGTTCTTGCAGCGCAATAGATGTCGTACTGATCCTGCAAAAGATGAAGCAAGACCTGCAGGATATCCAAATCAAGGTATCAGGCGAGCGGCGGGAAGAAATTCCACGGTATTTCACCAAGATTCATGTGCATTACATCTTATTGGGAGAAATAGAAGAGGACAAAGCCGCCCGTGCCATTTCCCTTTCTATGGAAAAGTATTGCTCTGTCACAAAGATGTTAGAGAAGATGGTAGAAATCACCCATAGTTACGAAATAAGTCAAGACGAAAAGGAGGGATAGTATCTCTATCTGCTGCGTTCCTCATAATTTTCTTCGTACTCAGCGTCAAAAACAATCCTTCTTTCAATGAAAATTGCACAAATCACTGCCCATGAAGTCATCGTCCCCGCCAAAGCTGGAACCATTGATAGTGCTGGGATCAACAAAGCCTTACACAAACTTCCCGTAGGTGCAAAAGGAGGATGGAGCGTGCAGTTTGATCAATTGCCCAAAATCATCCTAAAAATGGAGTTGGATGACGGAATCATTGCCTGGGGGGAATTATATCGAGGGCATAATTGGCAGGTAGTAGAGGAAATTGCGCAAAGTCTTGTGGGTCGTTCCCTTAAGGAGTTTTCCCTACAACGTTTGCCATTTACTTATTGCAGAGAATACGATGGCTTTGAGTGTGCCATTTGGGATGCTTGGGCAAAATCCCATAACATGCGTTTGGTGGATATATTAGGAGGACCTATTAGGGAACAAGTAAGGGTAGGCGCATGGTCTAGCCATAGAGACAAAGAAGAGATTGGGGACCTCGCACGGACCTTCGCTCAAAGAGGCTTCGATTGTGTAAAATTCAAAACAGACCTCAGCGATGATGTAGCATTTTGGTGTGCAGAAATTCAGCGAGTAGCGCCTGAAATGGAGGTAATTCTCGACCCTAACGAGCGCTGGTTGTATCCAGGGGAAGCGCGAAAACGGATAGATGCTCTTGCCGAAGTAGGGAATGTGTTATGCCTGGAAGATCCTCTACCTAGGTGGAAGCTAAACGAATATGCCTTACTCCGAACGTATGGGTCTGTGCCGATTGCTTTACACGTTTCCCTCCCCTATATCTTGCACGGACAACGTGTGAAAGATGCGATTCAAGCTCTGGAAGCCCAAGCCGTAGATGGCTTCAATTTCAATGGAGGCCTAGCACGATTCCAGCAGCTTGCCCATATCGCTGAGGCAGCAGGCCTCCCATTCTGGCACGGGTCAGAAGTAGACCTGGGGATTCTGGAAGCTATGTATGTCCACCAGTCTGCGGCGGCAGTCAACTGCGTTTGGCCGGGAGATATTTTTGGCAGGTTGATCCGGGAGCATGACCTGCTCAAAGCTCCTCTAGACATTCAGCCCCCTTATGTTAATCTTCCACAAGGGCCTGGAATAGGCGTAGAACCTGATGAGGCAGCTATCCGAAACTATGAAGTTCAGAAAAGGCAATGGAGATGAAGGGGGAGGAGTTAGGTAGTCGGTGGTCCGTAGTCCGTGGTAAAGAAGTGCTAGAAAGAGTTCCTGGGTAGAAGGTTGAATAGTAAAATAGTCCACAGTTTTCAGCGTTTCTTAGCACATGCTAAGTCCCTCTATTTCTGTGTTTTCTTCGTCAAAAAGCCTTCAGCGTCCTTCTATGTCTAAACTCAAAAAGATAACTCCCAACCGGGGGAGACCAGAAATCACTCTTTACACAAACTGAGACCCTTATCCTTGTCTAAAGGCTATCCCTTCCCAAGCCAGGGAGGGCTTTTGGGCTTGGTAGTGGATGCCCGGTGCTGATTTAGCCAAATATATATCCCCAAGTACCTTCTATGAGGCAGGAGGGCAATGCTGCAAGGGGTTATGCTCATTACCTATACTTTTCCTATGCTTATCTCAATTGAATCATTTCAACATCTGTTCGACCTTGTGTCAGCAACCAATCCCGCAATGCATAACCTGTTCCGGAATCCCAAGTTCTGACTTTGTCTACACTAACCCTGCGGTAGTCAGCCAACTCATCTCCCAACTTCACTTCTCCTGACACCTGAATATGATAAGCCATAATAATTTGATTCATCCGCCTAAAAGGATAATGTCCTACAAATGATATGAGCTCTCCATCTAAACCAATTTCTTCTTGTACTTCGCGAAGAACCGCCTCATTGGGATCTTCGTGTTTTTCCAAGAATCCTGTAACAAGGGCAAACCAAGTACTGGGCCAGCCTACACTTTGCACCAAGATCAACTCTCTTGTAGAAGGATCTTCTACTATCGCCGCAACTACAGGGGTAGGATTCTCATACAGAACAAAGTTACATGCTTGATTAGAACAGTGTATATATCCTGTATCTGGGCGGACTAGCTCACTGGTACATTGGGGGCAAAATTTATATGTTTTTGAGACCATATACTTCTATTTATTGGGATCCCTAGCAAAGGTACATTTTACGCTGGAAAATCAATCTACACCCTGAATCAAGGAACCTTCACGCTTATCCATTTGGTCGTGTAGATAGAGATGAAAGGAGTTACCTTAGGATAAAAGATAAACTCCCAACGACTTAACCTAACTCCCATGAAAAATTTATGTTCATCCGCTCAAAAACAAAAGGCTTTGACCCGTAAGCGATATCGGAGTTTTGCTGGTTTCCAAAAGCGATTCGATTATTTTATGCTTTTGAGAGGGGTAAAGCACCTCAACTCAACTCAACTCAAACTCAACATGTAGAATCCTTAAATAGATAAAATAAAAGCTCTTCCCTATCCAGGAAGAGCTTTGTTATTAGAGTAATTTTCTTGTGTGTATCAGTTATTGCTTTCAGTTACCCTTCTAGCAACCTGTGTAAACAAATTTCCTCCATCTCTCAGATCTACAAAAGTATCATTCAATCGATTGGTTCTCCGTAAATCTACCCAGCGATGACCAGCTTCTGCCCAGAGTGAATACCTTCTTTGGAACAAAATTTCATCAGTCAACTCGTCCATAGATGTACCTCCAGTATAATCTCCGACACCGGCAGCATTCCGAACGATATTAATGGCACTTACCGCTTCACCTGAGTTACCCGTGAGCATGTTTGCCTCAGCATAAATCAAGATCAATTCCTCATTTCGAATGTAAGGAATGGAAGCAGTGTTGGTGGACCATCGCGCATCCTGGTATTCTCCAGGAATATTCTGGCCATTTGCATCGCGCAAATCGGAATTAGATGCTGGGTTTTCCACGCGCTGAGCAAACTTGTTTAAGCGGGTGTCTCCCGGTAGCGCATCTGCTACAAGACCTGGATGAACGATCAAGATAGTATTTGTGGGACGGTCAAAAGGATAGAACAAAGGATTATTCAAGTCAGGGGCCTCTCCGTATACATGGGCAGGCCCTGCCATGAGATCTCCTGCTAAATCCATAAAGGATCCGCCTAATGCTGTCAGAGCTCCCGCTCCGTCCCCTGCGTAAATCGCTGCTCTCGCGGCAATTGCTCGGTTTACCTGTGCAAGGGCAGCAGGATCTCCAAAGCCCGCATAACCAGCCGTAAGTGAGAAAGGAAGGGTAGTACCTGCACTGTTTAGCTCAGAAAATCCCTCATCTAGCACCCCTCTAATAGCTGCGAGGGCTTCATCGTACCCTAAAATGGGTCCAGGATTCAAGGGATCTTCAACATCTACACGAATACCATTCTGAAATTGCTGCATCAAGGGATACAGAAGTTGATGCCCTTTGATCGTTTTCGCAAAACCTGAATAGGCATTGATTTCCTCTGCACTTAGAGAAGAGCTGGCTTGAGCTGCCTCGATCAATACATTTGCTTGCTTTACAGCCAAATAAGGAGTGGTAAAGGTACCAGCGGACGCAAAGAAGTCGGGGTAGGTTTCAGAAAGACCAATTCCCAACCAGTCATTGACAAATCTAGGATCGGAGCCGAAGTAAGCCCAAACTTCTCTTCCAAAACTACCAAACATCTGCGTTGCGCTTCCATAATATCCTCTGTGTCGTGCTTCCAACCCTGTAATGAGTACCTGTAGCTCTGCCTTAGAGGCATCAGCCGTAACGCTCCCCAAGGAAGGATTGTTGGGGTCAACTATTTCATCTACTTCGCAGGAAGTAAATAAGCTGAGGCCTACAAATAAGGCCAAATACGGAAATATATTTACTATTTTTTTCATCGTTTTATTAATGGTCAGAGAGTTAAAAAATACATCAACTGCATTAAAAGTCCAGGTTAAGGTGGAAGAATAGTCTTCTGGAGCTAGGATACGGAGTTACCTCAATATTTCCTGAGATAGGCTGCGTTCCAAAGTTGGATACTTCAGGGTCGTAAGAGCCATAAGTAGTTCCCAATAAAATGTTGTTACCAGAAAATCCGATACGAACTTTGTCAATGAAGTCGCCTGGAACTTCGGGAAAGGTGTAGTATAGGCCTACTTCTCTGAGTTTCACATAGCTTGTTTCTTCTATGTATGCACCTGTATTTCCGTTTCCTCCCCAATCATTTACGCGCTCTTGACCATTTAGCGTGCCATCTCCATCGTCATCTCCGTCCCAGTTAGGAGTGGTTCCCCCTAGATCCCATAACAGGGCAGATAGGTTGATAGCCTCTCCTCCATTTTGCCAGTGAAGCAGGAAGGTGAAATCTAAGTTCTGGAATAGGTTGATTTCATTATACATAGACATTTGGAAGTCTGGCTGACGGTCTCCATATACAGTAAAGCCTAGTGGATTCTCTTGTCCACTGGGGGTTCCTACAATCGTTGTAGGAGAAAAGCCTTCAGCAAATAAATAGGTCCCAAGAGAGGGGCCGAATCCACCCACCGTTTGGGGAGGTATGTCCAAACGAGTGATTTCAGACTCGTTCTGCCAGTACAAAATCTTTGTGAAGATATTCAGGTTGGAAGTTCTAACGGAATTAATCCCAAGTCCCAATTCAATTCCTCGGTTTTCTAAATCTCCCGCGTTGGTGGCGATTGCTGTAATACCACTAGATTCAGGAGGCTGACGGTCGAGAATCAAGTCCCGTACTTGCTTATTGTAGTAAGTGGCTTCCAGTGTTACCCGGTTATTGAAAAGCCCCAAATCCAGACCGAATTCTAATTCTGATGCAGTTTCGGGTTCTAGGTTGGGATCTACTCCCCTTGTACCTACTTGTCCCCCTAGGTTTCCTCCAATCAACTGAGAAGATAGGGACTCATAGGTAACGCCAAAGTTAGGCAGACCCCCTGTTTCTCCATATGCAACGCGAACTTTGAACTGGTTAATAGCATCTATGTTCCAGAATTCAAAGTTGTGCAAATTGGCTGCCAAGGACGCCTTAGGAAAGGCATAGAATTGTTCTTGATCGGCATTCAAGGTAGAGCGATCAAAGCGAACCCCTAGAGAGGCAATCAATTTATCCCCCCAGTTGATATCTTCTTGTATCACCAAACCAAGGTCTGTTACTTCAGTATTTTCCTGAGCCTGTATAGACTGAACAGTAGCCCAGCGCAGATTTGTTTGACCACCAGAGAGCCCTCTACCCCTGGTAAGTAAGAATTCAGAGTCTTGATCCAAGCGAACGGCTCCAATGGAAGTATTGAAGTTGAACTCCTGACCTGCATCCGCATTGTGGATTAGAAAGCCCTGAA
>JBCCTX010000175.1:0-15950 GCA_039197765.1 Bacteroidota bacterium
ACAGCAAAAATACTTGGAGATGCAACATTAAATAATTTTCCCATCCCCCTTCTCCACTACATAATTCCAACCCTATGAGGAGGATAAAAGAAAATGGGAGTATTTTTCTCATATATCCATTTTATCCAGTGTTCGTCATATACCCATCCATAAAAGTCAGCGTCTCCCTCTAACAAACACATGCCGCTGCCCCTGCGGCAACTCCAACACCCCCTGATACCCAAGCCCCAACTTCGACAGCAACCCGTAGGATGCCCCATTCTCCAAATGCACCGCCATGACCAATTGCTTTCCGTACAACTTATCCCAAACGCAGTATGCCCGAATGACCTCCGACGCAATTCCCTGCCTGCGAAAATCCGGGTGTATTCCAAAACTCATGTGCACCTCAGGACTGTTCCAGGCATGTAAGGCTACAAAGCCCAAAAAGGTATCCTCTGCATTTACGATGGAGCCATATAGAGCAGTACCGGTCTGAACCTTTTGGCGATTCTTTTGGATTTTGACAAAAGCATCCTTCGGATTAACAGGTCCAGACTCCGTTAAAAAGCGAAACGTATTAGGATCTGATAGAATTTCTGAATAAGGAGTAGCGTCGTAAGATCTCATTTCTCTAAGCCAAATACTCGGAGAATCAATTAAAGGGAAAAGTGAAGAAATGGAGTTCGACATGGAATTGGAATACAGGGTAAACATTTTAGCACTCCCCTAAAGGATTAAAGATACAACCCTCCCTTCCATTCTCTCAACTTTTATACAAACATCCATTTAACCACAGATACCTATGGCAAATACACAAGTAAGAACTCCCTCCTACCATTCGCGGTTTCTATTTGCCAAAAATTCCTATGAGAAGTTGGTAAATGCAGCGAGAGACCTAAGTATTTTTACCCAACATGGGATCAATGCAGAATTTATCTCTGAACTAGCACACACTTGTGAAGAATTTCAAAAACGACTGGAAAATCCAGCCTCCTATGAAGAGCTCGCAGAGTTGGAAGGTCGCTTGATCAAAGGCTTAGAGAAAATCCGAAGTACTGCCTACAAAGTTTGGGGAAATCGCTCTCCCAAATACCAAGTATACAATTAGGCAGGAGGCTCTTGCGAAACACTGGGATTCAGGTATAGTGAGGCAGGAAAAATTTGCCTAAATTAAGAGCACAATCTGGGCCCAAATGTATTCTTTTTACCCACTTACTGTATATGCATGTTTTGCAATCTTTGGGTTGACGGCCTGCTCCCCCGATCCAGATGCAACAGTCATCGACCCTACTCCTGTAATCGTTCAGGAACCAAAATCTAGCGTGAGAACCTTGCAGCTCCCAGCCACTCCCTATCCTTACTCTCATATTTCTTTACCCCTGTACTTCTCTCAAAACGAAGTACTCAAATCATTTGCAGAAACCTCTCTCACAAATGAAGATAACCTCCCTCCTGAAAATCCCATAACAGATCACGGAGCTACCTTGGGAAGGGTATTATTTTACGACCAAAGCCTAAGCGCAAATTCCCAGGTTTCCTGTGCTTCTTGCCACCAACAAGCCCTCGGGTTTTCCGATCCTAGAAGGCAAAGCCTAGGGTTTGCAGGGAAGAAAACGCGAAGGCATGCAATGGCCTTGATCAACGTCCGATACTATCGCAGGGCACGCTTTTTATGGGACGAGCGAGCAAGCAGCTTGGAAGAGCAGGTTCTCCTACCGTTTTTCGATGAAATAGAAATGGGGCTAACCCCTGATTCATTGGTATCCATCATATCTCGCACTTCCTACTACCCCTCCTTATTTGAAAAAGCCTTCGGAAGCAGAGAAATCACCCTAGAGCGTATATCTCTTGCACTAGCCCAATTCCTCAGGAGTATTGTAAGCTACCGAAGTAAATATGATGAAGGACGCATGCAGGTATCCTCTATATCAGATGATTTCCCCAATTTTACTCCCAGTGAGAACTTGGGAAAGCACCTTTTTCTCAGTAGAATCAAGAATGGATTCTCCTGCTTTGAGTGCCATACCACAGAAGGATTTATAGGGACTCCGGTGGGACCTCAAAATAATGGACTAGATAGGCGAAGTGGGGCTGATCGTGGGGCAATAGAATCTCAACCCGATCGCCCAGGATTTGAAGGAAGCTTCAAGATTCCTACCCTTCGCAACATTGCCTTAAGTGCCCCCTACATGCACGATGGTAGATTTCGAACCCTAATGGATGTAGTAAATCACTACAATCAAGGTATAGAAGCTCATCCTCACCTATCCTCCCTGCTGAAAGCTAGCGATGGACAGCCAATACGACTCGAATTGAGTGAGGAAGAAAAGCAGGCGCTAGTCGACTTTTTACATTCCCTCACAGACTTTGCCTTGATTAATGATCCCATGTTCACCGATCCTTTTTAAAATTAAACTAAATAAGGGCAGTTTTGAGGGATTTAATTTTAACCTTAGTATTTTCAGTTTGATATGACTGGATTCAACCTATAATACAGGCACTACCTTTTACATTTCCCTTCCTGATGCACCAGTCCCAGAAGCCTCTCTACTTGCCTTATAGACCTACATGAGGTAGATCGGAAATAATTTCATACTAAAATGTAGAACATTTAAAATTTTTCTCCGTATATTTGTTATACAATTTAGTATCATAATGAAAGAAACAGGCTTAGGCGACTTTGAGGAGGTAATTATGCTAGTAGTCGGAATACTAGGCGAAGAAGCATATGCCTTGAAGGTAGCTGAGGAATTTTCCGAACAGACGGGTCGAAAGGTATCTATAGGTGCTGTGCACTCGACCATGAGTCGATTGGAGAAAAAAGGCTTTCTCAATTCCGAAATGGGAACTCCTTCTCCCGAGCGCGGGGGTCGAAGAAAACGCATTTATTCGATTACGGCCAGTGGACATCGAGCATTGGAGTTATCCCGGAACCTAAAACTTGCTCTCTGGAATCAGTTTCCTGGATTTGCTGCTGACAAAGTGAACTTTGGCTTTGCAGTATAGTACCTCATCGTACCAATCGACCCCGTAAAGTACCTATGTACGAGCTAACGGCCCCTAGTTAGGGCTCTACAAGTTTTTCCATTAAATGAAATCTATGGATTCCAAACCCCATGGTCCACCAAAATGGGCCCAAAGACTCCTTGTCGGATTTTTGCGTGAGGAACTCGCAGAAGAGGTTCAAGGAGACCTGGAAGAGAAATTTTTTAAAGTCCTCCATAAGCGGTCCCCTCTTCGGGCCAAAATGAATTACTGGTATCAGGTTTTCCACTACCTAAGACCCTTTGCATTTCGATCTACCCTTTTTCAACCATCAATATATCCCGACATGTACAAAAATTATGTTAAGGTTGCCTGGCGTAACATTTCCCGTAATAAGATATATGCTACCATTAAAATTGGTGGCTTTGCCATAGGTATTGCTGCCTGTTTGCTGATTGGCCTATTTATCAAGGACGAATTGAGCTACGACAAGCACTATCCCAAGGCGAATCGAATCTATCGCCTGATCAATTCTAGCTCAGACCCAGAGGATCCCATGAGTTGGACAGCCTTTGCAGCCCCCATAGCCAAAGTAGCCATGCAGGACTTCCCAGAAATAGAAAACGTAGGGCGCCTCATACCCTTCGACTGGTATGATGCAGGAGCCAACCAATTCAAACCCTTAAAAAGTGATAAGGATATCTATGAAGAAGGATTTGTCTACGCAGATCAGGCATTTATCGACATACTAGAACTTCCCATGGTATATGGAACTTCTTCAGAGGCTCTTATTCAGACGCGAAGTATGGTAATTTCCCAAAGGAAAGCTGAAAAATACTTCCCTGGAAAAAACCCCATTGGAGAATTAGTAGTGCTTAATGGAAATGTAGAAAATCCCTACATCATCGGAGGGGTTATGGAAAACTTTCCTACTAATTCTCATTTACAATATGACTTCCTCCTTACCTTAACAGGGGTGGAGTTCTGGCCTGGGGAGCAGAATAGTTGGTGCTGTAGCAATTATAATCCCTATGTACTCGTCAAAGAGGGTGCAGATATGGAGCTGCTCGAAGAAAAAGTTCAGCGTATAAAAACGGAGTATATCGTTCCCTTTTACCAAAAGAGGGAAGATCCGACTGCAGACTACATAGCACAATATCAAAACATTAAATTACAGGCCGTGGGAGATATTTACCTTCATTCCGATGGATTTATGGAGGCAGAAAAATACAGTGACATAAACTATGTCTGGCTATTTGGTACGATCGCATTATTCATCCTTCTGTTGGCTTGTATCAATTTTATTAACCTTTCTACGGCAAAATCAGCAAACAGGGCCAAGGAGGTAGGACTGCGAAAAGTAATCGGATCAAATCGGAAAAATCTGGTACGTCAATTTCTTACCGAATCCTTACTTTTTAGTACCCTATCGGTAGGACTGGGCCTATTGATAGCCAATTTTGCCTTACCCTTCTTCAATTCACTTGCCGGAAAGTCCCTTGAGCTTCCCCTATTTGAATGGTGGTTATTTCCCACTTTACTTCTGACAATAGGGATAATCGGGATACTTGCTGGCATATATCCTGCATTCTATCTATCAGGATTCAAACCTATCCAAGTGCTAAAGGGAGAACTGCGCAAGGGGAGTAAAGGTTCCTGGTTTCAAAACAGCCTAGTAGTCTTTCAATTTACTACCTCTGTCATCCTAATCATTGGAGCTTTTATAGTCCATCGGCAAATGCAATTCATTTTGGATAAAAAATTGGGCTATGACAAAGATCAGGTACTCATGATCCAGGGTACGAATACGCTCGGAGAAAAAATTCTAGCTTTTCAGGAATCGCTAAAGCAGCTATCAGATGTAGGAGAGGTCTCTTCTAGCAACTACTTCCCAGTTTCAGGAACCAAACGGGATATGAATCAGTGGTGGAAAGAAGGAAAAACCACCATCGATAAGGGAGTGGGGGCTCAAAGCTGGAATGTAGACCCAAATTATATTTCGACGTTAGGGATGAAAATGCTGAAAGGGCGTACCTTCTCCCTGGAAATGGCCTCAGATACGGCCGCAATTATTATCAACCAGGCTATGGCAGAAGAACTTGCCTTTGACGGAATAGATCCGCTTGGGCAAATCATCACAAATGACTTCCAACCTCCCTTCCGAATCATTGGGGTGATGGAAGACTTTCATTTTGCCTCTATGAAAGGAGAAATCAAGCCTTTATGCCTTAGAATGGGAATTGGGGGTTCTATAACAGCTGCCAAATTATCTACTCCGGACGTTCAAAAAGCCATTCGTTCTATTTCAGAGGTATGGGATGAATATATGCCACATCAATCTTTCCGCTACACCTTCCTAGATGAACGCTATGCTGCCATGTATGATGATGTAAAACGAGCAGAAAAAGTGTTCGCGACCTTTGCCCTTGTGGCAGTCATCATTGCTTGCTTGGGCCTGTTTGCTTTGGTCACTTATATGGCAGAGCAAAGAAGGAAGGAGATAAGTATCCGGAAGATTCTTGGAGCCACTGTTCAACAGCTCTTCGCGCTCATGACTTCCAATTTCTTGAAACTAGTTGGTATTTCTCTTGCACTCGCTGTACCCATTGGCTATTTCCTTATGAATGGCTGGCTAGAAGACTTCGCCTATCGGATCCCCATTTCTTGGGAGGTTTTTCTCTATGCGGGGTTGATTATTCTTTTGATCGCCTTGGCGACAATGAGCTATGAAGCACTAAGGGTGGCGAGGTTAGATCCAGTGCAAAGTTTACAAGATGAGTAGGAAATATTTCTCCCAGGATTTTCGGATGCTGGGGGAAACTCTTTTCACGCCTCTGAATCTTCCCTTCCCTTCTCTATTTCAATATGAATTTCCTTCACTTGATCTACAGAGAGACCAGAAATTTCCGCAATATCTTCATAGGAAATTGCTCCGTTCAAAAAGGCTCTTGAGTTCAAGGCATTTTTAACGGTCTGTATTTTAGTTCTTTCGATTCCTAAATCAAGACCTTGTTCAAGACCTTTAGCAAGGCCTTGATCAAGCCCCTTCTTTGCAGCCAACTTATAGACGTAGTTCTGGGTAATGTCGATTTCAATAGGCATCTCAAAAGCTTGGTTATATACTACTTTCTCTAATTTACGCAATTGACTAAAAATGTTCAATTGGGTGATAAATTTTCTCAATGAGGCTTTATCTGGGCTTATCTCTTTCAACCTGTTCAAAATATGACTTACTACTATACCAGGGTCTTCTGACTGAAAATTACAGAGGATAGCAAATAATACTTCTTGGGGAATGGAGGAGGCAAGCAATTCTGAATAATCTACCTCTGACAAAGAACACAATTCAAATCCGGTGATTTCTTCTTCTTTTTTAAGTGTATTTCTCATCTTAGCTACTCCTTCACCCAGAAAGATAACGTACTGTCTCACAGGAAGTTTATATTTCCGCTGCAAAATGGCTCGATACTCTGCCATTCGATAAACCATATCTGACTCTTCTTTCGTCTGAAACTCTAAGTGAAGGATATATTCTTCAGAATTTTTATCTTTTACCTTGCGTACAAAGTCTATTTCTCTCTCTAAAGTAGTCTGTAATTTTTCAGCTAGTGGGACCGCTTCTACAATTTCGATCCCTAAAACCTTTTTGATGAAGGGTGCGAAGAAGGCCTCCCGGTTTTCTTTGATAATTTTATCAAATCGCTTTGACTCTTTCTTCTCGGGCATTTTGCTAATTTTTTAGCAAAATACTAAAAATTTTATCCGAAATAAAAATACCCTCATGTCAAATTTTTCCGTAAAAATTATCATGAGCTTCGTTCCCGAAAGTCACCGTATCTTTGCCTTGTTTCAACACCATTCAATTTGATCCTACTTAAAGACATTAGACTTGGGATTATTTGTTTCCTCTTATGTTTTGCTTGTTCAGAAGAGGAACCCACCTTCCCAGACAATAGCCTAGCAGCCTATATCGCTGACAATAGCAATCTAGGCCTCAGCAATCAACTCATTGCCTGTGCAGCTGGAGGCCAGAGAGGATTTTTGGAAGACCCCGATTTTCCGGTTTCTGTGTTCTTTCTTCCAATTGAAGGAGCTGGAGAATTCACCTATTTCGAAGCGCCTATCTCATCGAATCCGGATAATTTTGATGCTTACCAACAAATCGACCTTAGTGTTGAACCCGTTTTCAATGGCTTTCTTCAACGCTTTTTACACCCAGGAGGAGCCGAGGAAAAATGGAGTCGAGTGGTCTATCAGACAGCCGACTCACTCCATATTTGTAATGCTATCCGGATAAAGCTCTCAAACAAGCCTTCAGAATTTGCACCAGAATTGATTACGATTGATTTAACCTCCCCTACGGAACCTATATTCAATTGGGAAGAAGGGCGAATACAGGAAAATGCCATCTATTTCCAGGTTGTGTCAGATTCAGTTGGAAATCTCATCTCTGGCACCTATACCTTTGATCGGGCGTTTCAGTTCTATCGCTTGGATAATGTCGTTTTGAATATAAATGAAGTGAGTCCAGAACCCATATTAACTCCAAATCAGACCTATTTCTTTACCCTAATGGGAGTGAGTGTAGACAATTGGGTGAACCTAATTGCAGAGGTAGAATTTGAAACGAAATAACGTGAGGAATTATAGGCCAGAATCTCCAATTTTACTGCTATTTCCTATCCATAAGTTAAAATCTAAGTTGTTGATAATCCCATTGCCGTCGGCATCTATAGATTGGTACACATTTACGCCTGCACTATTTTGTTTCCATAGATTGAAGTCCTGGTTATTGATCAAAGCATTTTGGTCAAAGTCTCCACAGATCATGGTTGCCCGACCAAATTTCATTTTTTGCTGTTCAATGCCATTTGCCTGATTAGGGTCTTGGCTAAAATCAAATTCCGCCTTATTGGTAAGGGGGCGCACAGAACGAATAGCGAGATGTCCGGGATGATATATACTTAGGAAGTAACTTGAATCAGGGGGAAGATTGAAGGTAAGGTCCTCCGAACCTTCGAAGTTGAGCAAGGTGCCATCTTTTTGAAGTAAAACTGCCTTGCGACTCAGCAATGCACCCGCTTGACTCCATAAACCTACCAATATCCAATCCGAAGTATTCACAGGAAACGCCCTCACTTCCTCGTTTCCAGGATAGTTCCAAGGGGCATCTGAGAAAGGTTGAACAAAGGGAAGCAAATCGTTCGCTAGTAGGTCTGACCGCATTTCATTGCCATCCCAATATCCCTCCAACAGCACTTTGACCTTAAGAGAGAATGTGCTGTCTTCTGGATTAGGTTCTACAGGACTTTCATTAAAATAATAGTAAGTGCCGTTTCGGTAAAACTGCCGAGGTCCTACTGCATCCAGGTCGCCGTCCCCATCCAAATCCGCAATAACTCCTGTGTAAAAGCCACCTTCTGGATCAAAGTCCTGTTCAATCCAGGATTCTCCCCCGTTTTCATTGTAAAAAATCAGGCATCCAGAATCAGAGAAGGCCCTACCTGTACAAAGATCCAGGTCGCCATCTTGGTCTATATCTATCAATTCTACCATATGGCAGTTTCCAAAATCGTCTTTGATCATATGTTTCGTAAAATTGACCCCTCCTTCCTCGTTCTTTCCCGTATTCTCATACCAAGCTAAGTGCACATAGGCTCTTTCTGCACTTCCCATGTAAATGTCATTATCCCCATCGTTGTCAATATCGCCAACAGCAGACTTTACTTCTTCCTGCACAAAGGTGGGATCTATAAGATATTCAATGGGATCCCCCGTACGCCATCCCCCTGGATTATCCCAATACACGCCTGACAATACAATTTCATTCTCCCCATCTCCGTCTACATCCCCCGCTGAAATGCCCTCGGGCTTTCCCGTTTCGCCCGTATCAAAGGATCTCACAGTCCAATCGTTAATATCTGAATTTTGGAGCGCTACGACTACGCGCTCAGAGGACCAGGTCCGCTCTATGATATCTAATCGCCCATCCCCATCCATATCTGCTATACGCATGTCATTTTGGTGATATACATTCCCCGTATATACCGTAATGCGTTCCCATTCTTCCTTTACTCCTTCCGCCTCTCCTGGATTGAGGTATAGGTAGATTTCGCCAGGGCCCCCATTTCTCGCCCCATTGGAAGTAACAAAGTCTGCCCAACCATCCTGGTTCATATCCGCTACCCTCGCCGCATAGGGACCTCCATCAGATTGTCCCAAAACATAGGATTCTGAAAAATCTGGCCCTGCATACCAACGCTGAGTTGCACCCGCAACTAGAATATCTGGGTTTCCATCCTTATCCACATCGGCCACGCCCAATTCACAGGTATTTGTTCCCAAAGATTTTTTTTCCGACCAGCTTAGCTGAGGGAACCCACAATAGGGTAGAGAAAATGTAAATAAAACAACTGCATATAGTTTTCTCATCTGGCAAAGATTTAAACCTTACCCTATCAACGAGAGGTATACAAAATACATATAGTACTTTGATTTTCAGGCTGTAGCAAGTGCGAAATTCCGATGTAAGGAATCTAGCGAGTTTTCATAAGACAGGCTACTTACTCTGTTCGGATGGACTTGACAGGATTCTCTATGGCTGTACGAATCGAATGGTAACTCATGGTAAGTAATGCAATGAAAAGCGTAGAAAGGCCTACAAGCAGAAAGATCCCAATGTGTAAATCAATCCGGTAGGCAAAGCTTTCCAACCACCGGCTCATGATATACCACGCAAGCGGGCTAGCAACAAGAATGGATATACATACCAACTTGAAAAAATCTTGAGAAAGCAACCGAATAATTTCCTGAACGGAAGCTCCTAGTACCTTCCGGATACCCATTTCTTTTGTTCGCTGCTCAGCCATGTAAGCTGTCAGCCCAAATAAGCCCAAACATGCAATGACTACTGCCAATCCTGCAAAACTGGTAAATAAATTCCCAGCCCGTTGTACGTCTTCGTACATCCGTGCATAGCTTTCGTCCATGAACTGATACCGTATGGGTTGATGGGGGGCAAAGTCCTTCCAAACAGCTTTTGCACCAGCCAGTACCTCTGCCATATCCGCCGCATCCGCTCGAATGCTTAAACTAGAAGTACTGTTACCAACGAGAAAAGCTAAGGGGCTTACCTGATTTCGAAGGGACTCGAAATGAAAATCTTCAACTACCCCAATTACAGTCCATGCATAATCCAAGTGTGCTACTTGAACGCGTTTGTTTAGCGGGTTTTGGAGGCCTAGTTCTTGGGCAAGTTTCCGATTGATGATGATCGCTTGGGAATCGGTACGCATTTCAGGGTTAAAGTTTCTTCCCTCTATGAGTTCCATCCCCAAGGTATTGATGTAATCATAGTCCACATACCACAGTTGTCCTGTGGCTTCTCTATCCACTGTCTTTTTTCCCGCTTGGAAAAATCCGGTACTATTTCGCATAGCCCCCTCAATAGGTAAAAATGCACTAATTGTAGCCCGTTGTACTTCGGGAATAGCCATCAATTCTTCCTTAAAGGTAAATACCTTGTCTTCTAAGGTTTGGGTTCCCTGCAACGTCAATACTTGTTCTTTTTCAAACCCAATCTTGGCATTCAGAATGTAGCGCAATTGCTGGTTGACAACTCCTGTCCCGATCAGTAGCACGATAGAAGCTGTGAATTGGAAAAGGACGAGGTTGTTTCGAAAATTAGGGTTTCTGCCTCCTGTACTCAATTTTCCTTTGATGACCTGAATAGGCTTGAAAGAGGATAGATATAGCGCCGGGTACAGCCCTGAGAGAATTCCTATTGAGATAGCACAACCTAAAAGGATAAAAATAAACCGTAGATCGCCCCAGGGAATGACCAAGAGCTTACCGGAAAGCTGGTTGAAGTAGGGAAGTAAAATCCAGGCAAGCAAAACCCCTATTCCAAATGAGATAATACTATAGAGTAAAGACTCTACAAGAAATTGGCTAACAAGTTGTTTTTGGTAAGCTCCAGTTGCTTTACGAATCCCCACTTCTCGCGCGCGTTTGGCCGATCTTGCAGTTGACAGGTTTATGAAATTAATTGTAGCAAGTAAAAGAATTAGGATAGCTGCTGCCCCAAAAATCCAGATGAGCTGCATGTCCCCGTGAGAATAATTGTCGGCAACCTCTGCATTTAGGTAAATATCGCTTATCGGTTGCAAGGTAATCTGCATACTGTCGATTGCTGCTTCAGGATTTACAATTCCTTTATTTTTGAATGAAGGCAAGTAATACTTGGGCATTATTGCGGCTAACTTTTGATTTAATTGACCAACGTCGGTACCCTTGCGCACTTTAACGTAATTTCTGTGGTTATTACAGCACCAGTTCGTGCGTTCACCTTCCCAAAACTCTACCCCTTCCATCGTGTATATGAAGTCAATATCCAGGTGAGAGTTTGAGGGAAAATCTTCCATCACCCCTCCTATTGTGTAGGGTTGTTCCTCATTATCATTGACTATGAGTGTTTTCCCAACAGGGTTTACTCCAGGGAAGTATTTCTCCGCCTTACTTTGGGAGATAACGATAGTATAGGGTCTACTGAGTGCCGTAGACCGGTCGCCATATACCATAGGAACCTGGATAATATCGAGAAATTCCTGATCGGCAAAGCTCACCTTTTCTTCATAAAAATTTTCAACACCCTCTTCCTGCCGAATAAGGTTTCGAGCTCCTTTGAGGAATACGGGCATCGTAAAGCGGCCCGCTTGCTCTATTTCTGGATAATCGTTTCTCAATACATCGACAAAGGGAGCGGGAAAATCTACACCGGTAATATCTTCCCCTTCCAGATAAGTCATTGTAACCCGATAAACATCCTGATTTTCTGGGATATAGGAATCATAGCTCAGCTCATATAGGAGAAATAGAAACAGCAATAGACTCGCCGCTACTCCTAAGGAGAACCCGCCAATTTTGATCGTGGAATAAATCCGCTCTTTGCGCATAAATCGCAAGGCTGTTTTTGCATGATGAATGAACATAATAGGGGCTTTTAAAGGGTGGAATAATTTAATCGGTCTGATAAGGGATAAGCGAAGGCAACGCAAAACTTGACCTACGAAGAACAAGTCCGAACGAAACTTAGACTGAGTTTCTAGGCGGCTTTGGTACAACTCTTCTAAATCTCCTCGGATATCCCGGTAATATTCCGGATGACAAAACCACTTAAAAAATCGTTCGGCTTGTTTCTTCAACATGAGGTACGTAGATCAGAAAATTCTTTTGCCAAGATCGCTGCTATTCATTCTTACTATTCTAGGAGTAGCATATCCTATCTTACTCTGTTCGCAAAGACTTGATGGGATTTGCCAAAGCTGTTCGCACAGAGTGATAACTCATGGTCAAAAAGGCGATCAGTAAAGTGGCTAGACCTGCTACAACAAAAACCCAGGCTTCTATATCAATTCGGTAGGCAAAGCTCTCCAGCCATTGACTCATGATGTACCAAGCGAGAGGACTAGCAATGAGGATAGACAGCAGGACGAGTTTCACAAAGTCTACAGAGAGCAATTCGACGATCTGACTTATTGAGGCACCAAGAACTTTTCGTATTCCAATTTCCTTTGTTCGCTTTTCTGCCATGTACGCTGTCAGCCCAAATAATCCCAAGCAGGCAATGACAATGGCTAGTCCTGCAAAGCTGATGAACAGGTTCCCCGATCGCTGTACATCCGCATACATTCTTGCAAAACTTTCATCCATAAATTGATAGCGAATGGGTTGGTTGGGGGCAAAGTCTTTCCAAACAGCTTTCACACTGGCAAGCACCTTTTCCATATCACCCGCCTTGGCTCGGACACTGATTCGCGAAGGACTATTGCCAATCCAAAGGGCTACAGGCCTCACTTCATTTCGCAAAGACTCAAAATGAAAGTCTTTAACGATTCCAATGACGGTCCATGTACTTCCCATGAAAGAAATTTGCCTACCAATTGGCTGTTCCAACCCCAGTTTTTTGACCATGGTCTGGTTAATGACAACTGCTTGAGAGTCTGTACGCATCTCCGGATTAAAATCCCTTCCTTCTACCAATTTCATTCCCAAGGTTTTGATGTAATCAAAATCTACACGCCATTGCTGTCCCCCTGTAGAGTTATCTGTATTCTCTCTTCCGGCTATGTAGAATCCGGTACCATTTCGCTTGGCGCCTTTAATAGGTAAAAATGCACTGATGGAAGCATGCTGAACTTCTGGAAGGGATTTCAATTCTTCTTTGAACGTATGTATTTTATCTTCTAAGGTATTTGTTCCTTGGAGCATTAATACTTGCTCTTTTTCAAAGCCAATTTTCATGTTAAGAATATAGCCCAACTGTTGGTTAACAATACCTGTCCCGATCAATAGGACAATAGAGGCAGTAAATTGGAAGAGAACAAGATTATTCCGCAGGGTGGGGTTTTTGCTTCCTGTGCTTAAGGTTCCCTTCATAACTTGAATGGGCTTAAAAGAGGAGAGGTATACGGCAGGATATAAACCAGATAACAGGCCAATAAAAAGGGCAGATCCTAGCAATAGGAAGAGAAACCATGGGTCATTCCAGGGAATGGACAGTGTTTTTCCAGCCAATTGATTGAAAAATGGTAATACGACCCATGCCAAAAAAATACCCACAGCAAAAGAAATCACACTGTACAAAAGAGATTCTATTAAGAACTGACTAATGAGCTGTTTGCGAAAGGCCCCGGTAGTTCTTCTAATCCCTACCTCTCTACTGCGATTGGCGGATCGAGCCGTGGAAAGGTTAATGAAATTGATACAGGCCAAAAGCAAAATAAGGATGGCTGCTGCTCCAAAAATCCAAATGAGACGCATGTCTCCGTGTACATGGTCATCAAAGACTTCCCCATTTAGATAAATGTCATTTATCGGCTGTAAACTAATCCGCATACTATCAGTCTCTACCTTAGCATTAGGAATACCTATTTTTTCATAAGCTGGGAGGTAATACTTGGGCAATACCTCCGCAAGCTTTTCTGTAAAGCGGTCTGCATCCGTTCCTGGACGAAGTTTGACATAATTTCTATGGTTGTTACAACACCAGTCATACCGCTCTCCATTCCAAAACTCCTTTTCTTCTAAAGAATACAAAAAGTGGAAGGTGAGGTGAGAGTTAGGAGGAAAATCCTTCATAACACCGCCAATTGTAAGCGGCTGTTTTTCATAGTCATTCACAATCAGGGTCTTTCCGACAGGGTTAATACCGGGAAAGTATTTCTCAGCTTTACTCTGAGAGATCACGACAGAATTGGGTTCGCTCAAGGCTGTTGCGCGATCTCCATAAACCATCGGAACCTGAAGGATGTCTAAAAATGCTTGCTCTGCATAGGTAACCTCTTCTTCATAAGAGTTTTCGGTTCCACCCTCAGGACGAATGAGGTTGCGAGAACCCCTAAGAAAAACAGGCATACTGTGCCGGGCTGCCAGTTCTATCTCTGGGTAGTCATTGCGCAAGACATCTATAAAGGGTGCTGGAAAATCGACACCTGTAACGTCTCCCCCCATTAACCAAGTCATATTAACTCGATAGATATTTTCATTCTCAGGTATGTGATCATCATAGCTGAGCTCATATTGAAGAAATAACATCAGTAGTAAACAAGCTGCCACTCCTAGGGCAAAACCACCAATTTTAATCGCAGTGTATGCCTTTTCTTTTCGCATAAAGCGCAAGGCTGTTTTTGCATGATGGGTAAACATAATGGGATGTTTGAAGGTGTTAAAAAATTTGAACGGTCTGATGAGCGCTGGTCGAAGGCACAGCAAAATCTGCTTAGTAAAATACAGGTCTGCTTGGAATTCAGAATGAGACGCTAGGCGATCCAGATACAGTTCTTCTAGATCACCACGAATGTCTCTGTAGTAATCGGGATGGCAAAACCACTCAAAAAAACGCTCAGCTTGTTTTTTCAACATGAGATAAATGAATCTAGGCGTTTAGGGGATAATGCCTTCTCCTAAACTATTTTAGCAAATGAAAGTCTTTCGTAAAATGGCAAAGACCCGCTTATTCAGTACGCAAGGACTTCACTGGATCGGCCAAGGCCGTTCGTATCGAATGATAACTCATCGTGAGAAAGGCTATCAGGAGGGTAACAAAACCCGCAAGGATAAAAATCCATACTTGGATATCAATTTGATAGGCAAAACCCTCCAGCCACTGCTTCATAATGTACCAAGCTAGGGGACTTGCTATAAGGATCGATAGAAGAACGAGTTTCAAGAAATCTTTGGAAAGTAACTCGACAATTTGCTTTACAGAGGCGCCCAAAATTTTTCGTATCCCTATTTCTTTGCTACGACGTTCCGTCATGTAGGCTGTCAGCCCGAAAAGTCCCAAACAAGCTATGATAACGGCAAGACCTGCGAAACTGGTAAATAAATTACCTGAGCGTTGAACATCCTCATACATCCGTGCATAGCTCTCATCCATAAATTGGTAGCGAATGGGTTGGTTGGGGGCAAAGTCTTTCCAGACAGCTTTTACACTTGCGAGTACTTTTGCCATATCCCCTGACTTAGCGCGAATACTGATTCGAGAAGGACTATTACCGATCCAAAGGGCTATAGGTCTTACCTTAGTACGCAAAGACTCAAAATGGAAGTTTTCCACCACACCAATAATCGTCCAAGAAGCTCCATTAAAATCAATTTGCTTGCCGATGGGACTTTCAAGGCCCAACTCTTGAATCATTTTCTGGTTGACAATCACGGCCTGAGAATCCGTCCGCATTTCTGAATTGAAACCCCTTCCTTCCACTATCTTCATCCCTAGGGTATTGATGTAGTCAAAGTCTACACGCCATTGCTGCCCATTTGCTCCTCCAGAGGATTCTTTCTCTGTTGTTTCGAAACCTGTCCCATTTCGCATGGCGCCTTCAATTGGGAGAAAAGCACTAATGGAAGCATTTTGTACTTCAGGAAGGGCCTTCAATTCTGTTTTAAAGGTCTGCACCTTCTCCCCTAGGGTATTGGTC
>JBCCTX010000176.1:0-15931 GCA_039197765.1 Bacteroidota bacterium
GGGGGAGCAACAAGTAGTCTTCCCACCGCCTACATCGAACATATCCTGGTGCTGAGCCATAGGAGCCATGGCCTCCAATTGCTCTTGAAGCTTCTGGGTGGAGAGCAGTTTGCCTTGCTTCATATAAGCCAGTCCCCTTACAAACCGATCTACCGCTAAGGCTTTTTTTGGAAGCTTTGATTTATCGATCTGGATGGTATTTGCCGCATGTTCCCAATCCTGGGTTTCAATCAAATACCCTGCGCGCATAACGGCCAAGTGATAAGCAGCTCTACGAGACCTACTTTCTTGGTAGTCCTTCTGCATATTATTGAGGAGTTCCAAGGCTTTCTCCTGACGACCTTGCTGCAAGTACCCGTACTGAAGCCAGTGTAGAGAGTGAAACCCTCGACTGTCCACTCCCAAGTTTTTGCGAGCCCTCCGCCTATCGGCAGCTGAGGAAGACTGTTCGTTCATTCCCACTACCCTATCCCACATTCCCATAGCAATGAAAATATGGGAAGGCATATGTAAGGCATGCGCTGCATCGGGAGCTACCTCAGCATAGCGAATGGCTGCACGCATGCCTAGCGGAGCATGGATAGGATCATCATACGAATGAATCAAATAATGCAAAGCACCCGGATGAAGGGGATTATTCGCGTATACTTCTTCTACAATAGATGCTGCACGCATGTATTTATAGGAGTCTCTTCCCTGAAAACTGGTACTCAAAAGGGAAATGGCATAAAAGGAAGCGAACTCATGGTCATCGGGATACTTGTTGTTAAGTATGCCCATAAAATCCGAATAGGCTTGGATCTGTGTATTAGACTCTCCCTCAGCATAGAGGATTTCTACGGCTTTTACCCAATCTTTCTCTTTTTCTGTAGGGGCTTTCGCCAAACGCGCTTCGGTATTTTCCCCTAACTTATTCAGGGCGGCCTTACCCTTCTCCTGGTCGTGGTAATCCCAAAGTGGATGAAAATGGGTCATAGCCTCACCCCAATAAGCCATAGCAAATCCGGGAGCTACCTTTTGGGCTTTCTGATAAGCTTCTCGTGCATCTTCAAACTCAAAACTGTGGAGGAGTAAGCTGCCTTCAATAAAGTGCGCTTGGGCAGCTTCACTTCCTGAAGTCGGAAAGTCTATCTTTCCGAGGTCTTGGGCTTGGGCATAGTAAAAGCCCCCAAGAAGGCATATAATCCAAATATTAGCTGATTTCCTCATAGTAATAAGGGTTAAATATTCTTAAAGGCCTCAAGCCAACTCTCACGTTTAACGTTTGTAGTTTCAACTTGATTTAGCTTCTGTGTTTATAGTTAAACATAACCTTCATAGCCCAGTAAATTTGATACAGATCGGCTTGGGAACTTCTGCTTTATACCCGGTATCTGTCAACATTCCTGTCTCAAGGTCAATTCGAAAGCTGCGAATAGCGTCTTCGTCTCTATTTGCAACGAGTAAAAAATTACCCGCAGGATCAATAGCAAAATTTCTGGGCCAGGCGATTCCCTCTGACTGAATACTCACCAGGGCGAGGGTCCCATTTTCTGCATCCACAGAAAAGATGGCGATGCTATTTAAGTCGCCACGGTTGGAGGCATACAGGAATTTCCCAGAGGGATGAATATGGATGTCTGCACTCTTATTGAATCCCTCGAAATCCTCTGGTAGGGAACTCAGGGTTTGGACCCTGTTGAAGGAGTCATTTGTTTCATCATAGGAAAAAACGCTTACAGACCCCATTAACTCATTCATAACATACACATATTTCCCATTGGGATGAAAATCTACATGGCGCGGTCCTTGTCCTGGCTCAAGCTGTAAAAAGCCTTGGGAAGCACTGCTTAACGCACCTGTAGTCTGATCCAACTCGTATAGCATCACCTGGTCGGTTCCCAGGTCAGAAGCAAACATATATCCTCCTATTCCTTGCTCGATATAATGGGCATGAGGCCCTTCCTGCCTTTCTACATTGGGACCAGAACCTTCGTGCTGCACAACAGATAAAGCCTCGCTGAGTTCTCCCTCTTCTGAAACCCCAAAAGTTGCTACAGAACCACTGCTGTAGTTAGCCACCATCACATAGTTTCCCGAAGGTTGTACACTTACGTAGCAGGCTCCTCTCCCTTGGGTGGATACCTGATTAATCCGCTCTAATTCGCCTGAAGCTGGATCAATGGAAAAAGCACTAACTCCTCCTTCTGGTTGACCAGGAACTCCATGGACAGCATAGAGTTGTAAGTTATCAGGAGAGAGAGCTAAATAGCCCGGGTTTCTCAATCCTGGCGTGTTGTGTCTAATCGTTAAGGCTCCGCTTTGGGGATCAAAACCTAGACAGTAAATTCCAACAGAATCTTCGCCACTGGCTGTACCTATATATACTAGCATGGTAGAATCAGATACTTCCATTGCTTCGTTGGAAGGAGTTGATGAGGGGGTAGCCTCACAAGACCATAGCAGTATGGCTACAAATCCCCAAAAACCGAGGTATTTAATAAAGGAGAAACTCTTCATATCCTGAACCTACTCAAATTTGCCCAAACCTAGAGAGATTCAGATAAGATTCTAGGAAATTTTGGGGATTTCCATAAAAAATTGAGTTCCTCGCCCTGGGCTGCTCTCAATGTTCCACTTTCCCCTTATGTTTTCCAGCCTGGAAGTGATGTTTCGAATGCCATAGCCATTATGCATCTGATCAATGTCAAATCCTTTTCCGTCATCACTCACAGTAACTAGAATAGAACGATTCTCTTCAGAGATGCTGATCCAACCATTTTTTGCTTCTGCATGTTTAAGGATGTTATTGATCATCTCGAAAATAATGTTGTAAAGGGGATAGGTGAGAGAGCCAAAATCAAAGTCGGGCTTGGTATTGACTACCAAGTTAAACTTTACCTTGTTGTTCTGCTTCAATTGACCAATCAAGTTTTCCAGTGCCTGTATCAGGCCTAGGGCTTCTACCTTTTCTGGCATAAGGTTGTGAGAAATCAATCGAACATCTCCATAGACGTCATTTACTAGGTCAAGGGTTTTTTGGAGGATTTTTTGGACCTTTCCGTCTGCTGAAGGAGCAATAGCTTCCAATTGCCAGCGTATCGCTGCGATTTTCGTATTGAGGTTATCGTGTAGTTCCGTGGCCATTCTGCGTCGCTCAAGGTTTTGCCCTTTCAATTGAGCAACCATAATTTCCTTGTTCTTCTTTTCAAGAATACGGTTAGCTTTGGATAATTTTCGATTATTCCAGACGACAACGCCAACCAGAAGAGCTGCGAGCACAGAAAGTATCAATAAGAAATTGCGCCATTGTTCTAACTGATCGTTTTCCAGTTGGATAATCTGTTGTTCTTTTCTTTCGCTCTCGTATTTTGCTTCTAATTCCTGGTATCGAGCAGCAGCTTGATCCTTTCGCATACTGTCTTGTGCCCGGTTGTACTTCTCGTAGTAAAAAAGGGCAGATTCATAGTCCTCCAGAGATTTGTAGCTATCATATAAGTGGCGGTCCGCACGGGCGATAAACTCTATCCACCCTGATTTTTGGACGTATTCATAGGCTTCCAATTTTAATTTTAGCCCATCCAACAATTTCCCTTCTTTTTCTACCACCTCGGCTTTATCTACATACAGGGCGTAGATCACCCCATAATTTTCTGCTTCTTCTGCGAGTTTCAGGGAACGGTTGAAATGCCATTCGGAAAGGGAATCTTTTCCCAATCTACGGTAGACATTCGCAAGGCCTAGGTCGTTATCCGATTGGTAGTAGCTCCCCAGCTTGTGGACTTTCATGAGGGTATCAGTCTTCAAATAATAGTGAAGAGCTGAATCAAATTGCTCCTGCCCAAAGGCACTGTAGTAGTAGTAATCCCCAAAAAAGTTCAAGGTTACCCACTGGCTGTTGACGTCCTTAGCCAATTTTGCAACAGCATAGCCCTCCTGGAGCGTTTCTAAGGACTCCTCATACAAACCTGTATTCAGTAGTACAAAGCCTGCCCCTCTAAGGGCAATAGCGAGATCCTTGGAGTAAGGAGCTACTACTCGCAAGCTATCTATGGCAAGGTTGTAGTATTTCAACGCTTCGTCCATATTGCCCTCCCTATCGTGAAAAAAGCCTTTTACATGCAAGTAAATTCCTCCTCCGCGGGGCCAAGCAGAAGCTGAAGTTAATTGATATAAGGTATCTACAATGGCCTCGGCATCCTGATGCCCATTATTCAATTGTTTCTTTGCATAAGCCGCATAGCGCTCAATGGACATCGTATCCCGATGCAATGCAGGCTCCAAAAACTGAGCTTCTTTATAAAGCTTAAAGAGGGAGTCAGCCTGCTGTGCAAATAGCCCAGACAAGCTGACTCCCAAGACGATATATATGACAATTCCTATTCGGCGCATAGAAAAACTATGTGGCTATACCAAGTCGTATTTTAAGGCAAATTTTACTACTCCTATAGAATTTTTTACTTGAAGTTTCTTAAAAATATTATGTCGATGGGTCTCTACGGTACCTAAACTAATGAATAATTTTTCGGCAATCTCTGGAGAAGAGTATTCCTGGACAATGAGCTTGATGACTTCAATCTCCCGTTTCGTAAGTTGCTTTAATTTTTCCTCATGATCCTCTTTCTCTGACCCCATCAACAGGGTTTTCATCACTTCCTGGCTGTAATGTAATTGACCGGAAGCCGTAGCTCTCACAGCTTGTTCCAGTTCTTCACGCCCAGCTTTCTTCATCACATACCCAGAAACCCCTGCTTTAAATGCATCTTGAATCAGATCTGGCTGGTCGTTGACGGTCAACATGAGGATCTTCTGATCGGGAAAGTGCTCGCGCACTTGAAAACTCAATTGAATGCCATCCAAGTAAGGCATAGTCAAATCTGTAACCAGCAAATCTATGGGATGCTGTCCGAGAAAGGGGAGAACCTCTCTACTGTCGCGCAGGGTTCCTACCACTTCCACCCCTTCCATAAGGTCAAAAAGTAATTCCAGACTATCCAGAATAATTTGGTGATCGTCAACAAGGAGTATTCGGATGGAAGTGGTAGACATGTACGGAGGTAGTGGGTTAGTATGGGTTAACGTTCGAGGTTTGAAGTTTGAAGTTAGGTAGTTCTTATCAGAAAGTTGATCTTCTATGAAAATTTTTCGGGTAAAGTTGTAAGTACCTAAGCAAAAGAATTGGGGTAATGAAAGCGTCCAGTATCTTCATGTGTACCCTAAAGGGTTTTTATAATCGATTGATTTTTACCGCAGCGTTTTGTCAGATAGACCCCTGTTATCCCCTTTGAAAGGGGATGGGGAGGTACACAGAGAGACCGAATGTACCTTTTTAGGTATCTAATCCTTAAATACCCTCTTTTTTCTCTTTTGATTACTCCTTGATCCTCTGTGGTGAAATAAAAAGGTCCAAGGAAACTTTGGTTTCATCTGGCTTAAAGAATACATACCGAATCGGTTTTACGCTGGTACCTAAAAGCAACTCAGCAAAATGCGGAGAAATCACTCAAAAAAATACGTTGCGCCCAGGTGAATGCGATACATCTCAAAATCTAGGCTTTCGTCCAATCCTAACACTTCTTCTCCCGATAGGAAGGCTGTTCCAAAGCTACCAAAACTTCCTTTCCCTACTAACGTGAGACTCAGGTTGGAAAGCAGGAAGTAGTGAAGGCCTAATCCTGCAGTAAACGAACTCCCCTGAACATTTAAGTTAAAAACTTCTGTACTTCCATCAAAAGCAATAGGGTCTATGGTCATATCGTGTATAGAAAGGGCAACTTCGGCGAAAGGGCGAAGCGGGCGAAGGGTCGCCCCAAAGTTGAAACGTCCTCCAAGGTCAAACGTTCCACTTCTATAGGTATCCCAGTCTACCTCGCGGTTAAAGCTTTCTATTCCATATCCCACATACACCTCGATATTCTGTGTAAAGCCGTAAGCTACCTTGGCATAAATTCCCAGTCCTGTGGGCTCCAGATCATCCAGACTTCCTAAAAAAACACTCTCGGAACTCCAAGAAGCATAAGAAGGGTTCAAATTGACAGAAAAGCCTTCTGTGTTAGATCGTATATCCTGGGCCTTCCCTGTAAGGCACAATACTAGTAACAGGGCAAATAAACATACATATATAGGTTTCATAAGATCAATTAGTTTGGGGTACATAGATTGAGGTTGATTTGATTTTGATTTTTGAAAGAACGAGTCCCTCTTTGAATTCTACTTGGTATTTATTGAGGTTACTGTATTCGGGGTAATGAACAGGGAGCCAAGCCCCCCCGGAAGTTTCAATTGCTAGTAACTCTAGTGCAAGGAAGGCCTTCTTCCCACCTTTTCCCCTCCTGAGCTTTTTAATTTTTGCTCGCAGCTTTGCCTTGTCTTTGATGATAAGAGCCCCTGAGTGGTAAATGGGCTGTGTGGAATACAATGTGATTTCCTGACCTTCTCTATGGGTTTCTGTAGATACAGTTTCTCCCAAGCTTGCAGAAACAGACAAATCAGGAAACTTGACGCGACGGGAGGCAACAACGGTGTTTTGAGGGGAAGACTTCTTCTCGGTAGATGCTTCTTCTTCAGAAACATCCTTCGCTTTTTCCTCCTCTGGCTCTACTTTGGCTATTTGGGTCGTTTCGGAAGGGCTTTTCGCCTCTTCCTTTTTAGGGGGAGTTTCTTTCTCTTCTTCTACCTTGGCGAAGGGTTTTATTGTATGCTGTTTGGGTCTTTTAGTAGGACGCTGCTTTTCTTCTTCTTTCTGTGAAGGCTTTTCCTGCTCAGGACTGGGAAGATTCTGAGGTCCTTGTGGGAGGGAGGTGGGCTGCGAGGGAGTAACCTGCGTTCTTGCCATAGAAGAAGAAGGCACCAATGAGTTAGGGGTACCTTTATTGGTTATCTCCCCTTTAGGATCAGTAGGTAGGTCCCCTTTAGGCTCTTCATTGGGACGAAAAAGACTCAGAACCAATATGAAGAGGCAACAAAGCACCGCAACCCCTAGAATCCGCAAATCCATGTCAAAAGGCAAGGAAAACTTAGGAACCTTTTTTCCAGAAAAATCTGGAAGGCTAACAGAGGGAAGTACGGGCTTGGCGAGTTTAAGTCCAACGGAGCTCTTAGGTGAATACTGGAGTTTTTCTGTTAACACTTTTGTGTCAATTTTCCCTGGAGGGTAAAGTTTTTCAAGCTCTGTTAAGACTTCTGCTGTCCGTTGAAAACGCCTAGAAACTTGGCGATGGGTCAGTTTGCGGATGACTTGAGCCAGGCGGGGATTTATCTGAGAGAAGTCAAAATCCAATTTTCCTTGGGTAATCTGGTACATGATGGCAGCTTCATTTTCTCCCTTGAAAGGAGTCCTTCCCGTAAGCATCTCATGCAGTAAAATTCCCAAGGCATACAGATCTGAGCTGCGACTGGGTTCTCCCCCCTTAATCAATTCTGGCGCCAAGTATTCCAAGGTCCCAATGACCCGATTTTGCTGAGTTAAGCGTGCTGAATTCTCTAACCGTGCAATTCCAAAATCCATGAGCTTCACAAAACCGCGCTTATTGATCATGATATTGCCCGGCTTGAGGTCTCGATGCATGATTCCCATTTCATGCGCTGCTTCCAGGCCTTCCAAAACCTGCATGGTGATTCTCACCGCCAGCTTTTCAGGTATTTGCTCCTGAAACCTGAGCAGGGAATCTAGTGCCTTTCCCTCCACGTACTCCATAACGATGAAGTGAAGGGTATCTGTCTTCTGGAAATCGAGTAAGGTAGCTACATTGGGATGGGAAATCCGTGCACTGAGATGGGCTTCATTGCGAAAGCGCTGAAAAGCTGCCGGATCAGATACCAAGTTGGGGTGTAACAATTTGATGGCAACTGTGCGCTGTAAATTTCGGTCTGTTGCCTTATATACGGCTCCCATACCTCCTTCTCCTAGACTCTCAGTCAGGTGGAAGTTGAGTAGTGTTTTACCAATCATGAGGGGTTCAAGTTTTGAGTTTCTTTAATGGTTTCAGGTCCTTCCACTTCACGTGCTTCCACTAGTAACACAGAAATGTTGTCGTGTCCTCCCCTCTTCTTAGCGAGATGAATCATCTCCTGAGCAGCTTCGTTTAAAGAGTGTGTCTCTATTATGTGTTTACACTCTTCGGCAGGGATGTATTCGTACAATCCGTCGCTACAAAGAACCAGTACATTCCCTACTTCAAAAGTCTTGTCAACCAAGGAGAAATCAGCCTTTAACTGTGCTGAGGTTCCCATGGCTCGTGTAATGATATTTCGGTCGGGATGACTCAGTACTTCCTCAGGCTTGATTAGCCCTCGTTCAAGCAACAACTGGACATAGGTGTGATCGGCAGAAAGCTGGTGCAAGGTATCTCCCTTGAGTAAATAGGCACGGCTATCTCCTACATGCCCTAGGAACAGCTGATTCCCTCGCATGACTACTGCTGTACAAGTAGTTCCCATCCCTTTGAGTGCGACTTTCTTCTGCGCTTGTTGATAGATCGTCTTATTTGCAAGCTCAAAGCCCCTCTTCAATGCGGGAAGAATGTCTTCTGAACTGTCAAAGAAATACCTGGGTATACACTCTGTGGCAGTTCCAGAAGCGATATCTCCCCTACTATGGCCCCCCATTCCGTCTGCAACTAGGGCTAAACAGCCTCTTTGTGTCCGCTTCTCCGGCTCATGAGGACGAAGAAATATCAGGCTATCTTCGTTTTTTTCCCGCACAGAACCTGTATCGGTCGCTGCAACTGCTCGATAGTCCATTTGCTTGACTGGAGAAGGAACTTGGACAAGCTTTCTTCTTTTTTTCCGAAATAGAAAGGCCATAGCATTGAGAGAATTTAGAATGAATGTCTTGATGGATTAAGTGCTACTGTATTACCTGCTGGGAATTCATTAGGTCTAAGCCGTACTTGATGGGGATGGCAAAAGTAATTCGCGCGCCTTCCTGTGAAGTGTAGGATGCAGAGAAGATTCCGATTACCTCTCCCTCCTTGTTGAATACGGGTCCCCCACTGTTCCCTGCTCCCGTTTCGCTTGCTGTAAGCTGGTAATACTCTCCAATGGTACTGTAGTATCCTCCTACGAGTTGATTGTCTGTATCATTAGATCCTCTAATAATTTTTCCGATAGTACCATCTGTAATAGTAGGATCTGGAACCGATAGAATCTGAGTCCTGCGATTGGCAAAATCCTGAGAGATCTTTGCCACGGCTACCGTTGGGGAAAGGCCGGGATAGCCCATGACAGCAATTTTCTGTCCCTGGAGAACATCTTGGCCTGCCGAAGCCAATTGTACCGGTACCAAATTCCCGGGTAGGTCGATTTTGATCATCGCTACATCATGGGTATTACTTATGCGGACAATTTTGCCAGGTGTGCGCTGGTCCGTTTTGGCAAAGGTCACATCCAGGTAAGTATTTACCCCCTCAATGAGTTTTCCCGACATAGGCTTCTGACCGAAAAAGCGAGTTTCAGCAGGAACCCAGTTGCTTGGTGCACGGGTAGTCCCCACAATCTTCCACTCTCCAGCCACTTGACGGTATAGGTATCCTTCCTGAGCCTCTTGCGGGAAGGTATAGTAAGCGTTCCAGTTGGCCGCAACGTGTCGATTGGTTAAAATGAACCCATCTTCATCCACGATAAACCCTGTTCCCGTCGCACCAGAAATTGCAATAGGGGCTCCATAGGTTACATCCTTCTTGAGTCCTAAATAAGGTTCTACGATACCGGGCTCCACTTCTATAAACAGGGGAACTAAGTACTCCTTTCCAGTCTTTTCATCTTTTTGGAGGCTGTAGTGGTGATATACATCGTCTCCAGAAGCCGTGTGTAAGAGCTTATACCCAAATTCAATAAAGACAACTTTATCCGTATTGGTTTGAGCGATAGCTGCTACATCCATAGGCTCGTCGTAATCGGGGATTTCAGGGATATCAACTGGAGGGGGCTCGGGTAGAATACTACTCCGGAAGGTGTATCCTAGCGTGAGCAGAACAAGTACTACCGCAGCAACAATAGAAACGGTAGTCTTTTGGGATCGCTTCCGCTCTGTAACAATGGCGCGCTCGAACGTTTCCTTCCCAATTCCCTTTGATACGGGCATGGGTTCCAATTCTTCTGCAACCTGCATCTCGCGCGTCGCAGGCTCCATAGAAGGTATCTCTACCAACTGTGTCGCAGCCTGATGGGTAACGCGAGGATAGATATCAAATACAAACTTAGGACCCTTGGGTCCCAAGGAGATTTCATCTCCAGGCTGTAGGGCTTCCTCCAGAGTAATTTTCTTCCCATTCACAAAGGTGCCATTTAAGCTTCCTTTATCAGCAATAGTGAAGGATGCAGGTTCACTTCCTTTGGAAATAACTCCATGGTTACGGCTCACTGCTGCATCTTGTTCTGAATCAAACTGGATGTCGCTATCAGCTGAACGGCCAAAGCTTATGGTGGTAGTCTGCCCATAGGCAAATTCTTCGACCTGATTTTCCTTTCCACCGCTGAGGTGCTTAATAATAATGTGTTTTATTTCCTCTTTCATAATCCGTTTTTTATGTTGATTAAGGTTCTCTACAAAACTGCGGATAGGGTACAAGAGAGGAAATACAGAGATGCCTCTGAATTCAAGAAGTAAGACCTATATTTTTTTCTATAGGTTTCCCTATAGATGGAAAACCTAAATAAGGGTGAGGTTTTTGCCTGGAAATTTTAGATTATTTTGAGATATTGCAATAATAGCCTATATAATGGGCGTTATAATACAGCAAGTACCATTATTTAAGCTGTAGCACATATAACACAGTGGGGGTTTTGAGATTATTTTCACGTAGCGAGGAACGCGTGGCTAAGTCCACTATTCTAAAAAGGGCGCTTCAAAAGTCAGCCATGATTTTTGATCAACAGGCAAGAATTGTTGTCTCCTTTGATGAAGAACAGGAGTTAGTAACCGTTCGGGATGCATCAGACATCCAAAAGCAGACCCAAATTTCTTTTCAAGAGGCCATGCCCTTTAATATTTCTACATTAAATGGTGTGTTGAGCCTAGAAGAGTGGTGGTCGAATCATATAAGCAAATAGGATTCTTCCCTTGCCAGGTCCGCTTGATGGAATGTAGCAACATTCCACAACAATACTTTTGACTCTATTGTAGCCTACTATACAGTCCAAAACGTTCATCCGATAGCTTACCTTTCCTAACTCCTCAACTTACTCCCTCCCATAACTCTTCATAAGTTCTTGTACCTTTTCTACAGGCAAGCCTTTAACTCCTTTATAAGAATAGCCCGATGAAGCAATGAGAGAATTGACAATTGCTTCTTCTGTAGCCTCAATGGTTGCCAAAAATAAGGGAGACATTTCTGCATTTCGCAAAAGGATCGGCTCATATACTGAGGTATCTGCAGTATATGTGACAAAGTTTTGTTCGAAGGTGGAAAAGGCAATCACATAATCTCCACTTCCATTAGAGGCAATTCCCCCTGTTTTTGCAATGCCCATAACTGCGCGTTTGGCCATTCGCTTGAGGTTTCGGGAATCCACAGGCGCATCTGTGGCAAGCACCACCATAATAGAGCCATCCGCAGAATCGGATGAAGTAAGCTGGTCCTGCATGTAGTATTGATTCAACTCCACCCCAACAGGAACGCCATCAATTTCTAACACCCCTCCAAAGTTACTTTGTACGAGTACGCCCACAGTGTATCCTCCTACCTCTTTGGGGAGCTTTCTGGAAGCGGTACCCATTCCTCCTTTGAAACCAAAGCAGATCGTCCCCGTTCCCGCTCCGATGGCTCCTTCGGCAACTGCTCCATCCTTGGCTTTTTCAATTGCCGCTATTATATGCTGGGGTCGTACATGTCTCCCTCGGATATCATTAAGACGGCCATCATTGGTCTCCCCAACTATGGGGTTCACCGATCTCACCCTTTCATTTCCCGGCTGCCTCATGGTATAATCAATTAATCCCTCCGCAGCCATGGGAACACTCAAGGTATTTGTAAGGATGATCGGGGTCTCAATATTCCCCAACTCCTCCACCTGGCTATAGCCCATGAGCTTGCCAAAGCCATTGCCTAGGTACATCGCTGCAGGCACCTTCTCTTGAAAAATATTCCCTGGATGGGGAAGTATAGCAGTTACCCCCGTCCGGATGTGTTCATCCTCAACCAGGGTCACATGCCCCACTTTTACTCCTGCTACATCTGTTATAGCATTAAGCGCCCCCGTGGGTAGAATCCCGATTTCAATCCCTAACTCCCTGGCACGCGGAGATTGAGCGAAAAGCTCCTGATGAGTACAAAGGAGAAAAAATAGGGTTTTACAGATGATAGGTAAGAGGAAGGAATAGGAAGGGAAATACATACGAATAAAATAAACGTGTTCTAGCATATGGGTGTAAGTAACAGACAGGTTGTAAAAGGTCTCTTTGCAATAAGCCTCCTATGGCTGCTATCATTTTCAGCCCAGGCACAATTGAGCCTCGGTTTTCGGTCAGGAATTAGCGTAAGTTCTTTTCGGGTAACCCCAGACGCTATAAATATACGGGAAATTGGAGGATGGGAATTTGCGGTTCCTGTCGAAATTCGGTTGAACGAATGGATTGCCTTACAGCCTGAACTGGGTTTCTCACAAAGAGGGGTGAACTACACTCGGGGAAGTTCACTCGACGGAAACAGGGGATTTCTCAGTGCACTCTCGGGTCGCGTTTCCCTGAATTACCTCCAAACCCCCTTTCTGATAAAGTTCGCCCCGGAAAGCTACAGGGCTTTTTCCTTCCAAGCTTTTGCTGGGCCTAGTTTGGGAATCCTTCTCAATGCCCGATCCGAAGAATCCTTTGGCCTTCAATCGGAAGATCCGCCTGTAACCCGCACCTTGGATAGCGGATTGGCAGGGGGGGAAATAAAAAACTTTGACATAGGAGTGGTAATCGGTTCAGGGATCGCTTACCGTATTCGTGGAAGAAACCTCAGCAAAAGATATAGGGGAGAAATTCTCATGGATGTACGCTATACCATCGGCACAACCCACCTAGATCCCAACTGGAACCCTGGAAATGTATCTAATAGAAGCCTGGCCATCACCTGGGGCTATCGAGTGGATCTAGGAAGGTAAGCCCCACAACCTTACATAAAATATTCTGCAGCCCAATCTTTCCTTATAAATAGCTTGGGAATATAAAACTTCCTTTGCTGAAAATTCCCTTACAGAACTCGCACGCGATTTGACAGAAAAAACACGCTAGCTAACAAATCACGCGCTCTATCCTTTATACTTACTCAATCCTTCAACCTCCATTGCAAGGGAAACGTATATAGAAAAGAACAAAACGATTAACTTTTTCTATTTTTTCTTACATCCCAAAATCCCCCTTCAATGGCTACTACTTTACCTTTTGACCCTCCCCCAGTCCTCTCCCTTTTAGGCAACTTTTTCTGTTGCAAAAATAAAATATTCTTCTTTTAGTTCATGCCGATAAATAAATTATCCAATTTATTTAGCTCGCGATAATGACAGCTTATACATAAAAAAGTTTCATTCGCCAAATTTTTGAAAAATTTCCAAGCGGAATTTGATAATTATGTATCGTCATACAATTACAGAGTAAGAACAAAAACATCATCTGTAAAATATTGATCGCCAGCTGTTAAACCAAAGAGTTTAATTCTCGTTAAAAAAAGATAAACGGATATAATTTTTCTCATACAAAGAACAATTAGTGGAAAAATATCAGTTTGAATAACCCTTTGAATTATGAAAAACCAATTGACCTTATTACTTGCCATCTTCTTCATGGGATCTATCAGCCCACTGTTTGGACAAGTTTCAGTCGGAGTTAGAGGAGGCGTTTCTTTTGGATCTTTGAGCCTTCAAAATCAAGTCCTAGATAACAAAACAATAGCAAATCCTTCGATTTCTTTACCTGTAGAAATTCGTTTGAGTAAGCTAGCAGCTATACAGCCTGAATTTAATCTTCATCGCCAGTCAGGCACCCTGTCTCGCTCCCTTAGTTCCCTATCTTCTTCTGGAACTGCTGCCTTCAGCGAGCAGACTTGCCAGTACGATGTAGATTTCGTACAAGCGCCTATCCTAATTAAAATCTCTCCTTCTCAGAAGCGCTTCTCCGCAGATGTATTCTGGGGACCTTCTATAGGAATCGCCTTGAGAGGAACGGAGAACAGCACCTTGGTATCTACCTTTGAGGGAGGTTCTTGGACGGATTCGTTCGAGCGCGACCTCGAGATTGGTGGAGAACTTAGCGAAGTTCGCAAGGTTCAGTGGTCCTTCATCGTCGGAGGCGCTTTGAACTACCGCATGAAGGGGTCTCGTCTCGTCGTAGACGTTCGCCACCAGGTAAGCCTAGACCACGTAGCCAGCATTTCTGATGAAGGAAAAGTGGCGCACCAAGGAACCACCGTATCTTTTGGATACATGGTTGATCTAACGAGATAATTCAAAGGGAAATCAAACTGATACATTATTGATAGTAGTAGTAGTGTGAATTTTTTGAGTGAAAGTAGAAGGGATGCCTGAGGAGGCATCCCTTTTTTTATAACATCTCCTCAAGCTCCTTTTTCCCTCCTTTTCTCTGCGGTAAAAATCATTTGGAGATTAAAAATCCTTTTTTAAAATCAAAGCTCGCTATGTTTGCTCTACTTACTTTCTCCCATTAGCAAGGCCTTGATACGCTCCAACTCCGATTCATGCTCTTTGGGGATAAGTGAGTCCGCCTCCAGAATCTCAAATACACGCTTGTATCCGTCCTTAAAAAATTCAAATGAATCTCTTTCTTTTTCTTTCCAAGGTACTTCCCTCCATTTCTCAATCTCCTTTCCTGCCTGTGCATATTTTCCCTGGAACAGCAAGGCCGCTGGATAAATCAGGGTTAGGTAGGCATTGTCAGGTGCAAGTTCCAACCCATGTAGGATCATAATTTCCCCCTCCTTATACATTCCACTGAGCATCTGTTCATCCCAAGCATATTGAAAATATACATCTCCAAGAGAGTCAAAGGCCAAAGAGGGTTGAAATTGTTGCGCATGTATGCAAAGTTTGTGTAACTGTTCTAGTAGGATAGAATCAGGATCTTGACTCCCTAGAAAGGCAATAAAATCCAGTAATTGCTCAACAGAATCTACCAAGAATAGTTCATCAAATCTTGGGGTTGAACAATAGGACATTAGAACATAACGACTTCGAGCATCTAGCTCCGGTTGAATTTCTTCCTCACAACTTTCTTGTATTTTCGCTGATAATTTTTGAGCCATTAGGGAATCATTTACTTGGAGAAAATGGCTTGCAGCGCGGTCCAATTCTACTAGGTCGGGTAAGGCCAAAAACCGCGAGGTATCAAAACTTTGATCCAAGGAATCGCTCAATTCATACAACTGGATTAAAGTCTTGGAGTTGGGAGTTAACAAATAGCTTTTTTCATATAATTTTTTCGCCCTTTCCCATTCCTTTCCCTCTATAAAATAGTTCCCTACTTCCTCTAATTCTGCTGAAGCATCCAAGGCTAAGAATCGGCCAAAATCAAAACCTTGTTCCAACGAATCGCTCAATTCATACAACTGAATTAAGGTCTTGGGGCTAGGAGAAAGGGAATAACTTCTTTCATACAAACGCGCTGCCTTGGACCATAAGCCCCTCTCTTTAAAATACTTTGCTGCTTCCTTAAAGTCAGTCTCCTCCTTGAGTTGCAGTATGCGATTAAAGTCAATCTCTTGGTTCAGGGTATCTGCAAGACCAAATAAGCGCAATAGTTTTCCTAATTCTGGTGTTATACCTTGGCTTTTTTCTAGAACGCTATAAGCCACTCCCCATTCCTTCTGTGATTCCAGGTAATCGGCAGCCCAATCTAATTGGTAAGCCTCTTCAAGTTCGAGAAAACGCTGTCCTGTCAATTTTTTCCCTTGTCCTCGTGCAATTTGATCCAAATAGGCCAGATTTGAGGCTTCGGTTTTCAAAGAGTCCGCTTGCA
>JBCCTX010000177.1:0-15929 GCA_039197765.1 Bacteroidota bacterium
CGACTATTTAACTATCTGGCCATTTCGACGCAGATTATGCAGAATTTTAGAGACTTAGCATATGCTAAGAGACGCTGAGGAACTAAGGACTATCCAACTAGCTCTTTTTTTTACCACGGACTACGGACTACGGACTATCGACTATTCAACTATCCTACCCTCCCACCCTGAACCCTTTTCGACGCTGACTTTTTAAGACGGATTATGAGGGACACTGAGATACCCTGAACTTGTAACCTAAGCTGTGGACCATTAACTATTTACCTATTCAACCTTCCAGCCAGGAACTCTTTCTAGCACTTTTTTTTATCACGGACTACGGACTACGGACCACCGACTACCCAACTCCTCTCACCCAGAACCCTTTTCGAAACTGACTTTATAGAACGGATTATGACGAACACTGAAAAAACTTAACCTACAAATTAAACTGTGGACTGTGAACGATTTAACTATCCTTACCCCTATAATCAAGCACTAACAACCCAAACTGTGGACCATCGACTATTTAACTATTCAACCTACCAACTGAGAACTCTTTCTGGCTTTTTCACCACCGATTACCTAACCATTCTCCCCCTAATACACAAAAACTCGGACCTTTCAGATATTTTAGGATCTTTAAAGAAATGTTTAATGTAGAGGCCCTAAATGATTTTAATGAGAAGTAAATTTTATCTAGGTAGACCGAGAAGTAGCAATTATACAAAAACATACTAGTACGATGAGTTCCCACAAAACCCTATTTTTTTCCATTAAGCCAGAGGACAAGAATAACGTCTGGAAAGTTCACAAAAAGTCTGGAGAAGAATTAGCTCAAGAAATCGAAACAGCCCTTAGTGAATGGGACCGAAAAGGGTATGAATACGTAGATTTGAAGCCGATGGAAGGTACTTTACCTAATAGTACTTCTGTACGTACGATAGGCTATTTCCTCATTTTACGGAAAAAGCATGTCGGATAGGTAATAGTTGTAAATAATCGTCGCATGCCTTACAGGAAAATAAAGGGAGATCAAGGATCTTTGAAAACAATCAATAGGCAGATGATTGTTTAATCAAAAACATACATTCTATGAAAGCGATTTATAAAGATATCGTACTAGCTGAAAGCAGTGAAACAAAAGTTGTCGAAGGGAATTATTACTTTCCTCCAGAATCTATCAACAAAGAATATTTTGTACCCAGCGATACCCATACCACCTGCTTTTGGAAGGGAGAAGCTTCCTATTATACAGTAAAAATAGGGGAGGAATCATTGACAGATGCGGCATGGTATTATCCCAAGGCATCTGAAGCAGCAAAGGCGATTGAAAATCATGTGGCCTTTTATCCTGTGGTGAAAGTCCAACCCTAGCTGTATGTATCGCTATTTAGGCAAAATTCCCTTTGCTAAACCTTGGATTTGATAGAATCATAGGCTACAGCTTTTTGGGAAAGCCTCGACGCCCTGTAAACGAAAGGATTGATTGGTTAAATCACTACCAAGTTTACGCCCCCCCATTATTCAGTGAATCGAACGTGATTCGCATTGGCTCATTAAGGGATACTACCTCCCTGAGGGTTTTATTTCTTGGATGAGTCATTAACGTGGCAATTGCAAAGATCTGGGAATAGGTTATTTTTGTCGAAAATACCTCTCCTATTGACCTATTCTCCACAAAAAATTAGTTGGCGTACTGCTATGGGCCTAGTGGTATCAGCCATAATTGGAACCGGTGTATTTACAAGCTTAGGATTTCAACTACTCGACGTACAAAATACCTGGAGTATTGTACTGCTATGGGTTTTAGGAGGAATTTTTGCCCTGATTGGTGCATTTACCTATGCAGAGCTAGGGACTCATTTTCAAGAGCTTGGAGGGGATTATGTCTACCTTTCCCGAATCTTCCACCCCTTTGTTGGATATTTATATGCTTGGGCCTCCCTTACCGTAGGTTTTTCAGCTCCAATCGCCCTTACCGCCATTGCCATGTCCGATTATTTGGCTCCCTTGGGATTTGGGAAAGTATTAGATGGCCTTGGAATCGGGCTCATCTTGCTATTGAGTTTGGTCCACTCATTCAGCGTGCGTCAAAGTGGGAGGTTTCAGGATATATCCTTTCTGTTCAAGCTACTCTTTGTACTAGCGCTGGTTCTTGTAGGGTTATTTGCTGCTCCTGTAGCCGAAAATGCCTTCAAGCTTGACAACTCCTGGCGGGGGGAAGTTTTACTCCCTGGATTTGCGGTAGCTTTGATTTACGTTACCTATGCGTATACGGGTTGGAATCAGGCCGCCTATATTGTGACAGAGATCCAAGAGCCTAGGAAAAGTCTACCCAAGGCGTTGATAGGAGGCACAGCTATGGTTATCCTCTTGTATGTACTCTTACAAGTGGTCATGTTGCGACATGCTGATGTGGGACAACTTGCTGGACAAGTAGAAGTTACATACATCACCTTTGCGGGTCGCTTTGGAAGTGAGGTAGGAAAATGGGTGAGTATTTGTATTGCCCTACAGCTTATAGCCACGATGAGTAGCTATTTATGGGTTGGATCACGGGTCACCTATGCGATGGCCCGTGAGCATCGGTTATGGAAACCCTTGTCGGTTACCAATCGACTAGGCATCCCTACTCGAGCCTTGTGGCTTCAAACAGCCATAAGTATAGGCCTCGCATTGACGGGTTCCTTTGAACAGGTATTGCTATATGCAGGATTTGTGCTCCAACTTATGGGTACACTGACAATCGCTTCTTTACTATTTGTAAAAAAACGTTCAGAGACTTTTACGAGTCCATTTAAGCCTTATGCACAAATTCTGTACATTCTCTTCAGTGTTTGGATATTGGGCTTTATGCTGTATGAGCGCCCTTTAGAAAGTTTGATTGGAATAGGGATTGTTGCTGTAGGGGGGATTACCTATTTTATAAGAAGGAATTAATAGATCGGTTTGAACCTTAAGGGTATGCTACATGGATAAGCTAAAGCTATTTTTATTGATCACCTTACTTGGCAGTTGGATTACTCCCTTTGCCCAACCTACTTTTCGGTCTCAGCTTTTATGTGTTGATAACAATGAAGGCTGTACCCTTGCTGATGTGAATCGAGATGGAAAAACAGATGTTATTGCTGGAAGGTTATGGTATGAAGCCCCTGAATTTGTTCCACGGCCCCTTCGTCCCCTTAGGTTACATGGTACCGACTATGCGACAAATAATGGAGAACACAGTTATGATGTAGACCAGGATGGGTACCCGGATATCCTTACTACGGGCTGGGATGATCCTCACGTTTACTGGTATAAAAATCCAGGAGCAGAAGCACTACAGAAAGGCTTGGAATGGAAGGGGTCGGCCCTAGCAAATACACAGAATACCCACAGTGAGGCAGCCTACCTCGAGGATCTGGATGGAGATGGGGTTCCTGAATATATTATGAACAGTTGGGATGCCAGGATACCTTTTACGGTGTGGCGAATGGAGAAGGATTTATTTGGACACCCTAGTTTAATCGGAACCCTCATTGGCCCTCATAATAGCCACGGAGTGGGGTTTGGGGATATCAATGGCGATGGCCAAAAAGATATATTGATTGATACGGGTTGGTACGAGCAGCCTGACGGAGATATTTGGGAGGGAAATTGGACCTTTCATTCAGACCTGAGTTTGGATAGAGGCAGTTGTCCCATGCAAATTGTAGACGTAAATGGGGATGGGCGAAACGATATTATTTGGGGCAAAGGGCATGACTATGGGCTGTATTGGATGGAGCAGCAGGAACCAAAGGGAGAAATTACACAATGGGTAAAACATACCATCGATGAATCCTGGTCTCAAGTTCATGCCTTATCCTGGGCAGATTTAGATGGAGATGGGAAACATGAATTGCTGACGGGAAAAAGGAAATATGCACATAGTGGAAAAGATCCTGGTGCCGATGAAACGGCCTATATCTATTCTTATTCCTGGAATTCTACCACTGATTCTTTTGATCGCACGACAATCGCCGAGGGGATCGGTACGGGATTGTTTATTCGGGTAGCAGATTTGAATCAGGATCAAAAAGCGGATATAGTTGTTGCGGGAAAAACAGGGACGTATATCCTCTGGCAAGAATAGAGGTCCAGTCCATTCTACGCTCAATTTCCCTTTATTGGATTGTTAGGAGGGGGATTGGTATTATTGTTAAGCTGTGGACTGGCTTGCTGTTGGATTTTGTTGATTAGCTGAAACACTTTATTGAAGGGTTCTTTACCCAGAGAATCCAGGATTTGATTGGCTTCATCTACAGTCAGAGTGAGGGTGATTTCTTTCATGTGCGAATTATTGGAAATACTTCCTTAAGGTATTACAAAAGTTAGTTATTATCTAGTAATTATGGGGTTGACACACCTATACTTTTAGTAGCTTTAAGGAAAAGTACATTTTATGTCTACTACCCGACGCACATTTCTACAAAATTCCACCCTAGCCGCTGCTGGTATCAGCATTGTTCCCCGTCATGTCTTGGGAGGACCTGGCTATATAGCTCCCAGTGATCAGGTAAACATTGCCCTTGTGGGAGCAGGAGGAAGAGGGAAAAATAACCTCAAATCCCTTCTCCCGCTAGAAGATGTTCGGTTGAGAGCCATCGCCGATCCAGCCGAGTATTGGGACCTCTCCAACTTTTACTACCGGACCTATGCAGGACGGCTTCCCATCCAGAAATTTGTGGAAGATCACTATGGGGATGACTATGAAGTCGCGACCTATGTTGACGTTCGCGAGATGCTTGAGCAGGAGAAAGACCTCGATGGGATCTTGTGTGCTACGCCTGATCATACCCATGCATACATTTCTATCCTGTCTATGCGTGCAGGGAAACATGTATATTGCGAAAAGCCCTTAACACACAATATCTGGGAGGCGCGAAAGATCAAGGAAGTAGCAGAAGAGACGGGTTTAGCAACGCAAATGGGCAATCAATTGCATAGTAGCAATAGTATCCGTGGCGCAGTAGAACTGCTACAAGCCCGCGTGATAGGAGATGTTCACGAAGTCCACGCCTGGGTTCCGGCTACGCGATGGATCGAAAGCTTGAAGGGAATGCCAGCAACTGGAACCCCCATGCCTCAGGGATTGGATTGGGATCTCTGGCTGGGCCCGCGTACCGATCGAGACTTTCACAGTAGCTATGCCCCAGTAACTTGGCGCGACTATTGGGATTTTGGCTGTGGAGCCATGGGAGACTTTGGCTGCCACGATTTGGATGCAGCTGTTTGGGGGCTAAAGCTCCCTGCACCAGAATCTGTAGTCCTGCATCCTGCAGGCTTTAGCAATCGAGACATTGCTCCTTATGGTGAAATCGGTTACTACCAGTTTCCTGCCACAGATCACAACCCCGCTATACCCCTCACCTGGTACTCAGGTGGCTTACAACCTCGAAGGCCTGAAGGCTTACCTACTGAGGTAGCACTCCCTCGAAGAGGTTCGATGTATATTGGGGAAAAAGGGATACTTCTTTACGGAGGGCGGGAAGGTATCCAATTATTTCCCGAATCCTTAAAAACACCTGAAAGGGAAGATCCGTCGACGCTGCCAGTTACCAACGGTCATCACAGGGACTGGATTGATGCGATCAAGGGCGGGCCTCAAGCTAGTTCCCACTTTGGCTATGGGGCTCATCTGACAGAGATCACCTTACTAGGGGTGCTTTCCCTTCGTTTGGAAGGACAGAAGATTCATTGGGATGCAGAGAATATGAAGGCAGTCGGCCTGCCAGATGCAGATGTTTTTATTGAAGAGCCTGTAAGGAAAGGATGGGAGATGGCGTAATCAGGGGGAACGGTTTGGGGTGTGCAGCAGAGGGCCACTGGGAAAACACAAGAATATCCCAGGAGTTGAGGTCCATGGCTTTTTATCCGAGACCTAAGGAAAAGCTTGAAGATATAAATATTAGAAATCTGGATAATAACTTACTAGACCCTCTCACGGCACTCCCCTTACTCCTAAATTAACTACATGATCTGGGATCAACTCACCACGTTTGAATTAGATGCTATAGATGCATCTACCCCTGTTATACTACCCATAGCTGCAACAGAACAGCACGGCCCCCACCTACCTCTTGCAACGGACCGCATGATAGGGGAATTTATGTGCCAACAACTCCACAATGCCCTCCCCAATCGGGTGTTGGTTCTTCCCTCCATGCAAGTAGGCTGTTCTGATCACCATATGGATTTTTCCGGTACCTTGACCCTTAGTCACAGAAACTTCCTGGATTGTGCGAGTGATCTCCTCTCGTCAGCAGCTCATCACGATTTCTATAATTTCATCATATTCAATAGCCATGGAGGAAACCAGGGAATCGGGCAAGTCTTGCTGGAAGACTTTGGATATGAAAATCCCGATTACAATGTAGTATTTACGACATGGTGGCGCTTGGCTCACGAAGCCCTGATGGACATTACCATAACCGGACCCGGTGGAGTGGGCCACGCAGGAGAATTTGAAACTTCTTTGATGCTATACATAGCTCCAGAACTCGTGCGAAAAGACTTAATCATTAAAGGAGAAAACCAAGACACATTTAACTGGAATGATGCCGATATGTTACGAGGCTCTAAAGCAGGTCTATACCGAGCAATGGACGAAATGACGCCCAACGGAGTTTTTGGCGATCCGACTAGCTCTTCTGCAACCCAAGGAGAACTTATCGTGGAGGCGGTGGTAAAGGAATTGGTCCAAGTGGTGGAAGATATGCAGGGCTTGTGAGGGATAGTTTATGGTTGAATGGTCGGTGGTCAGTGGTTCGTAGTAAAAAAGCGCCGCTTGGAGAGATCCGCGTATATTCCTTAGGAATTAATCGCACTTCGTAATACCAAAATGGGTTCTGGGTTAAATAGTTTATTAGTCCATAGTCCACAGTTTGGGTTGTTAATTCTGGGTTGAAGGGGTAGGTTAGTAGAATAGTCGATAGTCCACAGTTTAGGTTGTAAGTCCAAGTTTTCTCAGTGTCCGTCATAATCCGTCCTGTAAAGTCTGCGTCGAAATGGGTTTTGGGTGGGAGGGTAGGATAGTTGAATAGTCGATAGTCCGTAGTCCGTGGTAAAAAAAAGAGCTAGTTGGATAGTCCTTAGTTCCTCAGCGTCTCTTAGCATATGCTAAGTCTCTAAAATTCTGCATAATCTGCGTCGAAATGGCCAGATAGTTAAATAGTCGATAGTCCACAGTTTAATTTGTAAGTCCAGGGTATCTCAGTGTCCGTCATAATCAAGTCATCCAAAGTCTGCGTCGAAAAGGGTTCTAGGCTGAAGGGTAAAGCGTTCATAGTTTTTCAGCATCTCCCTCCTAGAGGGAAATGCAAGAAAGTCCTTATTTCAAAACCAAGAAGTTCCAATCCCTACCGGGTCAATCTCCCACCAGGCTCTCCAGCGCCTCTTTCAACGCTGGATACGAAAATGCATATCCCCCCTTCTTAAGCGCTGCTGGAAGTACCTTCGTCCCTCCCCAAAATAGAATGGATCGTTCGCCAAAAATCAGGTCGAGTCCAAACTTTGGAACAATAAAGGGATCAGGCCTCCCAAGCGACCTGGCTAAAGCGCGTGAAAATTCTTTTTGCTCTACCACCTCAGGTGCGACTAGGTTCACAGGTCCTTCTATCCCTTCCTTCTCTATGCAATAGCGTATTGCACCGATTTGGTCTTGTATGTGTATCCAGGGAAAGCCCTGTTTTCCCGAGCCAAATTTCCCTCCTAGAAACATCTTATAAGCAGTAGACATCAAGGGATATGCCCCCCCTTCATTGCCCAAGACGACTCCGGTTCTGAGTAGAACGGTTCTGCAATTGGCTGTTGAACCCACTTCTTCCCATTTTTTACATACTTCCGCCATAAAGTCGTCTCCGGGGGCGGAATCCTCTGATACTACTTCTTCTCGATTCCCTCCATAGTATCCCACTGCCGAAGAAGAAATAAACACTTTCGGAGGGTTAGGGCTATTATTGATGAAGTCGACACAAGCCTGAGTAGGATGTATTCGGCTCTTGACCAATTCTCTCTTTCGGTCATCCGTCCATCGATCATCCGCAATAGAAGCACCCGCCAAATTCACTACTACGTCGTACAGCCCTATGGCTGGCGGCATACTCCTTCCATCCCATTGGCGATAGGAAACATAGCGGTTCTTAGACGTGCGATTGCTTCGAGATAAAATCGTTACAGTATGTTCGTCTTGGGTGAGAGATTGGACTAAGTGTTGCCCAATAAAACCTGTACCTCCTGTTATGAGAACTTTCATATAGTATAAAATTACCTCTAATATAGTTGCAATTAGGTAACTACAACAAGGTCTACTTGGTTTTGGGTTTGACGGTAGGATAGTTTATTAGTCCATAGTTTTTCAGTGTCTGTCACAATTCTTCATAAAAAGTCAGTGTCGAAAAGCGTTCAGGGTTTTTCAGCGTTTGTCCCTAAAATTCCGCGTCCTTCTGCCTCCCTCATAAATCGACCTACTCAGGCGGCGCATAGCGCACCAAATCAATCCCTACGCCATTAGGATCTACAATGGCAAAGTGCCGATCTCCCCAAGGTTCATCTCTCAGTTCAATGTTGATTTCCACGTCCTTCTTTTTTATCGCTTGATACAGCGTATTTACATCCTCTATTTCTATGGTCAAGTAAATCCCCTTTCCTTCAAAGGGAGGCTGAAATAGGGCTTGTTGGCTTGGGTGATTAGGAAGCAAAAAGGAAAGCTCAAATGCCTGATCTGGCGTGTGCATGAGCAAATAGAAATCGTTTTCAAAGCTTACCCCGAAGCCTAAGATTTCCGTGTAGAATTGCTTGCTTTCTTGAAGGTTAGAAGTGATAATTCCCGCATTGAGTTTCATTTTCATAGATATTTTATGGTGTAACATGAAAACAAATTTCGATGCCTATCACAGAGATTCCTTGTAAAAAACGGACATATTAGTCAAGTGCTTCGGTGGGGGTTTTACCATATAGGTGCTTGAATTCCTTTACAAAGTGAGCCTGATCGTAGTAGCCCAGGTCAAAGAAGAGCTTGTTCTTGCGGAGGCTTTCCCGGCTAGGTTTGGCTTTTAACAGCGTTTGAAACCGAACAATCTTACAGAAAGACTTGGGACTATCTCCGATGTAGAACTGAAAGTACCTGCGAAGTTGGCGAGGACTTAGCCCAATGTCCAGGTCTTTTGCTAGATGAAGGTTCCCATATTGGTTGAGGATGACTTCCAAAGCGCGAAACACACGAGAATCGATTTGAGGAGAATGGCCCGACAGGTACCTACGAAACCAAGCGTCTAAGGCTTGAATACATGCTGGAAAGGAAGGAAAGAGGCTTCCCAATTCCGTGATCGGTTGAGTAAATGTAGGCGAAACCAGGTGGAGTGCTTCAAAACGGTTCGTCAGTTCGGAGGCATCTACCTGGAAAAGGAGCGGGAATGCCATTGGGAAAAAGCGAATCCCCATATAGTGAAAGGTTGATCCAAGGGAAAAAAGAGTATGTGCGTTGGAAAAGCCCATAATATAGGCATTTTCGGGTGTCTGAGCTTGCCAAAGGACATCTATACAGCCATCGGCTACTACCTGGTAGGAAAAGGACTCCTTCAAGGGTTCAGTTGTTTTCAACTCCCAATAACAATAAATCCAAGAGGCAACTTCTGGATGGGGGAGGGCTTCCTGATATCGGACGTCTTGGACAGCTCCCCTCAGGCTGGGTTGGATAGGGGTAAAGTGAGACTGTAATATGTGTAGTCCCTTCACTTAATCGTCCCTTTTTGTATATGCTCCTTGCAGTTGCCAGGACAGGTATGGACTAGGTCGCTCAACTTGACCTGAAGTTCTTGTAAGGCTTGAATTTTATTTTTTACTTGTTCGATCTTCTGATTGAATACTCCTGAGATGGATTCACAGGTGAGGTTTTGCTCCTCTTCCAGGTCCAATAAAAGCTGGATTTCCTTGAGGCTAAAGCCCAAGTTTTTGACCGATTTGATTAAAAATAGCCTTGCCAGTACTTCCTCGCTGTACGTTCTGTAATTACCAGTAGTTCTTCCGTTTTCCTCTAAGGAAATCAAGCCAATCTTTTCATACCACCGCAGGGTATCGGGTGTAAATCCGGTGAGCCGAGACACTTCTCCTATGCGCATATGAGGAAATATTCTTATTGATGAAACCTTAGAGCATACTCCAGGGCGTAAGCTCAGAGTAAAATACAGAATTATGCGAATGCTATCAATCTTATCTATGATCCTTATGGCTGTCACCCACAATTCTTTTGCACAATCTTCTGAAGACGCTGAATCAAATATGTCTTCTCAACCCTTGGTATGCAAACTTTCTGAACCTGAATTACGCAAGCGAAAAGCTACGTTGCAAAAAGAGGTATTCAGTAGAATTCACAAAGTAGAAGAGCTAGAAACTGGGTACAGGTTGTATTTTCCCGATGACCAAGAATTTGTCCTCAAATTGATGGATTTTATACTGGCTGAGCGAACATGCTGTCCCTTTTTCCAGTTTGAACTGGGCTTGGGGACATATAATTCGGGTATTTGGTTGGGTATAACTGGAACAGGCGAAGTAAAGGAAATGCTGCTGGGTTTGATTGAAGAATGGAAGGAAGCCCAGGAACCTTAGGGCTACTCCTCATGATTATGCCTAATATACTTCTCCACCACCACCGCAGTAAGAATCACCAGGTAAAACTGCCCCATCATTCCGATGAAGATGGTGGCTCGTTGAGCAACTGGGGTTAGGGGGTAGATATCTCCATAGCCTACCGTGAGGAGGGTGATAAAGCTGAAGTAAATTAAAGAATCAAAGGTAGGTTCAGGATGGTTGGTGTCCATCTTTAGTCCATGAAAGGAACCGGGGGTTGAAAGTTCAATGGCAAGTAGGATAAAAAAGCCAATTAAGCCAATGGAAATGAAGCCATTCATTAAGCCAAATATTACATGGTTGTTTACCCGTTCCGCCTTCCAGACTTGTAAGATGATTTCCCAAGCAACAATAGTAAAAAAGAGAAAATTAATTCCCAATCTCACGTATGAAATCTCAGTAATTTGATCCGGAATTTGGAAAATCTCCAGGCCGAATATAAAAAGAGAGATTCCAAAAATACTCAGTTGTAGGCGCAGTAAGTTTTTTTTCTTAGAGATGAGGAGAATTCCGGTGAGTAAATTAATTCGAATGAGGATGGGGTAAAAAATGGACTGAAAAATTTCGTGGGTGACAAATAAGGAACCAAAGAGGAAGGCGATAATACAGGAGAAATACAGTTCGAAGCGATACTGATAGAGTTCTTCATATAAGTTTTGCCAAATTCCTGTATGTTCATGTGAAATTCCCATATCTGTTACAACATAATATCCATTTCCCCTACAGGTTGAAGGGGTTCAGGAAGGTTTGTTTCATCCAACATCTGGCGAATATCAATCTCTATTCCTCTTGCCATTGAGGTAATGGGTACATCATTATAGAGTCCTTCAAAGGGATTTTCACTGTAATCTCCAATCCGCTCCATCATCCAGAATACCCACGAAGCTACTACCGAAAATGGGATAGCTGCCCAGATCCACTCTTTCGATCCTAGGCTAGAAAAGAGATCAATCATGCCGAAGGGAAGTAAAAGGATAAACAGCACAATAAAGAAAAAGGTAACAGTGGCGTATTGACGGGGAAAAGGGAAATTCTTAATGCGTTCAGCTTTTCCCTGAAGCGTATACATTTCGGTAATCATATTTTGTAGTTCCAGGTGACGAAAATGTTCAATAATTCCTTCTCTGCGGAGTTTCATCAGATGTTTACTTTGTAAACTTAATAGATGGGAAGCTTTATTGCCTTTTTGCATGACATAGCTATATGCTTCTGGATCGAGGTAGGGTTTCAACTGTTCAAATTGGGATTCATGAAACTTCACGCCTGCTAGTTCTCGAAAATGCATATCCTGTTTCGTATCGTGTTCCCAGGCTTTTTGTTTACGAAGCTGAATGGTCAATGCATACAACCAGGCTACATGCCTGTGAACAAAGGCCTTTCTCATTTCAAATAACGCTTCTTCGCTTCTGGGATCAAGAGCTTCATCATTGCTAACAAAGTCCCGAATCATAACGGTAAAGGATCGGGAGGTATTGACAATTCCTCCCCATATTTTTCTTCCTTCCCATAATCGCTCATAGGAAGAATTGTTTTTAAAACCCGTGTAAAAGGCTACAGCAATGCCAATCAAGGAAATGGGTTGCCAGGGGATAGATAGGGCATCCCATTCAAAGAAATAATACAGTGTAACGGGAAGCAAACTCCAAATAAGGAAACGAAAAATGTATTTTTTCTGCCAATTGATAGTCTGCCATAGCGTAAATCGTTTGCCTGCTTGCATGTAGGGTCTATGTTACGGGTTTTGGGTTGAAGTATTAGGTCTAATCGTGCATAAATCTGGCTTCCTCTCTCTATTCTGATCCCTTCGCTCTCACTACCCTTACGTCCAGACCACAATAGATCGAAACCCGACAAGGTCCCCGTCAGCCCCTACCCCTACTACGAAGGTTGGGTGCTCAGCTGAAACATTAATATTATAGTCTTCTCCCAACACAATTACAGTAAGCTGGGTCAAATGAGTCTTCATCAGGTCAACAATAGCTTGGGCTTGCCCATCTAAGTCAAAGGAGAAATGAATATCGACAAAGTTTTTCAAGATTTCTTCAGCAGGACGAAATCTTTCAACTTTTTCAGCAGGATTATTAAGATCCAACGTCATGGTGGCTGCGAAGGATTCAGGGCTAAGGGTTTGAATATTAGCTTGCTGATAGAAGGCCTGGATGGGTTCACTTGCCTCAGACCCCAAATCGTCGAAAAACAAATTATCTGTCAAAGCAGCTATCTCTTCAGATAGTTGGAGACTGGAAAGCATAGGGGTTGAACTTGCTACGCGGAGGAGTTGTTGACTAAATGCATAAGCTGCTGGATGTGCCTGGGATATACGTTGCTTGGTTTGAGCTGAGAATTCAGAATGAATCTCAAAATGCGGAAAGATCGCATCCTCAATGAATGTTATTCCTCTTTCGATCACGTCTCTCGTTACCCGGGATCGGGGCCTATCTTCTAGCTGACGTAGGAAGGAATAAAAGAATTCTAGGAAATTTCGCTTTACTTCGGAGGGCTCTGCCTCAACCAGTTTCTTCAAATCCCTTCGACTTACTATGCCATCTTCTCCCCCTGCAGTTAGGAGCTTATCACGAGTCTCATGTAAAATATCCCGAAGGTTTTGTAGGGTAATTTCTGCCATCTGAAAGTTGTACTGAGTAGTGGAGGATAGGCCAGAGTATCTCCTGCTTCAAATAAATTGATAAAAGCAAGATAGCACTTTTCCCTAAAATTATGCGATGCTCGAATTTTGGATAAAGCCTGCAAAAGAAAATTTTCCTTTAAAAAATTCTTCACATATTGACCTTTTTGTTTACCTTGTAGCTGTGTTATGTCAAAGGGCAAAGGGTCCCGGTATATGAGAAATACCAGGATTACATGTAACACCATTTAATCATTTACCTATGCCTTCAATTCACACCTACCTCAGCTTCAACGGCGACTGCGCCGAAGCCTTCAACTTTTACAAACAGATTTTTGGTGGCGAATTCCAAAGTATTAGCACCTTTGGTGAAATGCCTCCTAACCCTCAGTATCCTATTGCTGAGAAAGATAAGCACCTCCTCATGCATGTAAGCCTACCCATTGGAGATTCCGTGCTCATGGGAAGCGATAGCATTGAAAGCTTTGGCCTGACAAGTCCAGGTAATAATTTCTCCCTCTCCATAAATGTAGATAGCAGAGAAGAAGCCGATCGTGTCCACAAAGCCCTCTCTGAAGGAGGTGCTGTTACCATGCCCATGAATGAAACTTTTTGGGGTTCTTACTTTGGAAGCCTCAAAGACAAGTTTGGAATCCAATGGATGGTGAGCTTTGACTTGGCGAAAGGGTAGATTAGTCCGTGGTCTGTAGTAACCTTTTGATAATAGATCAAAGTACGCTACCGACCACCGACTTATAAACCACTAATCACACTGTATGAAAGTTTTAAAAGGAATCCTTATTGTATTGGTCATATTGATCGCAATTCCCTTGATTGCTGCGATCTTTGTGTCCAAAGACCTGAATTATGAACAATCAGTCGAGATTGAAGCCCCTATTGATCACGTTTGGGAACAAGTAAATAGCCTACAGGATATGGATAAATGGAGCCCGTGGAACGAGTACGATCCCAATATGGAGAAGGAATGGTCAGGCGCAGAGGGTTCTGTGGGATCTACACAATCCTGGGTGAGCGATCACGAGAATGTAGGAGTTGGGAGCCAAACTATAGCTAAGGTTGAAGCGCCTAATTTAATGGAGACCGACTTGAAATTCATGACGCCTTTTGAAAGTGTTGCCAAGGCACACGTAAAGCTCGATGAGATGGCCGAAGGGACCAAAGTTACTTGGGGCTTCGAAAGTGAAATGCCATATCCTTTCAACCTGATGAAGGTATTCGTGGACTTCGATGCGGCTATGGATAAGGATTTTGGAATAGGGTTGGGAAAACTCAAGGCGATTGCAGAATCTACCCTTCCTACTCCAGAACCCGCAGTGGAAGAATTGGAAGTTGAAGGAGAGGCAGAAGCTTCAGATTCTGAGTAATAGAAGGAATTTGTACATTTGAAGTAGGGCTAGGGTAAACCTAGCTCTACTTTTTGTGTCTATTAGAAACTCCAAACCATATTCCTCATTGTTGATTCTTTACCCCAATTTTCAAGGCCTGATCGCAGGAATTGACGAAGCTGGAAGGGGGTGTTTGGCTGGACCCGTCGTTGCAGCGGCTGTTATTCTTCCAGCTGATTTTTCCCTTCCTCAACTCAACGACTCAAAAAAGCTTACCCACACCCAGCGAATGAAACTCCGCCCCTACATCATACATCATGCACTTGCCTGGAATGTAGGGATGATTTCCGCAGGGCGCATAGATGAAATCAATATTCTACAGGCTACTTACGAAGCTATGCATGAGGCTGTGGCGGGCTTAGGTACCCAGCCCGAATTATTGATTGTAGATGGCAATCGTTTCAAACCCTACCCAGGTATTCCCCATACCTGTATCGTAAAGGGAGATGGTAAATACCTGAGTATTGCTGCAGCTTCAATCCTGGCCAAAACGTACAGAGATGAAGTCATGGGGATGTTGCATGAAAAACACCCCCAGTACCTATGGGATTCCAATAAAGGCTATCCCTCCAAGGTACATAAACAGGCCATTGCCGACCACGGCCCAACTCCCTTTCACAGGAGATCCTTTAATTGGGCACTAAAATCTGGCTAATTGGGAGTCTGACTCCCAATTAGCCGGATTTTACCTGAGTTTCTCTAAGAATGCCTCTAGAAAAGTTCCAGAAATGTCTTCTATCGTATCTACATCAGAGAGGGTAGGCAGCAGAGAATAGGTTAAATTCTCATGCTCAAAATCTCGAAGAGTAGCAGAAAAAACAGTGTCTGTACTCCATTCTTTACCGGAGAAAACCCCTGGAACCAGCGCATTCATTCCTAGTAGATAATAGCCTCCATCTCGCGCGGGACCGATTACGGCGTCTTGTTCTTTTAATCGATCAAAAGCCTCCTGCAAAATCTCTGTGGTGAGCTGGGCACAGTCGCTTCCGATAATTACTATATGCTTATGCTCCTGCTGAAAGCCCCAGGAAAAGGCCTGTTCCATTCGCTCTCCCAAGCCTGGACCCTGTTGGAGAAAGCGAAGGTAGCCTACCTTGGACCATAAATCCGTTTCGGGTACTTCATTGCCATAAAACACTACTTTTTCTGCTGAAAGGGGAGCACTAATCCTTCGGGTATACCGCAACAACGCTTGATAGACCTTTACGGCTTGAGCATGTCCAATATCTACTGCAAGGCGGGTTTTTACCTTTCCCGGAACTGGA
>JBCCTX010000178.1:0-15846 GCA_039197765.1 Bacteroidota bacterium
ACCCAGCTTCCCTTATCCAATTCTTCAGAGGCTTCCCAGACCAAGATTTTTCTCCCTTCTTTTTCAGTCATAGAAACATTACTTGGTGAACTGGGGGGAGTCTCATCAAGGGAAGGGATCTCCCCCATCATGAGGGCTTCAATTTCTTCTGCTAGCAGTTCATCCTGTTTGATTTTTTGAATATGGCCTTGCCCTTTATTTAGGGTGGAATCCCAGGAGCACTCACCTGATTTTGTCAAAGTAATTTGTCCCTCTGTGTAAGCAATATAATTACCGGCCTCTCCCCGGATTGCATAGTGCAAGGCACACTGGTCATTGCTGTGTCGACTGATATTCCCATCTCCTCCACGGTATTCAAAGTGTTTCTCATAACTCTTCCGAACAATATGCTCCTTAGGTAACTTTTTCAGCCCTTGCCCGGTGATGACATTCCCATTACCCGCATTGTAGTAATCCCCATTACCATTTTCCCAGCCTGACGCCATAAAAGGTGCAGGACAATTTTCGATTACATACCTACACATGCGGTTCCGCTCTTCATTTAGACAAGACCATTCGGTGTAAGTGCACAGTGCATCTGCCCCTCCCCAATTGGTCCGATCCCAACCTTTGTGCCCCAAGAAATTCCCTCCCATCGTCGCGACTAGTTTGACCTTTTGGGCTACTAATTCCACACCTGTTTGAGAACTAAATGCATCTGGGCCAGACTTTAGCAAGCCATAGAAGTTGTGCATGGTTCCAATAATAACCACCGTAATGCTTGAATCCTGTGCACTAGCCAAAATCTCGCGGTACAAGGCCACCCCATCGTGAGAATCTTCCCATTGCGCAAGGTCTCTCGGATAGTCCTTGGCGATATGGTAATCGTAAGTATTCTCTGTAGCATGGATTTTCTCTGCATAACCTTTGTAATCCCCTACGGGAATTGCCCTACGATTGTAAAAAAAGTTGATCGAACTGATACACAGAGCGGACTCCTTTTGGTTGGTAGAGTTGATGATAGCAAGAATATCACATTCCCCCTTCGTCGCCATTGTCTGCAACATAGCAATACACCCCACATCATCCGGATCAAAAGAAGGATCTGTATCGAGAATGACTTGTTCTTGTGTATATCCTTGTAGAATACAAACAGCGAATAGTAAGGTAAGTAGTAGTGGTTTCATATCTGAGAATTTACAAACAAATCCTGCGATATGAAAAAGGCTCTCACAACACGTGAGAGCCTAAAATCGTGATCCCACCAGGACTCGAACCTGGAACCTACTGCTTAGCATACCAGCTACAGTTTTCACTGCTCCATAATGGATTTGTGGTCTGGACCATATCTTCACCGTTTCAGGTGCAGCACGTATGGCCTCTACGGAACCTCCCGATAATCTTCGGCAAAGTGAATTCTTTGCTTCTGATTATTTTTTGGAATCTCTACCCTCAGGGTCAGTGTGTTATTAAACTGATTGGGATTGAAGTAATAACAGCAATCAGTATCAGGACAATACACACAAACTAAATCGATTTCTTTTTTATTCCAGCTAGTGGTTTTGACACCATTTTTTGTAGAATAAGATTGCCTGAAAGATATTTCTAAGCTTCCTCTTGAATTAACATTCCTTGTTTTGACCTGTACAGTTCTCGAATTTCCAGAACGAGTAATAATTAAGTCAAAGGGTGCATGCTCAGTCAAGGGAATGGAAACCCAGAAACCTTTCTCATTTAGATCGACCTGAGCCTTCAAGACGCCTAAGTCTCCCAATGTTTTTGTATGATGTTGAAACATAATGACATACAATGTGAGAAGCCGAAAGTTTCCTCGGTATTAGCATGTTTAGAAAACGAAGCCTTCACCGATACAGTGCTGTCCACTTTATGAGTTTTTGTTTCCCCATAAAGGCTCCTAAGTTTGAAGGCAGTTGCTCTATCCAGTTGAGCTATGGGACCAATATGCAAAGAACGATTTTGCGGATGCAAATATAGGGAATTCAAATGTTAGAAGCCAGAGGAGAGAAACCTAAGTGTTCAGACGATCGCTTCTTTAAGCTTGCACTTGGATTTGCACCTACTCTTTATACCCTTTTACTTCCCTACAGAGGCTAATACAGCGACAATTGCACTCACTTCATCATTTTTCCATTCAATACATATACATCTAGCGCTCATAAGATAGATTGAAATATCTTTTGAGGGAACAAAAAAGGGAAAGCCTTCCAAGAAAACTTTCCCGGTGCATACGGTAAATCCTTTTTTCAGAAAATCCCTTTTTTATCCTGCAAGAATCATATCCGCACCCTTCTCTCCTATCATAATCGTAGGAGCATTGGTATTCCCCGAAGTAATTGCGGGCATAATAGAAGCATCGACTACGCGTAATCGACTTATTCCATGTACCCGAAGTTCTGGATCTACCACAGCCATACTATCAATTCCCATTTTGCAGGTTCCGACCATGTGATGGTAGGTACCACAAGACTTTCGGATATAATCTCCAATTTCCTCTTTTGTGGCATCCTTTCCAGGAAGTACCTCTACCTTCATCCATTCTTGCATCGCTTGCGTATAGCCTAATTTCTGACACAAAACAACCGCTTCATACAGGGCATCAAAATCCGCTGACTCTCCCAAATAATTGGGATCTAGGTAGGGAGAATCATTGGGATTAGCAGAATTTAGCTTCACTTCTCCCCTACTCAGCGGTCGAATCAGTCCTGCACATAAGGTGAAGGCATTTTCTGGACCTTCAAAACCTGGACTGTAATAAGGCAAACCCATAAATAAGGGTTGTAGATCCGGACACAACATATTGGGACGACTTTTCCAGAATAGTTGGGCTTCCAACAAATTGGCCTGAGGAGGAGGAATTTGCTGCTTAGCTTCAAAAATCACACTTACCAGTAAGTGGTCGTGGAGATTTTTTCCTATTCCTGGAATATGTGCCACCCTATCAATACCATGCTCTTTGAGGTGGTCTGCATCCCCCAACCCAGATAGGAGCAGGAGCTGAGGAGAAGCAATAGCACCGGCAGATACAATCACTTCTTGGTTTGCGTGAGCTTCTTTATCCTCAGCCCCTTCTTTGTAGGCAGCTCCTATACATTCTGTTCCATTAAATAACAATTTTTGGACAGGTGCATGGGTTAGCACCGTAAGATTCGGTCTATCCAAGGCAGGAAGCAAAAACGCTTTGGCAGTCGAACACCTTTCTCCAGAGGGTGTAACAGTCAGTTCATTCATCCCCGCACCCCAAATATCTGAGTTAAAGTCATCTGTAACCGGTAAGCCCAATTCTTTACAAGCTTCTATAGCTACCAGAGAAATGGGGTTGGGATGTTTGATGCTTGTTACATGAAGAGGTCCACCTGATCCATGGGTCTCGCTGGAACCTTTTTCATAATTCTCTGACTTCTTAAAATAAGGTAGGACACTTTGATAATCCCACCCCTGGCAGCCTTGGTAGGCCCAATTGTCATAGTCTGTGTAATGGCCTCTGATATAAATCATACCATTTATGGAGCTACTCCCTCCAAGGGTCTTTCCCCTAGGCCAGTAGCGAGGAGCATTGGCTGCATGGACTTGAGGGACGGTCATGTAGGCCCAGTCCCTTTCTGTCTGCCAGGTAGCAGGCCATCCAGAAGGCACATGGATATTCGGATCATTATCTGGACTTCCTGCCTCCAGCAAGAGAACAGAAGTATTGGGATTTTCGCTCAATCGATTCGCAAGGACACAGCCAGCAGACCCTGCACCAATGATGATGTAGTCAAATTTCATTTGAAGATTTTTTAGTGGGTAAAATGTTGTATGTAGCTGAGTTAGTAGCCTCAGCACCTTTTACTTTCGCAATAGCATTGTTCTAAGGATTGTAAAGACATACCTTAGCTACTCCTAACCGCCCGCAATAGAAGGAGCAGCAAGCATCCTTGGCGTTAAGCTTGCCTTTATTCCCTGAAATCAGCAAGCTCCATTCTAATGGGAAGCTTAGTTACTTCTTGATACTAATCACTTGTGGTACCGTTACAGCCTTTAATCCCTCTACCCCAAACTCAACGCCGTAACCAGAATGTTTAACTCCACCAAAGGGTACCATTGGATGGATGGCTCCATGCTGATTGATCCAAACCGTTCCTGATTCAATTTGCGAAGCTACCTTAGCAGCCTCTGTAGGATCATCTCCCCAAACTGAAGCCCCTAAACCCGTCTGTGTATCATTTGCTTTTTGAATGGCCTCCTCCACAGTGGTGTATTTGATGATAGGTAAAACGGGGCCAAATTGCTCTTCATCTACAATTCGACTCCCATTATCGACATCTGCAAGTAGGGTTATCGGATAGAAATAACCTGTAGAATCCATAGGAGATCCTCCTCTTACCACTCTTGCACCGCTAGATTTTGCGTCAGCTACCAAATCCTTCACAATATTGAACTGTTTTTCATTCTGCACAGGTCCTAAGACAATACCTTCCTCCAATCCATTTCCCATCGGCATTTGACTAGAAACTCCATCTAACAAGGAAATCACTTCCTCATAATCATTCTCATGGACGTACAAACGTTTTGCACATGCGCAAGTTTGTCCCATGTTGATAAATGCCCCCCAAAAGAGATCTCCTGCCTTATCCTTCATATCCGTCCCAGGTAAAACGATAGCTGGATCATTTCCCCCACACTCCAAAGTAAGGCGCGCCATATTCCCTCCTGAAGCCTCAATGATCTTTCGAGCTGTTCTTTCAGAACCTGTAAACATAATTTTATCTACGTCCTGGTTTTCCACCAGTAAAGCACCTACTTTACCATCTCCTGAAATTACGTTGAGAACACCTGGAGGTAGGACTGTATTCATGAGCCTCACCATCTCTAATGTTCCTAGAGTGGTGAATTCCGAAGGCTTTATCACTACTGTATTTCCCGCCCTCAAAGAAGGGACGATTTGCCAGATAGCAATCATAAGTGGCCAATTCCACGGGGAAATTGCACCAACAACGCCTATAGGCTTCCGATGTAGCTCATCTTTTCTCGCTTCATCTTCAAAAACTACTTCTACCGGTAAATCCAAGGACGCTGGTACCTGGGTCCAACCCACACAAGCTTGCATTTCAAACATTGATCCAGGGCCCGCCATGGGTTTCCCTTGCTCTTTGGTAATCCACTGGGCTAAATATTCCGTGTGTTCTGTCAGAACCTGAGCTACCTGCATCAACGTTTCCTTTCGCTCCGCGTCAGACTTGGCAGCCCACATAGATTGAGCTTCCTTAGCAGCTTTTACAGCATTTTGTACATCTTCCTTTGTAGAAATAGGGGCATATCCTATTACTTCTTCTGTAGCAGGATTTTTGACCTCCCAGGTTTCACGAGCAGAGATCAGCTCGCCATTAATCATAAACGAATAGGTATTCATATCCTTTTTAATGTTAGAGATTCTAAAGTTTAACACCGAGTAGTTAAGAACTAACATTAATTTCAAACTAATATTCGTTAGTTTTATGAATAATAATCCGAATATTTTGAATTATTCTCCATTTTCAACAAATTTCAACATTTTAATTTATTCTTTTGACCTAAATTCCTTTTTTTCATGAAATATAATTCATGGCTTTTCATATGAAAGATCAGACAGAGTATTTTGTAGAGAGAGGGACCCTCTACAAAATGGAGCACGCGACCCTATCAGTTTATGAAACGAATTGCCCTTGTAAAGGAGTGGAGTTTACCTTCCATCGGCACATGCTTACACTGATGCTATCGGGACATAAAACCATTTACTTCAACGATAATAGATTTGAGTTTTTTCCAGGTACACTCTATATCCCGACAAAGGACACATTACAGGTTATTGACATTCCGAATGCCTCTTTGACTAATCCCACCAAGTGCTTGGTCTTGGATATACAGCCTTCATTTCTACAGACATTTACCCATGAAATTATCGATAGGGAGGAAAACGATTGGTTCGTAGACCAACTCACTGTATTAGATAGGCCCACCCATTTTTTATCAAATGACGAGCCTACCATAGCATGTTTTAAGCGGCTTTATGAATACCAACTTCAAATTACATCAAGACCTGATGAACTAATTGCTGAGATGGTCTTAAAAGAGTTAGTTCTGAGAATTTTTAAGACAAAAGGTCGAATCTATCTACTGAATAATTTTAACAATCAGATCGACGAAAATATTCAGAAAAATATTCTCTACATACGAGCCAATCTATCCAAGCAACTAAGTATTGGAGAACTTGCACATCAATCTGGTTTCGGCAAAACGAATTACTTCCATAAGTTCAAAGAGGCAACTGGGATGACTCCCGTGAATTTCATTCTTAAAGAGAGAATTGAATATGCGAAAAAATTGATTTCCCCTCATAGCAGCTTACAATCCATCGCATTCCAAAGTGGATTCAACTCATACGAGCATTTCTGCAAATCTTTCAAAAAATTCGAACAACTCACTCCCTTAAAATACAAGCAGAGTAAGGCAGAACGAAGCTTAGAAGCTCATGTAGGATAAATTGGAATAATCATTCCAATTTATGTACATTTATGTCAATATTAACCCTCTACCCCTCACCTATTGGAAATCGGAATAGACAGTTTTGCTGCGGCCACAGCTGACCAATCGCATGATACTGCTCAGGAGAATGTTCAATCCATGGCAGAACTCTTGGAGCGGATTGAAATGGCGGATACAGCTGGTCTCGATGTATTTGGAATTGGGGAGCATTACCGCAAAGAATTTCTCGATTCAGCTCCAGCCATGATACTAGCCGCCGCGGCTGCACGAACCCAACGCATACGATTGACCAGTGCGGTTACGGTATTGAGTGCTGCTGATCCGGTCCGTGTATTTCAAAACTTCGCGACCTTGGACCTACTTTCCAATGGACGTGCAGAAATGGTTGTGGGTCGAGGTTCCTTCATAGAATCCTTCCCCCTTTTCGGCTTAGACCTAAACGATTATGATAAGCTTTTTGCTGAAAAATTAGAACTCTTACTAGCCATAAGGAAGCGAGAAGTTATCACCTGGTCTGGAGAATTTCGGCCTAAACTCACTCAGCAACCCATTTATCCTAGGCCTGTTCAGCAAGAACTACCCATTTGGTTGGGAGTGGGAGGAACCCCAGGTTCTTTCATAAGAGCAGGACAGCTGGGATTACCCTTAATGGTAGCAGTAATTGGGGGAGAAACGCACCGATTTCGACCCTTAGTCGACTTGTATCGAGAAGCCTGGGAAAAGGCTGGACATCCCACGGAAAAGCAGAAAGTAGGATTGCACTCTTTTGGGTATGTGGCAAAAACCAAAGAGGCAGCCATTGCCGACTTTTATCCGCGATATGCTGAAGTAATCGCCAAAATTGGCAAGGAGCGCGGATGGCCTCCCCCCAATCGTGCACAGTTTGACGCCCAATCAGGTCCAACCGGTGCTATTGTCATTGGTGGTCCAGAGGAGGTCGCAGAAAAAATCCTCCGACACAGTGAAGCCCTGGGAGGGATTTCCCGGTTTAGCTTTCAGATGGATGTTGGATTATCACATAATCAGCTCCTAAGATCCATTGAAAGAATCGGTACTCAAGTATCTCCTTTGATCAGTACATAATTCCCTTGAGTTAGGCTTCATGGATGGACGGAATATCATTCCCAGCCTTGTTTGAAAGTCAATCCGTCTCCTAACTCCCACGATTCATCTGTATTTCATACCTGGAAATATTTGTCAAACTAACTCAGCTTTTATAAGTTTAGAGTTTCATACTATTCAGGTTTTCCAAACAATTTCATACCATGGTCAATGAAAAACCCCTTTTCGCCCTAAAACTCTTAGCAGTAACTATCTGCTGCTTTGTAGTCCCCAAGATGCTCTTGGGTCAAACGGACTCTACTGAGCTACCCTTAGGGCTGGATTCGATACAACTGGTAGAAAAAAGTTACCGAGAGCTTATCCCTGAAGAAGCCAAAAGTATGGAAGGGATGCTCACGGTACATGAAGTGAAAGATCAATACTATTTTGAGATTCCAGACAGCGTTTTTGGAAGGGATATTATGGCAGTAACCCGGATGTCCAAAACCCCAACGGGTTTGGGGTATGGAGGAGAGCAAGCCAATCGTCAGGTAATTAGGTTTGAAAAGGGACCTAAAAAGAAAATATTCATCAAAGTGGTGAATTATGTAAATGTTAGTTCGGATTCCCTTCAATCCATTTATCAGGCAGTAGAAAATTCCAATCTACTACCTATTGTTGCTGCTTTCGACCGTGCAGCTACCCGGGAAGATACTTCTGTTCTCATTGAGGTGGGCCAGTTCTTTGCGACTCCCCCCCAAATATTTGACCTGGAGCCTACACAAAAGCAGATATATGGTCTATCAGGGATTGAGTCTGACAAATCTTTCATCAAAAGTATCAATGCTTATCCTATCAATGTAGAAATTCGCTCCATTAAGACCTTTTCCAGCGACCCTTCTGGTCTATTTTTCTTAGGTGCCCCTCCTCGAGGAGGGGCCTTCTCAATGGGAGGAGCAAATGCAGGCACTGTTACCTTTGAAATGAATACCTCAATGGTTCTATTGCCCAAAATTCCCATGCGGAGGCGGTTTTATGACCCTCGTGTTGGAATTTTCTCCAATAGCTATACCGTATTTGACGACGCTAGTCAGGGTGCAAAGCCAGAAACGTTCACCATTAGGTGGCGCCTGGAACCCAAAAATCAAGCTGATGCTGAACGACAGCGTAAGGGAGAGTTCATCGAACCCAAAAAACCCATCGTTTTTTACTTGGACCCTGCAACTCCAAACAAATGGCGACCATACATCAAACAAGGTATAGAAGATTGGCAGGAAGCCTTCGAACAGGCGGGATGGAAGGATGCCATTCTCGCCAAAGACTGGCCAGAGAAGGATAGCACAATGAGTTTGGAAGACGCGCGATTTTCCGTTATTCGGTACTTCGCATCGGAAGTTCAAAATGCCTATGGGCCAAACGTTCACGATCCTCGCTCAGGTGAAATCATAGAAAGCCACATCGGTTGGTATCACAATGTGATGAAGTTGGTAAAGAATTGGTATACTGTTCAGGCAGCTGCTGTGGATAGCCAGGCTCGGACAAATGAATTTAGTACAGAACTAATGGGTAAACTCGTCCGCTTTATATCTGCTCATGAAGTGGGGCATACCATCGGGCTACGCCATAATTTTGGCGCCAGTTTTGGAACGCCAGTAGAAAAATTGCGAGATAGCGCTTTCTTGTCTAAGTACAGCCACACCTCTTCCATTATGGACTATGCCCGATTCAATTATGTGGCACAACCCAAAGATGGGGTAAAAGACTTAATGCCTCATATAGGTGAATATGATAAATGGGCAGTAGAATGGAATTATAAACCCATATATGATGCAAAAGACGAATACGAAGAGAAAAAAATATTGAATCAGTGGTATTTAGAAAAAGCGGCAAATAATCCCCGTTTACGATTCCTGTCGGAAGAAAATCCTCATGATCCAAGGGCCCAAAGTGAAGACTTAGGGGACAATCCTATGTTGGCCTCAGCATATGGAATTAAGAACCTTCAAAGAATCATGCCGCGTGTAATAGAATGGACTAAAGAGGAAGCAAAAGATTACAAAGCGGCAGAAGAGCTCTATGACAATATTTTTAAACAGTACCGAACGTATATAGGCCATGTCACTCGATGGATCGGTGGAGAGTTCTCCACCCCTAAAACAACCGATCAAGAAGGTTTCGTTTTCGAACCCGCACCTGCCCCTATGCAACGAGAAGCAGTGGCATTTTTACATCAGCAATTGTTTCAAACCCCCAAATGGCTGTTGGAGCGAGATATCATGGGGAGGATCCGACCGGATCAGGGCTTGGCTATGCTCGGCCAACTCCAGCAAGCCACCATCAATTACATATTCAGCAACGATCGCATGTTTAGGATGATTGAGGTCCAATCCGCCTATCCGAAATCTTACAGTGTAGAAGACCTATTTGCAGATATGCATGAGGGTATATGGTCGGAACTGTATTCAGGCAAATCGATATCGGTATACAGAAGAAACCTGCATAAAATTTTCCTTAACATTATGCTGGATTTAGCGGATGTAACGGATAGTAATCCCTATAGAAGCTTTTCTTTTTTCCGTTCAAGTCCTCGGATGGAGGCTAAATTTACAGATATAACCTCCTTAGCTAGGGGAACTATGCTACAGCTCCACAAAGAGCTAGGTAAGCGAATAAAGCGCATGGGCCCTGGTCTTGATAAGTATCACCTGGAAGACTGCCGTAGACGGATTGAAGTACACTTAGAACTAGGAAAATAGTACAGTCACTTTGCAATTTTATCAATAGTGTTCCATTTCATCACCCGTTTTTGTGCATGATCATACACATATTCCGTTCGCTTTTTGTAAAAATAGATATACTTTGGCGTCCATATAGCTGCATCCAGGTAATTGGGAACACCTCGGAAGGTATCCTTTATCCGCAAGCCGGATCGACTTTCTAGTCGCTTACTATTGTAATTGTATCGATAGTATCGATCTTCCTTGAAAAAATAGTGATACCCATCTTTGGCTGAATATGCAGCATCTATATCCGAGGGTAGACCATCCCAACCTTGGCTCAGGGTTCCATCATCATCCACCTTTCGGGTGTGGTGATTGTATCGATAAAACTTTGAGCCTTTTAGAAAGTAGGGAATATCGCTTACAAAATGCTCTAAAGCAGCATCTACCTTAGGAAGAACTCCCTCAAAGTGGTCCAAGCCATAAGTAGTTTGCTTGAAGAATTTATCGTTTTGCATGACAGATAAGGCGAGTATATTGGGGTCTCGGACCGTAGCAAAGGTATTGAAAAAGGACTTCCCGGATTCATCTGGCGCTTCGTAATAAGAATTTCCCAGAAAGGCTTTGGATCCCCTATATTTTGAAACGGGATGCCCGGAATGGCAAAAAGCTGCATCAATCCTTGGAAACAGCTTCTTGAAGCTATCACGGTTAATAACTCCTATTTGAACTACCCGAGACTTGGTAAAGTCAAACAAATGGTAGTGGTCCCCTTTCAAGAAATAAACTTGAGTAGTATTCCATTGGACCACCGCATCCGGAGAAGTGGGAACCCCTGTGTAGAGCGGACCTACTCCAAAAGGACCAGAATGTACCACCTTTTTCGCCTGTGGATCGTAAATAAATACCGTTTTCCCCTTGAAAAAAGCGTACCTATCTGAACCTCCATGTCGTACGGCTCCGTGAAAGGGTCCCTCCAGTCCGGGAAAATCCCCCGTACCCAAAAGCCCTCGCTTTTCGAGCTTTCCTTGAGAGGTATGAAAGCGATACCAGGTATTCCCTTTGAAAATATAGGCCTTGCCTGTTCCTGGATCTACCAAAGCCGCATCTACCTCGGTCGGCACCCCGCGAAAGGCATTTGAACCCAGATTGCGAATCTTACGCTTTTGGGTCTTTGCATTATACTGGTACACCTTATTCCGTACAAAGAAGTAGCCTTCTCCATTGTGGGGAGAAAGGATTGCAGCCTGGATGGGTTCTTTGTCATTTTGGGCGATAAGAGGCAGGTATACGAACAGACAATAAATAAAAATGAAAGGTTGAAACTTCATTGAAATAGGTTTCTTGGGATTTAAAAAGCAAAAAAGCACTTGAGCTCAAACTCCTGATTGCCAGTAAACAGACTTTTTATTTGGCAATTTTATCTATCGTATTCCATTTTACCACACGTCTCTGCCTCCTGTCATAGACATATTCTGTCCGTTTCTTGTAGAAATAGACATACTTATAAGAAACAGTAGCTGCATCCAAGTATTCGGGTACTCCCTTAAACTTATTTTTAATCAAGGCGCCGGATCGATTTTCGAGTTTTCGAGTCTTCTTATTGTAATAATAGTAGCGGTCCTTTTTAAAAAAGTATCGTCCTTCTTTTGTGGAGAAGGCTGCATCTATATTGCTGGGAAGGCCATCCCAAGCTTGGCTAAGCGTTCCCGTCCAGTCTATCTCTCGTGTATGGCGATTGTAGCGATAAACCGTTCCACCTTTAATAAAATGGGGGGTCTCATTTATCTTTACAATGGCATCTACCCGGGAGGGTACCCCTTCAAAATGCTTTATTCCAAAAGTAGTCTTTTTAAAAAATTTGCTCTTTTGTAAGCCAGATAAGGATTTTATGTCGTCAACACTTTTCAAAATCCCGGTTTCATCAGGCGCTTCGTAATACGAGTTCCCGACAAATCCCATAACGCCATTGTATTTCCATCGATCATAGGTATGAGCATCATAGTAGAAGGCCGCATCTACCTTTGGAAACAAATTCTGAAACCCATCTCGATTGATGACCGCTACCTTATCCACACGCATTTTACTCCCGCTAGGGTCATATCGGTGGTAGTGATCCCCCTTAAAGAAATAGACCTTCCCATTTGTCCATTGGATTACGGCATCCGATGAGGTCGGGGCCCCCTTATATACATTGTTTTCTCCCAACTTATCCGAATAGACCACCTGGTCTTTAGTAGGGTCATATATGTACACCATATTTCCTTTAAAAAAGGCATACCTATTCGAAGTTCCATGTCGGACTGCTCCATCAAAAGGTCCCAATAATCCCTTAAACCCATCTGAGCCTATGACTCCCTCTCGTTCCAACTTCCCTTGCGCTGTGTTAAATCGGTACCATTTGTTTCCCCTAAAAATAAATGCCTTACCTGTAGTAGGGTTTACCAAGGCGGCATCCACATTCGTCGGAATCCCCCGGAAGGCATCCAACCCCAAATTTCGGATTTTTCGACTTTTGTTCTTGGGATTGTACTGGTATACTTTCTTTCCCACAAAAAAGTAGGCTTGTCCATTGTGCGGGGATAGAATAGCAGCTTGTATTAATTCTTTGTCATTTTGAGCACTAAGACCCAAACAAACTGCTAAGAAAAAAAATAGAATGAATGATTGTATTTTCATTGCTGTATGAGGTTTATTTTTTGTCAAATACATATGTATGGGTTTTATCCTTCCTAGAAGGGTTGGTAAAATCAATCTCCTCTCTCACCCGGTAATAATCATTGTAGCGGTGTTTGTCTACCTGGATTCGCTTGGTAGCATGGGACTGTTTCACAACGATAGTTTCATATACCGGTAGGAACTTCCGATCTGGATTAGCCCGGATTAATTCGAAGTGATGCTGGCTTCCTACCTTTCGAATCTGGAAGATTCCCCAGAAGCAGTCATTAGGTGCACAGCTTGCCCAGATTTTGGCAGAATGCATTCCATAGCGCTCTGTGAATTGGATCTTGGTTATCCCTTTTTCGAATCTATTCTCTATTATCCACGAACTGGGGAGTGAATGGTTAAAGAACAAGGAGGAAAACAAGAGAAACGTAGCGATGATTCCTTTCATGGTTTGGAGATAAATGAAGTATGGAATCAAAGGTATCTGGGCCTCCCCATAAGTTATGCCCCATATGTAACAAGGTATGGAAGAGATGTAACAGGCTACTACTCGCCATACTTTTCCAAGGAGGAGTTTTACTCAAAAAGTTCTCTTCCCTTCTGTTGCCGAAATAGGTAATCGACGGCATACAATGCCCTATTTTCTTCTGGTTAGGCGAACTAATCCCAGCTAGAATATTACATTCGCCGGTAGCACCCTCGGTCTAAAGCAAGGCAATACAGTCGACAGGGTCAGGGAAAAGGGTTGAATACATTAAAATTTACCGAGCATAAAAGATTCTAGTTCTTTTTCGATTTCGGGAATAGGCATGGAAAGTAACAGGTATGAATGATTGGAATTTTCTGTTGGCTCCCAGGTATTTCCTCCACTTTCATTCGCCACGCAGATGCCTCCCTCTATTTTTTCCCAATACTGCCCAACCCCTCCTCGGATAGCATATAACACAGCGGTCTGATCAAAGGTGGAATTATCTACAATTTTACCGTTGTATTGATCCTTGATCCAAGGGGCGTATTTGCTGAAATGGTAAAAACCCAAATACAGGGGTGAATCTTTGGGCAATTCGTTGAAAACTTCTCCCGTTTTAATCGAAGAGCCCAATTCGGCACCAGAGAAGGTAATCGGAAGTTCAAGATGCTCTAACACGTACTGGGTTACTCCCGGCATATTTCCGTTAAAATTCCATTCATCTTTACTCGTAGGGAAGTTTCCCCCCATGACCACAAACTCTTTCACTTTAGCATGTATCAACTCTTTCCCACCCAACGATGAATAGGTATCTGGAGGCGAATCAATTAGTTTTTTAATGTTCATTAAGGGACCTACGGTAACAATCACCACACTTTTGTCTGCGCTTTTGCTCAATAGCTTGCGATACAGGTCCGTAGCTTCCGGCACAGTTTCATAAGCGGCATCATGAGGCAAATTATCTGTGAGTACTTTCGTATGATTCCAAGCTGTCACATGTTGCTCTCCTTTACGGCATCCAATGGTGAGATTGGGATTTCCATAATAGGTGTTCACTGCATCAATGGCCGGTACTGCATGTTTTTCCATATTCCAGCACATAACTGCTAATAGATTTATCTCCCCTTTATTCTTGAAATGGTTGAGCATAGCCAAAGCCCCTAGGTCATCAGCGTCTCCTCCAAAATCTGTATCAAAAATAATCGGGATTTGAGCCTGAGTGGAGAGCGAAATCAACCCAATTGCTAGCATCACCCCCATCATTTTCCTCACATTTTTTATTTTACTACGGTCTCTCATATTCTTTGTATTAGTTAAGCTGATTTTCCAATAGTTCATATGAAGTAGCATCATGGGTCTGGTATTTGAAAATATCCCAATCGCCATCGCCCTCAAAATCTGCAGCCTGCCCGTTGTAGATACCATCTTCTACTATTGTATAAGGATTCCATTGGCTATGGCTCTCATTTGCCAAGTATATCTTGACAGGAAATGTAGTATAGGCTAGTCCAATAGCTCTAGACCTATTTACTCCTGTCAACACATCGTAATCTCCATCCTGGTCAAAATCAAATACTTGTAAGGTATGGCAGGCAGGAATACTATCGGCAATCACTTGGGTTTGCCATACATCTGCAAGTTGCTTATACATCATTACGGGAAAGCCTGCGCGTTCAGAATGGCTGATGAAAACCTCACATTTTTGGTCACCATCTATATCCTGGAGGAAAACCTTGGTTCCATTTCGCGACCAGTCCCCTGTCTGGGTATTCCATTGTTCATCTATATTTTCGGTATTCCAGGTATCCGTAAGGTCATTCCCAGGACTATAAAATATATGCCCACAAGCTACTATATCTGAAAATCCATCTCCATTGAGATCCCCAACATCCATTCCTTCATGTAGGTTTTTATAATTCTCATAGGCCTGAATGAGCTTCCATTGGTCTGGACTTTCTTGTTGGAAAATTCTCAGCGAACTTTCTTCAAAGGTCAAGGTAGCCAAGTCCATCTTTCCATCGCCATTAAAATCCGTTATCTCTACATCTTTGATAAAATTAGGTGCTTCCCCTATGAGGTGTGCCTCCCAAGAGGGATTTTCATACCAAAATACCTGGGAGGGAGAAGAAGCATTGTCCCACTCTCCTTCATGCTTGGCTGCCACTACATCCATATCTCCATCTCCATCCATATCCGCGGCTTCTATATCCCCCATAGCAAATTGCTTGGCTCCCGAATTTTCAGGATCGATTATGTACTCTGCCCATGCACCTGGCTCCTTTTGCCCCTCCAAATACCCCAATTGCCCTCCATAAGAATTGTTATCTATAAAAAGTAGGTCCACTATGCCATCTCCCGTTATGTCAACAGGGTCGTGGGCCCACAAAAAGCTTATGGAATCTGCAATGGTATTTCTTTCAAACGAGAGTTCTTTTGGTTCTTCCTCGG
>JBCCTX010000179.1:0-15704 GCA_039197765.1 Bacteroidota bacterium
CAGTTTATCCCGTCAGGAGATGAAGATACCAGCTCTGTAATTGTATTGGATCTTGATCCGCCTGAAGAAATAGAAGGCTATCCATTTTCAGTAGAAGTTGTGATCCAGCCCCACGACCCTTCGGGTCAAGTCCTCGATGAATTCGTCCGAACCATTACGGTTGAGGACCCTGACGATCGAGGCGAATGTAATTCCATAACTCTTCCCAGTGGCTCAACTGTGTTTCATTGGGAATGGGATTTCACTATTCGAGCATATAATGGCGAAATACTGAACGTATTTGCTCCAGGACTTGCGAGCCCAATTAATTCGCAAGGAGCTGGTTGTTGCACATCTGCAGGAGTGAGTTTGACTACTTCTGATAGCCCCCTTTGTAACCCCAATGTCAGCTCTCCAGATGTTCAATGGGTTCCATTAGAGGTTGATGACTACAGTGTAAGGACCTGGGAATTATGGTGGATTTATGACGATGGTACGTTGAAAGTTCGGAGTAATTGGATAAAGAAACAATACGACCGAGCATCGACCAATTTTTGTACAGGAGAGGTCGGCTACACAATCGAAGAGGAAAATTCTGAAGGCGAAGGAATGCATGATTTCACTCCAGGAAGTTCCCAGCTTGGAGTAGATTTTTCCAGTTGGACAGGCCCTTACCGTCCTCTTGGGGGAGAGCTCGTCTACACCTGCCATACGATGATTATTTCGTGGGGAGTAGACGATAATTATTCGGCCGTATACAGAATCTGGGACAGTGGGCACAATATATTTGATTTCCAAAACTTATACGGTCACCTATTTAGGTGGTATGACTAGCTCCATGTTCCAACTCCCAATTTTATCCAAACAATGAAAAAAATTCCTCTCTCTTTTAGACTTATAGCCTGGGCAAGCCTTCTCAATCTATGGATGTCGGCTTGCGAACACCAACCCTTCATTGAGCCTACCCCTTCGGATGCGTTGATCCTCAACGAAAGAGAAGGATTGAGCTCCTCTGTGCAGCAGTTTATGGCCTATTCTGCTCAAGACGCTTGCGCTCCGCTTATGTGTCCATTTCAACCTGTGGATTTCCTCATAAACAGTTACCAAAAGCAAGGAAACCTTTTTCAATTTCGGATATCCTTTCAATCTAGACAGAACCCGGCTCATACTGGGAGGGGGATATTACACATGGATGAAACCGTATGCGACTCTATATGGGATGTCTGGCCAGATCCATTTGTGGGTTTGGGGGGATCTGGCTTAGTTCCTATAGAAGCCATTGATGGGGGTAAAAATTTGGGGCTAACTGAGGTCCAAACCCAGCTAGGAGTTTTACGGACTAATGGACCAACCGGGAAAAACCGATTGACTCCCTTCTGGTTGGAGTTAGTGGTTAAGCCAGATTGTTGATAATCCCTATCCTTGCATCTCCTTTAGGCGCTTCACCTGTCCCACGATTTCCTCTACCGTTTCCTTCAATTCCGACCCCATACTTATATAGCCTTCAGGATAGGAGTCTCGGAGAAAAAATAAAATAGCAAACCAAAGGGGCTTGAAACGATCTTTCAAATGGAGATTAGCCCCTGGCCCTTCTTCGAAAAACTTGTATACCTGTACGTACTGCCCTTGTGAAAGAAGGTGAATAAAAGGTTCTACCAGTAAGTCGGGATGGGCTCTGGTGAACTTTTCGTCTAGCAGGAACTCCAAGCATAGCAACAATGCCTTCTCGGGTGCGTTTTCCTTGGCGTAAATGACGGATAAGGTATGAGCTGTTTCTGCTCCAGGTGCTACTTGGTAGGCTAGTTTGGCAAAATACAGGGCTTCCTTCCGCTTATGGTTGACTTGGTTGTAGTGTCGAGCGAGTACTTGAGCCGCAAGGGGTTCGTTTAAGCTTGCTGCTTCGAGGTAATAGCCTTCTGCTAGCTCCCAATTATCGTGGTGCAGCACTTGAATATGCCCTAGGCGCAGCCATGCTTCTGCGTCTCCCGCTTCTCCCGCCTGTCGGTAAAATTTTTCCGCTTGGTCTAGGTCCTTTAAGCCCTTCTCATAGAGTAAGGCCAGGTGAAACATGGCGTCGGTATGACCTTCATCTGCTGCCATTCGGAAATACTTGCGCGCTTCCTGAAAATTCCCTTTTTCTCCTCCATACAATAGCCCCAGGCTGTGCATTGCGGCAATATCTCCTTGTTCAATGGCCTGCTTATAGTAGGATTCCGCGTGTACCCAATCCTGTAAGGACTCATATGCATAGGCTATGCGAAATAGGATCCGGGCATCCTTTTCCTTCATAGGCAACAGAAGCTCTAGTGCCTTTTTGAAGTCATCATGGGTGTAGTGGGTAATTCCTTCTTCCTGGAGTTCGAAGTCTGAAAAAGTAAGCGCAGCAGCTAGGCTAGGGTTTCTGCGCTTTAGGAAACTGCGCGTATCTTTGACCAGTTCGTCTTGCAGTTTGGCAGAAAGCAGCCGATGTTGCGATAAGGCCTCTCCTATTACAAAGGCATGGTCGGCTTCCTCATAGCGATCCTCTTCCAGGGCCTGACGATGCTGATTCACCCGATCCTCCAACTCCTGCTCGTTACACCATTCTTCCAGAAACCTAACCAACCAAACTACCCGATTCTTGTCGTGCTTACGGCCATAGCGCATCAGATACCAAATATTGAAAAAGCGTTCTTTGACCTGGTAAAGGACATTTCCCTTTCCGGTATCAAATCGCTCAATCAGGTCATTCTTATGCAGCAGGCGCAGGTCCGCATTAACCATATCCTCTGATAGCCTGGTTTTGTTAAGAATTTGAGCTGCATCCATAGCATCCCAGTTTCTCGCCATTGCATCGAGAATTTGCTGCTGCGAGCTAGGCAATTCGTCCATCCTGTGTTTATACAAGGGCGTCACACGGTCTAGAATCTGCTCGAGATCCGAAAAGGCATTTCCTTCCTGTTCATCTGCAAAAATTTCGAACAAGAGAATAATCGTACGAATCACTCCCCCGGTCAAACGCCTTACAGCTTCTATTCTACCAGGATGTTTGTCGAGGATCTCAGCTACGCGCTCCTCTTTGTAATTGTCCGCCAACGTGTGAAGTAATTCCAGGGTTTCGGCCTGCGATAGGCCTTCCAGTCGCTCTATTTTGAAAAATTCGTAGAAGGGTTGATCGTATCGAAAAAAGCTCTCCAAAACGGAAGAGGAAGCTCCCACTAAACGTATGTCTGCATTGGTCAGCAGAATTTCCCGCAATCGATGCCCTTCCTTTTCGCTAAACTTCCCAAAAATATCCCCAAAATTGTCGATAAATAAGATGAGCTTGTGGCCATTTCTCCGTAAAGCCTCGATGAGTACTTGGAAGCTTTTGTTTTCATAAGCCTCAATGTCCCCCTGGTAGTGCTGTACCATCTGATCGTAGATTCCACCGTATTCCGGCCGTTTTTCTTCCAAGTACTGGGCTCCTAGTTCCCACAGACTATACAAGTGCTGTACTCCATATACTTCCTCGGTAAATACAATCGGAACCAACCAAGAGTTGAGCTTGGGATCAGACTCTATCTCGTAACTCAGGCGAAGGAGTAAGGTCGTTTTTCCCATTCCTCTCTGACCTACTATCAAGTAGTGTTGCTCGGGATAAATCATCATAGATTCACTGATCTCCCGATACAGTTTTCTGAATTTTACTCCCCGAACAATAAATCCTTCATTCAGCGCATCCTTGCTCAGTTGGTGCGGGTTGTAGAGATGTGCAAGCAGCGATTTATCCGACATGATTATGGGTCAATGTATTATGGTCCACAGTTCGTTGCGAAATTCGGAACTATCTGCACAAAGATAGAGGGAAGATGCGACAATTGAACAGATTTTTGGGTAAACAGGAAAGGGTCTATAGTCAGCTGGTCCACAGTCCACAGTTTTTATCGGATATTATCACAGGCTATTAACTGTGGACCGAAAAGCCGTGGACTATTGACTATTTTCCCTATTTTCGCAAAATGCAATATACCTTGGTCCATACCGATGAGAAGAGTCATGCCCGTGCAGGGGTCATTGAGACAGATCACGGATATATTGAGACGCCCATCTTCATGCCGGTGGGTACAGTCGGAAGCGTCAAGGCGGTGTCGCAAGAGGCATTATCTCATGATATTGAAGCCCATATCATTTTGGGCAATACCTACCACCTTTTTCTAAGGCCAGGGACGGAAGTCCTGCAAGCTGCTGGGGGCTTACACCGCTTTATGCACTGGGATCGGCCCATATTGACAGATAGCGGGGGCTACCAAGTGTATAGTTTAGCCAATAACCGGAAACTTACACAGGAGGGAGTTACCTTCAGCAACCATATCAACGGCGCTAAGCATTTATTTACTCCAGAGGGTGTGGTGGACTTACAACGGGAGATTGGATCTGACATCATGATGGTATTGGATGAATGTCCAGCCTACCCCAGCGATTATGCCTATGCCAAGGAATCCATGAAACTCACACACGACTGGGCGATCCGATGTAAGACGCATTATGTTAATCAAGGTCCACTCTATGGCTACTCTCAAGCCCTTTTTCCCATCATTCAAGGCAGTACGTATGAGGACCTAAGGACGGAATCCACTGAGTTCATTGCGGGCCTGGACTTACCTGGCAATGCCATTGGAGGCTTGTCGGTAGGCGAACCCCATGACATCATGTACAAACTCACCGATTTATCTTGCAGAATCCTTCCTACAGATAAACCTCGGTACCTAATGGGAGTGGGAACCCCTGTAAATCTGCTGGAATGCATAGCCCTAGGGGTAGATATGTTCGACTGTGTCCTGCCTACCCGCAATGCAAGACATGGCATGCTATTTACCCGTGAGGGCATTCTCAATATGAAAAATGAAAAGTTTGCCAAAGACTTCTCTCCTATTGATCCCTATAGTGAATTAGCCTCAGACCACTATTACTCCCGCGCCTACCTTAGGCATCTGTTCAAAGCACAGGAATACCTAGCCCTTCAACTGGCTAGTATCCACAACCTCCATTTTTTCTTGTGGTTGGTCAAAGAAGCACGTAAACACATTTTAGATGATACATTTGCCAGCTGGAAAGAAGCTATGGTGAAGAAAGTTGGGGCAAGGATATAGGGGGCAGGTTAATGGTATATAGTCTACATTCCACAGTCTGAGTTCTTATAATTCTAGACCGATGGCATACTAACAGATAGGATTCCATAAAACTATCGACTGTGGACCATTAAACCGTAGACCATCATTCCCTTCCTTATTTCCCACCCAACGGATTCATAAATTCCTTGGTCGGGGACTTCTTGGTAGGCTCCGTCCTTCCAGTCCGGTTGAGGACAAAGCCGAAGATTCCCCCACATACACCTCCGATGATATGGGCAAACTGAGAGACATTATCGCTTCCCATGGAGTTGAATATTTCCCTTCCCAAATACAGGATAACCACTAGGATAAAGGTCAAAGGAATATACCCCGTTTGAGAATTGGTAAAGGAACCCAGGAGAATCATCATGAAGACGATTCCACTTGCGCCAAGTAGCGCGGTCTCAAAAAATATGATTTGAAGTATGCCTGTCAGTAAGGCAGTGAGCAAGATCATAAACAGCATATCGCGGGAGCCGTACTTTTCCTCTAAAATGGGTCCTATTAAGAGTATAATGGCAAAATTACTCACCAAGTGCTCCCAACTCCCGTGCCCTAGGGCATGGGAAAATAGCCGTAGGTACCAAATGGGATCCCAAGGCTCAAAAACCGGGTAAACGGTGAAGTACGTCATTAAAGAAAAACCCAGGTACTGATCGAGCAATAACACGATCGTGGAGATAAGTGCAAAAGTTAGGATTACCGGGGAATTGTATTGAATTCTCATGAATTTTCTAGCTGCGAAACCTTACCAAGTATACCCAAAATAGGGGAAAAAGTTTCTGAAAACAATTATCTCTCTAAAAGTGAAAGATCCCAATGAAAAACGAATCTAAAAAGAGGGATATCCGTATGCTTATCAAATTCATATTTTAGGGATACCTCTTTCCCCAATCGGTATCTCTTATGTATAACCTAAAACAATTCACACATGGCAATTAGACTTGGAGACATCGCTCCGGATTTTTCAGCAGAAACGACACAAGGAACCATTCAATTTCACGATTGGCTAGGAGATAGTTGGGGCCTTCTATTTTCTCACCCAGCCGATTATACGCCTGTATGCACAACAGAACTAGGACGTACGGCTCAGCTCAAAGACGAATTTGACAAGCGAAATGTGAAGTTTCTCGCAATCAGTGTAGATCCACTGGATTCCCATCAGGGTTGGATTCACGACATCAATGAGACGCAGAACACCACGGTGAATTTTCCTATCATCGCGGACCCCGAGCGGAAGGTGGCAGAATTATACGACATGATCCATCCGAATGCTACCGAAAAAACCACTGTTCGGTCAGTCTTTGTAATAGGGCCGGATAAAAAGGTAAAGCTTACTATTACCTATCCTCCATCTACTGGGAGAAATTTTGTAGAAATTCTTCGAGTAATCGACTCTTTACAACTTACTGCAAATTACAGCGTGGCTACCCCTGCTGATTGGAAGGATGGGGATGATGTGATTATTTCCCCCTCCATTCCCGACGAACAAGTAGCAACGAAATTTCCCAAAGGCCATAACCGCGTAAAGCCCTATTTGCGTACTACACCGCAGCCGAATAAATAGAAACTTTCTTACCTTCGCGTCCATGACGCGAATTGTATGTTTTGGGCCAGGCCCCATGTTCAAAGGGGGCTTGGCCAATTACAACACCGCCCTTGCAAAAGCCTTAGACAGATTACCGGATACCGAAGTTCATATCGTTTCCTGGACCCAGCAGTACCCTGCCATCATTCCCAGGGACTTCATTGATAGAAGTAGCAAAACGGACTTACTGGAGGGAACAAATATCTCCGTTACGTATCTGACCAATTACAATAAGCCAGGTACTTGGCGCCAGACCTATCAACATATCCTGGGCCTCAAGCCTGACAAAGTAGTATTTCAATGGGCCATAGCCCTACAAGGACTTCCTTTGGGCAACATTGCCAAGCGGTTGAAAAAACATCCTGGTATTGAGGTGATTTTTGATGTCCATGTCTTGGTCCAAAAAGAAGCTAGTGTTTTAGATAAGCGCTTTACCCATCAAGGGCTGCAACATGCGGATACCTATATTGCACATGCCTATAAGACAGCAGAGGAGCTTAAGCAGACCTTCCCAGACAAGGACTTTGAAGTACATGAAACGGGCCAACGTGCAGATGCAGACACGCGAACAATTGTCAAGCTCTATCACCCTATATATGACCTGTTTACTCCAGATCCTGATTTTGACATCGAGGCATTCAAGGAGAAAATGGGCTTACGAAAACACGTTTTTTTGTTCTTTGGTTTTATCCGGAAATACAAAGGCCTCCACAACGTCATTCCCGCTTTTGCCAAGGTGGCAGAAAAACGAGACGATGTATCCCTCCTCATTGTAGGGGAATCATTTTGGAACACCCTGGATAAAAAGAAGCTGGGAACACGGGTAAAAAACGCACTTTTTGGTGCGGCAAAATCTCTCTTCCTCCGCAAGAGCGACGATGAGCGCAACTATAAGCCCTTGGCCTTAATTGAGGAGCTTGGAATACAAGATCCCTGTGTGGTGGTGAATGAGTTTGTCCCCAATGAGGAAGTGCATACCTATTTTCAAGCAAGTGATGCCATTGTTACCTACTACCTAACAGCAACTCCTTCTGGGGTAGAATCTCTGGCCTACAATTTCCATATGCCCGTATTGGCTACACGTGTGGGGCATTTCCCTGAAACTGTGAAAGAGGGATTTAATGGATACCTCGCCGAACCCGAGGATATAGCTTCCATGGCCGAAACTATGTTGCACTTTTTGGACCAGCCAATCGATCGGGCGAATGTAGGGGTTATAGCAAGCCAAATGAGCTGGGAGGGTTATGCGAAGGCGGTGTTGGGATAACAACTTCATATTACTTTTATCGTGTTATGCTTTTGATACTTTCCAATATTCGTTCATATCGAGACATTTGACCTTCAAAAGGTAAGTTGCCAAGGATTACTTCTTGCAACTCCTCTTTTCTCATTATCACATCAAAAGCCGAAATGAGGAATGCTTTTACTTCTTCATCAGCGTTCAGTACTCGCTTAGGAAAATTTGGAACATTATCTATTAGAAAAATAATATCTTCATAATCCTTACTAGCCCAATAATCCTGCAAGCCCCGATCGAAAAAGGCTGAAAACTTAGTTGCCAGGAAGTATGGAAAGGGTAGAAGTCTGATGTCAACTTCTCCAAGATTTAGTGTCTTTGCCTGCTTAAATCCTTTGGCAATCCAAGGATCTCCCGGAGCCCAGCCCATAGGGCTCGTCGACATTACATCTACCGCTAGTTTCTTTAATCGAAACCTACAAACTATATCATCCTCAAATGATTGAATAAACCCCTTGTTTTACAATTCTTCTCTCAGATTCTCAAGTTCGGTAAGGCTAGCAATATGAAAACTAATATCAACATCCTCTGTAGGGCGAATTTCTTCAGTTGATGCGCCACTCACATAAAGTCCTACTACAGAACCCCCAATGAATACAACTCTCTCATTTAATTCTCCAAGAGCATATGCAACCTCCTTTATTGCCTTAATATTCACTTCCAAACCTTTCATGATATAAACCCTCTTAAGTACTCTTCAGCCAAATTTCTTTCCCTTGCTCTTCCTACCCTCAAACTGTCGCTCAAGGATAGGAGTTCGTATAATTTAGCATCCTTCTGGCAAGCTTGTGGAACGTTGGGATGCAAGGGTTGAATTAGCTGGCCCCTAACCTTCCCATGGATATAAGGCCATACATAGAGTTCATTACTCTGAATATGATTAATTAGGGGAGAAGCAGAATGAGAAGTAGGCATTCCTAGAACTAATCTTCCTGGTTGTTGAGGAAATACGTAACGAAATCCAAACAGTAAAAAATCTAAAAATGCTTTTTTCATCAAACGTTTCTTGTCTGAAGCTAGTAAACCTGCAAATACAGATCGATTTAAGCTTTCACTTATCTCACTTGAACTAATTCCCAATTCGTAAGCAATTTCCTTCATAAACCAGGCTTCTTTGCCTTTTGCAACAATTTTTAATAAGATGACAACATCATGCGGTCGCATTCCCTTATGAGATCTCATTTTTAGGGTACAAAATATAAAGATTTTCTTAATTCGCAAATCGCGAATTAAGGATTTTAATTTGCCTGGAGTATATTTTCCCACTTAAATTTCTAGCATTCCCTCAAAGCCTCTTCAAACACCATCAAGCTTTTTTCAATCTGCGCTTCACTCACCACCAAAGGCGGTATCCACCGAATCACATTTCTATAGGTCCCACAGGTTAGCAGCAATAAGTTTCTTGAAAGGCATCCTTGGAGCACCTGAGCGGCAGTATCAGGATCAGGGCTTCCATCGGGATGGGAAAATTCAGTAGCCAACATAAGACCTTTGCCTCGGACATCTCCAATGACAGGATATTGGGCTTGTAGGTCCTTAAGCCCTTCTATGAGTTGCTTACCACGGGTTGCGGCATTTTCGACTAAGTCCTCCTCCTGGATGACCCCTATCGTAGCCCAAGCCGCAGCACTCGCAATTGCACTTCCTCCACCATAGGTTCCTCCATGGGTTCCTGGAGTCCATTTATCCATGAGTGCCTGACTGGCTCCAATAGCAGATATAGGAAGGCCACTTCCCATGCCCTTGGCCATTACCATAATGTCTGGTTGGACCTCGGCGTGTTCAAAGCAAAACATCTTCCCTGTTCGGCCAAACCCACATTGAACCTCATCTAGAATCAATAAGATTCCATGTTGATCACATAGCTCTCTTAGGTATTGTAAAAAAGGGGCCGGGGCTGGAACATAGCCTCCTTCCCCGAGAATGGGTTCTATAATAATAGCTGCAGTCTCATCAGGAGCTGTTTGGCTGTACAACAAATGCTGGAGCTGTTTTTTACAAAATTCAACAGTCGCTTCCTCTTCCCAGCCATAGTGATATGCATAGGGAAAGGGACTCACAAATATTCCAGCTGGTAAGGGTTGATATTTATGTCTATAAGCTGTTTTGGAAGTAGTCATAGACATGGCTAAGTGTGTCCTTCCGTGAAAGCTTCCCTGGAAAACAATCACATGCTGCCGGCTCGATGCAGCCTTAGCCAATTTCACAGCCGCTTCCGTTGCCTCTGCTCCGCTATTGGAAAAGAAAAAGCGGTCGATATGAGTAGGGGTAATTTCATTTAGTCGCTCTGCTAAGGCGATACTTGCAGGGGGAATGACACAATTTATCTGGCCAAAGATGAGGTTTTGTGCCTGTGCCTGAATCACCTGGACTACCTTGGGATGGCAGTGGCCTGTATTGAGAACCCCTATCCCAGAGGTAAAGTCTGTGTAAGCCATCCCCGTTGCATCATATAAATATATTCCTTCTCCTTTTACCGGATGGATATGGGTCAGGTGCGTCCAAACTGGGGCCAATAAGGCAGTTGAGGGGAGAATTTCGTGTGCCATTTATTTTTAAGCTTAAGCTAGAAACTTCCCTCTATTTTTCTAAAAAAATCGTGTACTTTTAAATGAAAGTGTTGCTAAGGGCTGACGTCAAGCTATTAATTTTTTATACGCTTGTTACCTTTTTGCTTCATAGGCTACTATATCATCAAAAATCCCATTAACCTCTTTTAACAAATGGATATGATGACACACAAGCAAGAAATATTTCTTCAGGCTTATCGTCCTTTTCACGAAGCCTTGACCAAATATTGTAGTGCCCTAGCCTATGGCAAAATGGATACGGAGGACCTCATACAAGAAGTTCTGCTGACTACCTACGAGCACTTTGAGGGTATCAGAAAGAAGGAGCAGTTGCTCCATTATATGATTCGGGCAGCCAGGAATATTTCCATCCGCCAATGGAGAAAGGAAAAAAACCGATCAGAATTCTTAGCTGCCTCTATTGAACGCCTTAAGTTCCAGGACGTAAGTCCAGAGCATTTGATGGATATACAAATTTTATACGGAGCCTTGGAGAAACTCCCCGAATCTCAAAGAGATGCCGTTATTTTATTTGAAATCACCGGAATGAAGGTAAAGGAAATCGCAAAGATGCAGGATAGTTCTGAGGCTGCAACAAAGATGCGGCTAACCCGGGGGAGGCAGCAATTGCGCAAAATGCTGTCTGAAGAAGAAGAGCTATCCTCCCTGATCTTGCTGGGCTTTCCCTTCAATCCCAATTATCTTCCCGATTTGGACTGTCTTTTTCAAAGTGCTCAATTTATTTCACCAGAAATAAGTCTACAACAGGGGCAGAAGCTATTTGTAGTTGGCAAGGCATCTTCTGCACTTCCCTTTGTAGGAAAAGGGATGAGTCTCCTGACGGGTAAGTTGGCGGGAAGCCTCGTTACATTCACCATGCTTGTTTGCTTGGGAGGATTAATTTCATCTGATCGCAGGGAATCTTCGAGACAATTAAGTCCATTTAAGCGGCTCAACTTATCAGAGCTTTCCAGCCTAATACCTCCAGTTGATCTTAAGCCCAAGGCCTTGAACCCTATCCCAATAAAAACGCCTAAGTCTGCCTCCTCTGAACTCACTTCTCCTCAACTACCCTCCCAAGAAGGAGCGGTAGAGCCTAACCCTTCTGACACCCCAGATTCACTGGTAGGAGTAGTCCCTCTTGATACGCTACAAGCCCTTGAGGGAAGCCTTTACCAACCTAGTGTCTCACTGATTCCACCGGTAGAATCCATTGATACCTCTCTACCTGCACTTCCTATACATCCGCAGATGCCCATGCTCGTTCGGTCTCAAGATCCCTGCGACCCAGATTGGCGGTTTGACGGTAATATCTCCACCCTCAAACGCAAGCTATTGGATAAGCTTCGAAAGGATGGATTAATCCCCGCCAAACAGGGAAAGGCACGCCTAAAGGTACATCCCAAAGGACTTAATGCAGGTCTTCTCATTTACTTCTCTTCTCATTCCCTTCTCAACAAAGAGAAACCGATCCCTGAGAATTTGCTCCCTACCTACAAAGCCTTCTTCCAAGAATTTGACATTCCCCTTTGTCCCTCCATGTTGATTGAATCTACCCCGCAATACATAGCTGTTGGGAGAAGATCCAAAGATGGATTCCATGGACGAATGGATGGCCGCGCCACCATAGATAATATTGGGAAATAAACACCCAAAGACTTGTTTTTCCTTTACTCTAACATGCAATTACCCATGAATAGGATATATTCCGTATGGATTCTCTTAAGTCTGATTCCATTTAAGCAGAGTTATTCTCAGCACTTGACATCTGATGCAGAAACGAGGAAAGAGATTGGACCAGGAGAAGTGCATTCCTTCCAAATAGACTTGGATTCCACTGAGCTTGCATTTATCCACTTTGACCAACAGGGAGCTGATATTCTCATCGAGGTCAGAGACCCCGGTGGAGAAAGTATAGGAGAATTCGATGGAACCAATGGAAACCAAGGACCCGAATTAGTGCATATTCTCGCCCGAAAGAAAGGGACCTATAGCCTTGCTGTAAAGCTTTTTGAGGAGCAGAAAAAAAATGGTTTTTACTCCGTGAAGCTAGCCAAACAGTTTGGTCCGAGAGAGTCCTTCTCCAAGCAATTAGATCAATTCATTGGATACTGGGCTGAGCAAGGATACTTACCGGGCTTTGCAGTTGCCATTGTGACAAAGGATGAGATTCTTTTTCAAAAGGCCTATGGGTTTGCTGATATAGAAAGGCAAAAACCCTACACCCTGGAAACCCTCCAGAACATTGGCTCTGTTTCTAAGACCCTATTGGGTACGAGTCTCATGAAAGCTGTAGAAGAAGGTAAATTACAACTTAACGACCCTGTTAACTCGTATGTACCTTACCAAATCTACAATCCCTATTTCTCTAACGCTACAATTACGATCAGGCATTTAGCAACCCATACTTCAAGCCTTAAAGACACTGAGGCTTATGAGAAATCCTATATTCTTCGGGAACCCTTTACCTATAAGAGAGGAGAGCTTCCCAAATCGGAATACAAAGAATTTCAATTTTACACGAAGAATGTCGTCCAACCCTATTCCCAGTTCCTTGAATCACTGTATTCTGAGAAGGGAGAACTCTACCGAAAGAAAAATTTTCATAAATATCCTTCAGGCAGTCGCTTTTCCTATAGTAATGGCGGGGCGACTGTTGTAGCTCAGGTACTATCCGAGGTATATAATACTCCCTACAACGAGTTAACACGATCGCAAATTCTTGATCCCTTAGGGATGAATGCTTCAGGATGGTCCTTTGAAGAAATTGATCAGACCCAGCATGCAAGGCTTTATAGCTTCAACCAGAAGCCGTTGCCCTTTTATTCCATTATTACCTATCCAGATGGAGGATTAATAAGCAATGTAAAAGATATGACCCTCTACCTGCAGGCTCAAATGAAGGGCTATTTCGGGGAGGGAGGGCTTCTTCTTCCAGAATCGTATCAAAAGATGATGTCCCCCCAACTCAACGAATCTCAACAAACGCAGAAAAATAGAAACTATGGCATCTTCTGGGAAAGGAGGGGGAAATACATTGGGCATAATGGAGGAGATCCCGGCGCTGTGTGTTTCGTTCGGTTCAACTCTGAAACAGGAGTTGGGCGAGTTATCCAAACCAATATCGTTCCCAATCAGCCTATGACTGTAAAGGCCTTTTTTTCCATTTGGAGTGCCCTGGAGCAATTTGGGATATACTTACACGCTTCACCTGCCAGTCCATGACGTACAATCGAGAAGCCTTATGGATGTGGGTTAGGGTTAGTTTTCTGTCAACTTGAAAGTTGTATATATTCTAATTCCCAATAAATCTTCTGAAAAACTACCATTTTATGTCCTTTTTTTCCCGCAAAAAAAGGACGAAAAAAACTCGCACGAATAAACCAAGGCCTTTACCCTGCCATTCCATCCTCCCCACATTCGTGCACTCCAACCCACATTTTTATGAATAGTATTCATATAGGAAAGCTATATGTCAACTTAGTTGAAACTGTAGTAGTTAATGAGAAGCAAATAATTGGATAACCGATTGATGCTCCCTTACCCGGGGAGCATTTTTATATCCTCAAAATAGAGGATTTATGTTTTCCCCCTTTTATGAGGTGGTTCAGGTCAGCCCATTTGCCCAATTTTACTTCTGAAAAGATTAACCACGTTAACTATTTGAAACCATGAAAGTTTTCATCCTCCTAACCCTTATCGGGTGCGCATTTTATCCCTGTACTGCTCAGAATACCCCCAAATGGGAATCCATGTTAGCTCATATACCTGATCAAGAACCCATTCCTCAGAATCTCGCTGAGATAACTGGGACTATTTCTTATCCCCACGAAGTTTTGGGAGCAGGAATTGAAGGGCTCGTTCAGGTAATGGTCCAGGTGGATTCCTTGGGAAATTACATGAGCCATTATGTAGCTCGCAGTGCCCATCCTTTACTTACCGAAGCCGTAGAAGTTTATCTTCCGCACTTGCGCTTTACCCCTGCTATAAAAGGGGAGGTACCCGTCTGTGGTTGGAAAGCTCTTCCCTTCCGTTTCTCCATCAGGCGCTTTAGCCCCAATTACCATGCAAAAGGTTCTAACAGGCATATTTATCCAGATCGGAGAAAGAGTATTCCCCAGACAGTAGCAGCTCAATAAGTCATATCAGGTAGTTTTTCTCATAATTTGGACCTGGTAGCCACCTTCTGGTGGCTACCCTTTCTCCAAGGGAAAGGTGCTCCGCCGCAATTTTTATAACGCTAATCACAACCATTTTATCTTCTCCACCACATAACGTAACCGCTATATGTATTCATTCAGATTTTGGCTACTAGCCCTATTGGTTTGCTTGTGCTTCGGGTCTTGTAACTCTCCTTACCCCAATAGCTCAGACCCTGAGCAGTCCCCCGAAGGACTAGTAAAAGCCTCACATAACATGCCTAGTCAATCCAGCAATTTCCCAGAGCCTGTAGCCGGTAAATTGAACAACCAATTCAAGGTTTCTATTACCTGGGAGAAAACGTACGAATCCAGCCTACGAGATGTAAAGCCTGAGCGATTAGATGGATTCCAAGGACCCTGGCTGGAAGAACTTATACCCAATCATTCAAGGGGTTCCGCTTCCAATATCGTATACATTCAATTCCCCCAATTAGCTGCAAAGAGTCTATTTGACGGGACGGAATACGACTGGGAAGATCACATCGTAAAGGACTTGGAGGTAAGCTGGAATATTGAACGGGCAGGATACACCTATGGCCCTGAAGAACCATTATTCCAATTTACTGTGTCCCAGTTTGAAAAAGTCCGGGCTGTAGAAGAAGCCTATCTCATTGTGGGCTGTAGCTATTACTGGAATCCAAAGGAGGGCTTACCTAATGTGTACTGTATCCGTAGCCCTGAAGATGAATTGCCCTTCGGTCCACATAGTTTTGATGTGCTGAATGACAGCATAATCGCACTTGCTGATCCCTTGAAGAATCGTTTAGTATTGCTCAATAAGCAGGGAAAGATTCGCTTGGTACACAAACTCGCATTTTCTCCTAGCCATCTTCAGTATAAGCGAAACCAGAATCGATTGGAGGTATTCGACCCCCAAGAGGAGCACTACTATGAATTAAATATGGAAAACTACTTAGGGCCTGCACAAGAAATTGC
>JBCCTX010000180.1:0-15564 GCA_039197765.1 Bacteroidota bacterium
AAACGCGCGGGATAGAGACCCGAAAACATAATGAGGCGTTTGTTTCCTGCTGCATCTTCTACAGGATGAATTGTCGGCACTTCCAAGGACGTTTCCCAACTAGAAGGAACCGGAAGGCGCTCGCTCCAGGTTTTTCCTCCATCCTTACTTCGTTTGAAAACAATGCCCCCCCTACCATGGCCTTTGGGATATACACATAGTACGGTTTGGCCGTCTTCTAGTAAGACAGTTGTGGGATGGCCGAGGTATTGGCCAGCTTCTTTGTCTACGATGATGTGTTTTTCGGTATCGCCATCCAGGTCAATGAAAGGGAGCGAATGGTATTGGGTAGAAAGGCCTTGGGGATTGAACCCTTTGTTGGGAATTTCTTGGGTAAAGAGGGGTACAGCGTGTGATACCAAAAGTATTATACAGAGGAGGAGGGGCTTACAGCCAATATGTCTCATTTTTTGGTGATTACGAATCTATTTTGCTAAGCCAGATGATCATCCGGCCCTACCTAGTGCACATGGAATAGATATTCCCCTCCCAACGTGTATACATTTCATTTATATACACGTTCTCCTCTAGCTTGGGGCTTCTCTACTCTTCCAACTCATATCCTTGTTCAATTCCCTTCTGCAAGGGGGAAACCCCTTTTTTCATCCAGGTAGGCATCGGCGCATCTTTGAGATAATGGTCGAAGAACTGCGACATGCGCAGGTTGAAGTCCACTCGATTGGGCCATTTAAGGGGCCAGTGTGGTTCCCCGTTATAGTTAAGAAGCCAGGCGGGTTTACCGAGCCGGCGCATCCCTACGAAAAATTCTATTCCTTGGTACCAGGGTACGGCGCCATCTTCATCGTTGTGAAGAATCAATACAGGGGTTTGGATCTTATCTAGGGTAAAAATGGGGGAATTCTCAACATACCTCAGGGGATATTCCCATATGGTACCTCCAATCCGGCTCTGCGTACGTTCGTATTGGAACATTCTACTCATGCCTGAGCCCCAACGAATCCCGCCATAAGCACTAAACATATTGACGACAGGAGCACCAGATTCTGCGGCTCGAAAGATGTTGGTTCGGGTAAGCAGGTAGGCGATTTGATAGCCCCCCCAACTATGGCCTTGTACGCCTATTCGGTCAGGATCGATAAAGCCAGATTCCCGTAATTTGGTAACTCCTGGAATAACGCAATTGTAAGCGCTTTCACCGGGATACCCACGCCGATATACTACATCGGGATTGAAAATAACATAGCCTCGATTGGTATAATAGGAATAATTAATGGTCGAGCGATGAGGCTCAGGCGCTCTATGCCGATGCAATCCCTGGGAACTCCGTTCGTAGAAGTTCACAATCATGGGATATTGCTTGTCGGGGTCGAAATTCTCGGGTTTTACCAAGAGCCCTTGCAAGGGAATGCCATCTAAGGAGGTCCATTCGACCAATTCTATGGTTCCCCAGTTGTATTCTTTCTGCTGGGGATTGGCATCGCTTATTTTTGTAGGCTCAGAAAAATCTAAGTCAGTGATGTGTAGATCGGGGAAGACCTCAAAACTCTCTTGGGTAAAGATCAATTTATCTGCTTCTCTTGCTTTCTGTGGCCTTCTGGTAAAAGCGTAATCTCCTTGTTTCACCGTTTCCAGCTCACCTGATTCCATATCCAGCATGGCATAGCCTTGCTGTCGGCTTACTTCATTAGCCATGTGAAGGAGGATCTTTCCCTTGCTTGGTATGTAGCGGTTGTCAGGGTCTAGAGACGCATATCGATACATGGTCTGTTGTGCACGTCCATCTGTAAGTTTTTGTGGGGACGTCAGCTGACTGGGATTGACCTTCCAGAGGTCGTAGCGATCATTGATCAGGACATGGTTGTCGCCTTCCAGCCATCCCACCACTCCATAGGGATAGGGATGCATAGGTCGGTCGTTAATTTCATCATAAACGGGAGTGGAAATCCCTCCAGAAAGGACAAGCTCCCTACCTGTGCTAAGTTCTATGGCTTTCCAGCTAGAGTCTGGACGATCATACCAATAGGCGTAGGTCCCACCTGGCGAAATTTGGGGAGAACCCCCAATGGCTTCCTTCAGGAGTTTGAGCGCGCCACCATTCATACTGACTCGGTAGAGATCCTTTCTGGCAAAACCTTCCCAGGAAATTTCCTGTTGGTACGCCCTTTCGCTATACCCAATTGCCCATTCCCCATTTCCTTCATCTCCCCACATCAACTCAGGCAACTCGGTGTCTGAAAGGCCTATAACTTGATTAGAGGCTAGGTCAATTAAAGTCTTATAAGCGCGCTTTTTTTCCGATTTTGATCGAATTTCTTGCTGGGTATACAGCAGGGGATCTTTATAGGTCCACACTTCTACCTGGGCTTTCTCCTCCTCTAACATAGTGGTGTCTTCAACAATGGGTTGGGTTCGAATTCCAAACATCAACCTTTTTCCATCTCTAGAAAAGGTAGGCATCTGATTGGGACTAATGGAATAGCCCTCAGGTACTCTATCAGATGCTTTATCCAGAAGAACTTGGGCGACGTCTTGTCCTGCCTTCCAGTAGCACAATTCATAGGGGCGGATCTGCGCTTCGGTAGTATCTCTATCTGCAATAAAGCTCGCCTGAGTCCCATCCCTACTCAAACTGAGCTGGGTATACTTTCCTTCTTCTTGCCATACTTCTTCCCACAACTTCATTTCAACATTGTAGTGGTACACGCCCGCTTCTTGGGTACTATCCTTTTCTTCTGTGGCGGCAAGCAGTGCCTCCCCCTCTTCCGCAAAAGTATAGGTAGTAACTGCGAGAAGGGTATCTTCTTTTCCAGTACTCAGCTCGCGAATGTGAAGTGTATGTGCATCTTCTTTTCCTTTACCTGTTTGGTAGGCAATCCAATCCCCCCATTTTGGAGGAAGTTTGAGGGACTTCAGGTTAGGAATTTTAGTCAACGATTGGGAATTCAGAGAGTAGACTCCCAGCGTATCTCCTGGTAGTTTATTCTTTTTGACTTTTCTGCGTTTTTGGGCTTTCAGGCTATCCTCTGCCGGATGAGTAGTAAAAAGTAAAAAACTCCCCTCATAGGAAAAAGAAGCCTTATCGGAACGAGGAAAAAGCTTTGTTTGCTGAGTGGCAACCTCATACAATGCCAATTGGGGATCACCTTCACCTGGCTGAAGGGTGTAGGCAACCCATTGCCCATCCGCAGATATTTTGACCCCTTCGATTTCCTTCCAAATTTCGTAGACAGAAGGGTCCATGATTTTTTTGTCCGGTACTTGTCCTTGGAGGGAGAAAAAGGAAAAAATACCAAGCGTGAGAAAAAACGTGTAGATATGCTTCATAGGGGAAAAATATACTTTATTTCGAAATCATTCAATAGGAATAGACGCGAGATAGAATAGAGATGAAAGAAACTAAAGAAGAGAAATAAATAAGCGTTAAGTTTAAATACCTCCAATATCTTCGCAACCATTTTCTAAACACTCACTCCTTGCCTCTGACTCCTCACTTCTGTTACTCCCACTTCCACTAAATAAACGCCACATCTTCACTCAGGGGAAGCTCCATGAGCAATTGAATACTATCTTGGATATTCTTCCCCTCGAATATCACCTTGAATAAGTTTTGCGTAATCGGAACGGATACCCCGTAGGACTTCGCCAGTGCATGGATTAAAGGAATCGTTCTCAAACCTTCGGCTGTATCTTCCATAGATTGCTGAATGGAATCAAGGCTACTGCCTTCGGCCAGTAATTTTCCTACACGATAGTTTCTGCTATCAATACTTGAGGCTGTACCAATCAGGTCTCCGATGCCTGCTAACCCTAAAAAAGAACGTGTGTTTGCGCCAAAGATATTTCCAATGGTGATCATTTCTGCTAAGCCATGGGTAAGTAGGAAGGCGCGTGTATTATGCCCCCAGCCCAACCCCTCTACCATTCCTGAGGCAATGGCAATCACATTTTTCAGTATCCCAGCCAGTTCGATTCCTCTTAGATCGTGACTTCCATGAATGCGAAACCGAACACTTTTCAAGGCCCTACTCCCTTCTTGTATCACTTCATCGAATGGACTCGCGACAACTGCAGCTGCAGGGTAGCCTTTCAAAATCTCCGGGGCCAAGTTTGGGCCAGCCAAACACCCAATCCGAACGACTGAGGTCTCCTGGCGTATGAGTTCACTCATCGTCCAGACTTGGTCTATGTATAGCTCATCCAAATCCAACCAATCTTTACCCCATTCGACCACCTGAGGATCTACCTCCAATCCTTTTGTCCCATGGATGATCATATGCCAGGGTTTGAGGTAATCTGCCATAGAACGAATGGACTCTCCAAAATACGCTGCCGGAACTACCACGAAAATCAGGCTACACCTTTGGGGAATCTCTTTAATTTCCTCTGTAACCTGAATGTTGTGATGAAGCTTAACCCCTTTATAGGTTCCTGTTTGTCTAATTTCATTGGCAATGGCCTCTCGACGTGCAAACAGCAGTACTTCTCCATTTTCAGCAAGGATATTACACAAAGCCATTCCGAATTTTCCGGTACCGATGATTCCAACTGTTTCGTTCATGGGAGGGGAAAGTTTGAGGTTTGGGGTTTGATTGTACTTTGATCTCGATCAAAGGTTATAACTACGGACTATCGACTACTGACTACTTAACTATGGACCATCTCGATCAAAGTTATACTACGGACTATCGACTACTGACTACTTAACTATGGACCATCTCGATCAAAGTTATACTACGGACCACCGACCACTGACTACTTAACTATAGACCATCTCGATCAAAGGTTATACCTACGATCCACCGGCTACCGACTACGAAACCCTCAAATCAAGCGTTCCAGGCCGTAACCTAACAGTCGATTGTGGTAATAATATAATAGATTCATATCATACGAGGTGATGCGTCCATCCTCCATAATCCCCAGAGGTCTTCTAGGGTGGAAAATTCCTAGATTGGTAATTCCGTGGTCTATGAGTTTGGCAATATCTGGCGTAATGTGGTACGCCAGATGGACTTTGCCCTGATCCTTTAAGCGGAATAGTTGGGTCAATACGCGTTCTACCGCCTTATACAAGGAATCTTTTTCTATCAGCCGATCCTCCCAAGCCAATCGTAGCAGGGAATAGATTTCAAACGCTGGAAAGCGTTTTTTTATCAACTCAAAGGCCACAAAGGCCACAATGTGGCTAGAAAAAACATAGTTTTCAATATGGTAGCGCTCTACGATTCGATTCCCTAGAATTCGGGTGTATTCTCGATCGCGTTGGGCATCCTTTTTTATTTCCCCTTTGTGAAGAAAATAATGGGATATGTCGAGCAGCCTCCCCTGATGGTCAAAACTATTTCCATTGTCATCTACGTGGTTGCCCCATACATCCATTGGTTGTCCAAAGGAAAGGGTTATCTCTGAGGTCCGACTGAAAGAATTCCAGACAAATTTTAGAAATTTGCTTGTGCTTGAGAACTCATCATTGGGGAGATAATAGCTCTCCTGCCCTGTTCTAGTCAGGTACTGATTGATCAGGGAGCGCGCCTCTAATACGAAGTGGTAACTCATTACCAAAGGAACGACAAAAACTTTGGAGTGAACGGCTTTTGGATCAGGTAGTAGCATGCGGCGCTGTGAATCAATGACCGAGCCTAGCAAGCCCAACTTCAACTTTTTTTCAATCTCCCCAGACCGAATCCTTCCCCCACCTGGGAAAAAGATTCCATGAACCCCTTGCAAGGTGGCATAGGTAACATAGGATCTGAGGGTATTGAGGTATACGGGATTTCGCTTCCTTCTATCCAACTTATAAGCTCCCAAGCGCTTCATAAAATAAGCGAGCACCTTGCTATTAAATAGATTCAATCCAGCGCCATATATAAAAGCTGGCAGGCCAAGCGCATGAAGGGACCATCCTACGAGAATAGAGTCTACATTACTCATATGTGTAGGAACCAATATTACGGTACCTTTTTTGGAGAGAGAACGCAGGGTATCAATCGCTCCTAGTAGGTGGACCTTCTCTTGAAGTTGCATCTTGTGATGGATCAAAGCCTTAAAAGTCTTTCCAGCGGATGCATTTAATAGTGTCGAAAAGAAAAACGGCAGGAATCGCTTGGCAAAGTGGTAGGTACCAGGCCGAAAAGTATTAGAAATTTCACGGGCATAACGGTCTATGATCACATCCAGGACTTCTGCCGCCTGGCCTTGCTCCCAATCTCCGCGCCTAGAGGCCTGCTCAAAGTTGACAAGGTTTCCTTTTATTTGGCTCCAAAATTTTTTCTCGTCCTTGGGGTCCACCTTCCAAGGATTTTCCTTCCGTCGAATCTGCTCCAGATACATTGTTTGCTCCACCACCTTCATCACATCCTGGTCTCCCAGCCCAAATTCCAGACCGAGCTGGTTGCGCGTATCTTCGTGAACCGCATTCAGAATCCGGTTTTTGTCCTGGTAAAATCTGGCAATCGGCCAGTCTTGAATCCTATCAATTACGGGTTCATAGGGAGTAGCCGAATATTCCAAAGGTAAAGTATGATCCATAGGCTTTTCTTCGACGTCTAATTTGTTAATATGTTGGCAATAACGGAAATTTGAAGGGCCAATAAAGGCATTTTTATTTATTTACCCGTTGAATGCGTAAATTCAGTTCCCATCACCTTCTCAAAAGGGTTGTTTTCTTTCTCCTTTGTGGAGTCTCCGTCGCCTCATTTGCTCAAGATACTTTGCGTATTGGAATTATCCGATACAAAACTCCAGAGCTCGTTCAAGAAACTTTCCTACCCCTATTCGACAAGGTAGCCACTCAATTTGGAAAGGTTGTATCGCTGGATCTGGTTGACGAGGAAGAGTTGGGGTACTTATTAATGAATCACCGGTATGACATCGGGATTTTTCCCCCTTTTCCTTATCTCAGATCAAAAGCAGACTTTCCCGAGCTAGAAGTGTTTGGCAGCCACCTAATCGAAGGGGAATCCCAATTTACCGGTGCTATACTTACACAAGCTTCTTCTCCTATATCAACGCTGGAAGAATTAGCTGGAAAGCACATGGTCTTTGTTAAGCCCACCTCTACTTCTGGCTTTCTCTTCCCAAAGGGAATCCTCCAAGAACATCAAATAGATCTAGAGGCTGGCGATGTAAACTTTGAGTTCTCGGGAGGACACGATTTATCCCTTTATGCGCTTACAGAAGGAAAGACGGATGCTATCGCCATAGACAAGCAGGTCGTATCTGATATGGATAGCTTAATGGATCAGGTAAAGACTTTGTTTACCTATCACATCCCCTATCATGCCTATGTATTTTCTCCTAAGCTCAATGTAAAAGAAAAAGAGAAGCTTCAACAGATTATGTTTGGAGCCCATAAAAATCCTCAAGCGCGAAAACTATTTCAAAATAACCTAGGCATAACACAGTGGGTTCCTCAGAGCGATGCCTATTACAATCCCCTTCGAAGATACCTTCGCTTTGCAAGGATCAAACCTACCTTGAAAATTCGTATTCAGGTGAAAGACCAGGCGACAGCCTCTCTTCAGAAAAAAGGAGACTTGATTGACTTGGTGTATGACAATATCGCCAATGACCTCCGAGAGACCCACAGATTCCTCGTAACGGATATTACCCATCAGAACCACTTTCACGACCTCCGGTTGGTGGTTTCTATGATTGATAAGAAATACCACATCCAAGCCTATTTAGACGAAAAACGCATTGAGTATTTCACAGAAGTAAGTCAACTAGAACTGATAGAGGAAGTGCCCAAAGGCATTACCCAAGCTCTATTAAAAAGTTTTCCTATCCAGTGTGAATTGCTCAATCGAGGAGAAGAGTGGTTTATTACCTACGGAACAGATGATGGAGTTGACACAAAGTCCTACGTTTTTGATTTAGTCAAGGAAAATGGAATGAAAATTTCCCTAGGACCCAAAACCCTTGAGCGAATGGACCTGCTCAATACCTTCTTCTTCCCTAATGAATCTTTTGAGAAGGGAGATAAAATACGGATCGTCTATGCAGGAGAGGAGTGGCAGACCTCTTTGAACAGCTCCATGCCCGAAGAGGCAGAAAGCTCTGTCTCTTTTTGGGATGACAAAGACAATCAGTGGGGCGTAATCGGTCTTGTAGTCACCCTTATTGGTGTTATCGTAGGAAGTTTTTTCACCAAACGAAAGAAAAAGCGTTTCCGCAACATGCTGTATGAGTCTAATAAATTGCTATTAGAATATATTAGGGGCAGGTATCGGTTGGATAATGAGATTCTTGCCCATAAAGATAAAATCAACCAATTTCTGGAAAAGGGCTACATTTCTGAAAATCAGTACCTCATCTTGAGAAATAGGATAGAAGATATCCATAAACTCATCCATCAAATCATGAATAATCCTGAAGAGCTTGAGAGGTCCATCCGCGAGGAAGTAGAGCAAATTATAGAAGATGGTGAGATAACAGAGAAAGAATACAGTAGGCTGGTATCTATCGTACAACAAAAGAACCGAGAATAACTCCTTCCTTTTATGAAAACCATTAAGAATATTGGTAACGCCATTTACAGTGTATACTCCCTGGTGGTTTTCTTTTCCTTAGCTGTAATCGCCTTATTTCTGTATCTATTCATTGCTTGGTTGCCAGAACGCAAACGTCTAGTAGCTATCTTTCGGATCAACAGTGTTTGGCAGGCCACCTGGTGCCTGCTGACGGGTGTTCGCGTTAAGGTATTAAACCCAGAAGGACGTGATCCTTCTGCTACTTATGTCTTCGTAGCGAACCATTCTAATATGCTAGATATTCTGATCGCTGGGGGATCTATCATTCATCCGTATCGCCCACTGGCGAAGAAAGAGTTGTTCTACATCCCTATTATGGGGTGGGTACTTCGATTCATGTGCCTGGGGGTAGATCGGAAAAGTATTCAAAACCGAAGGAGGAGCTTTCAAAACATGATTAAAAAGCTAGAAAAGGGAGTTTCTATTCTCATTTTCCCTGAGGGCACAAGGAATAGAACCTCAGAGCCCCTTAAGTCTTTTTATGACGGAGCCTTTAGGTTATCAATCGAGACGGGATTCCCCATACTACCCATTGTTTTTCTCAATGCAAGGAGCCTACAGCCTGTCGACACCATCCGCTTATACCCTGGGAAAATTTTTGTCAAATATTTGGACCCTATTGACCCCGTAAAGGAACAAATAGCCGAAACCAAAGCCCTCAAAGAATTGGCCTTTTCCCGAATGTATGCTGAATTGGAGGTAGAATCAGCTCCTGAAAAGGCTGCGGCACAAACGAATTAGCCCCATAAGCGTAAAAGCATACCATAATATCTACAGTAGGTAATTCCTTATTTACATGTACTTAACTATCTTTGCTAGAATAAATTTGTCATTCTATGAAACGTATATTGCTTAGTGTGTTGGCTGTCTTACCTGCCTTTTTATTGGGTCAATATTCTCCCAAGGAGTTGGATCTTATGAAACAATATGGGGAAAGTATAAAAGGAGAGGATATTCATGCCCATCTTTCTTTTTTAGCTGATGACCTACTAGAAGGGAGAGAAACAGGTGAGCGAGGACAAAAGTTGGCGGCTGCCTACATTCGGGCTAACTTTATGAAATTGGGCCTCCAACCGGGAAATCCCCAAGAGGATTCCTATTTCCAACAGTATTTCCTAAGAAGGACAACGGTAAATTCTGCTGAAATTACCCTAAATGATACAACATTTGCTTACAGTAAGGACTTTTTTGCCCTTAAAGGCCTCGTTCCAGATGAGGTTACAGGCGACTGGGACTTTGTAGGGTATGGAATCCAGACAGATGAATATGATAACCTAAAGGGGATGGACTTAGAGGAGAAAATCGTTTTCCTTATAGCTGATAAACCCTCCGAAGGGGGAGCTATGAATGTCAACCTGGGAGAACAATTGGATAACTGGACACAGCGGGCTGCTAACCTCCATAAACTGGGAGCTGCTCATGTATTTATGGAGCTTCCCAAGCAAGCTTTTACCACCTTACAGTTGTACAGTAAATTTAGCCCGCAAGATGTAACCAGCTCTGAAGAAATTCCCTATGGACTTATCTGTGTTTCTGAAGGAATGGGAGAATATCTCTTAAAAGCCGTGAGTAAAAAGCCCGAAAAAGTCCTTGAAAAACTTCAAAAGGCAGACAAAGTTCCTGCTGTAGACTTCTCAAAACTTTCCTGGACGTATGCGGCAGATATAGAGCGGGAATTCCTACCAGCAGAAAATGTAATGGGATATATGGAGGGAACCGATAAAAAAGATGAGTTGCTGGTATTAACTGCACACTATGACCACATTGGCATCGTAAAAGACCAAATAAATAATGGAGCAGATGATGATGGGTCAGGCACCTCTGCCATTCTAGAGATAGCGGAGGCTTTTTCTAAAGCAGCAAAAAATGGCAATCGTCCCAGAAGGAGTATTTTGTTCATGACAGTGTCAGGAGAGGAAAAGGGGCTTCTGGGGTCTCAGTTTTATACGGAAAACCCCATTTATCCGCTGGAGCAGACCATCGTAAACCTCAACATTGACATGATCGGACGAATTGATAAGAAGTATCAGAGTAGAGCGGATTCTACGAATTACGTCTACTTGATTGGATCGGATAAGTTGAGTTCAGACTTACATAAAATCAGTGAAGCTACGAATCAAGCTTTGGATCAAATTACCCTGGACTATACTTATAACGATGAAAACGATCCTAACCGCTTTTACTACAGAAGTGATCACTACAATTTTGCCAAAAACCGAATTCCCGTCATTTTTTACTTCACCGGGGTTCATGTAGATTATCACAAACCTACCGATGACGTTTACAAAATCCAGTTCGACAAGACGGCAAAAATCACTCAGCTGGTCTTCGGTACTGCCTGGGAATTAGCTAATCGAGAAGAACGAATCAAGGTAGATTCGAATAAGAAATAAATACGAGGAGAGCGGAGAGATCATTTGGCTGGGGCTGGGAGAAGGGAGATTTAACGCTCAAGTTCAAACACAAAAAAGGAGGTTTTAAAAGAACCCTCCTTTTTTGTGTTTTCTAATTCCTCGCTTCTCGATGCTTTACACCCCGCCTATTCTATTTTCGTATAGATCCTTACTCTCAGCGATGGTAATATTGAGGTCTTCCATGATATCATCCACCCGACTTTCAATACTTTTCAATCCCTCTTGAATTTGAGCTATTTGCCCCAACGCTACAGCGACCTCTAAGGCCTTTACTATATCAACTGCCTCTGCATGTAGCCCCTTCAACTTTTGGATAGCAGCTTCGGTATTGGAAAGGGTAGCTTCATAATCTGCTCGGGTCTTGTTGAGCGCAGCCGACAGTTCTTCACGAGATTTGACATTATTCAATCCTGCGGTCTGCGCCTCCATAGCGGAAAACAAGTTATTGGCATCATCTCTCAAGTTTTCGTACTCTTTATTGAGTTGATTTACCTGCTTATTTACCCTTTCCCAATTCCCATAGACTTTTTGGAATTCCTTATCAACGTTTTTCGCACTATCCAATGCTGCCTTAATAGAGGTGAGGTCTACTACCCCTTCAGCCACTCGCTTATCTGTTTTTTCTTTCTGGGCTTCAAAACTCGCTATCTGCGTCCGAAACTTGCGCTTAAATTTAGGAAGCTTCTCGGGGCTTTTATTGTAGCAAGAAGTGAACACTAAACAAGCAGTAAGTAGGACTAGTCCGGGTATTAATCTGTTTGGATTCATCGTTTTTACTTTTTGACCAAATATAATACCCCAAAGTCACATAGACATAATTTTCTGGAAAATGTCTGTCTGTGTTGAAATTTGGGTTATTTTACCCTTTTACCTCATGATTTTTCCTGTTCAAGTACAAATGGTAGTTTTTTTTCTTCTATTTAATAGAGAGTTTTGCATTACTTTTGCATCATCTACGAAAACCCAAATAATTTTTTAAGTATATCTATATGAGAAGATTCATTTTGCTGCTCATATGCGGCCTGACCATAAATCTGACGAGCGTCCTGGCCCAACCGAACAGAAGCTATTTTGCGGTGAGTCTGTCTGGAGGTGTAATGAATTACACGGGTGATCTCGTTGTTACTGAACAAATTATTAATTTCTCTCGACCTGCCTTCAGCATAGGTGCTTTTTATAAATTTGATCCCTTCCTAGGTGCTAGGTTGGAAGTTACACATGGATCTATAGCAGCTGATGATGGGAAAAGTAACAATGATGGACTCCGTCTGAGAAACCTAAGTTTTCGCTCTCCTATTACTGCCCTAGACGCTCAACTTATCTTTGACTTTATTCCTACGGATGGACCTTATTATAGACGTCCATTACTGACCCCATATGTATTTGCTGGAATCAGTGTATTTGCCTTTAATCCCAAAGCCGAGCTAAACGGAGATTTGATTGACTTAAAACCGCTCGGAACAGAAGGACAATTTCTTACAGATCCCGACAATCGCTATCCCGACCCCTATAGCCTTGTTCAAATTGCCATCCCCTTAGGAGTAGGGATCAGGTATCGAATCGGACAAAACTGGGATATTTCTGCTGAAGCAGGTTTTCGGAAGACCTATACAGATTATTTGGATGATGCGAGTACCTTCTACCCCAACATGGCAGAATTGCTGGCACAAAATCCTACGGCTTTTGTCCTATCCGACCGGACAAACTTAGCGCTCTCTCCAGACGGTACAAAACTCTCAGAAAACCCCAACGCCATACGTGCAAATAGCTCCACTGACGATGGATGGTGGACTACCAAAATTACTGTAAGTTATATTCTTGATTTCGTCAGGTGTCCATAGCTGTTGCCTACAGCTGTACCTATAATACTACCAGAAAAGAGTTGAGGTCCCCAATAGGGGACCTTTTTTTGGTTAAATGGGATTAAAAACCCTGCTAAATCCTTTGAAATTGGGACTACTATGAGTGAACGGTTAGAATTACCCCCGTTACTGGAATAAAATATCCCTTTTTTGGTTACATTATAATGGATATATTATTAATTTTGAAAATAAAATAAATTTAACTTTTTTAATTTTAAAATTTGTAAAAGCTATTGATATTAACCTGTATGAGTAACCACCACTTCGCAAAATCCTTTTCCTCTTGGTCTGCTCAAGATCGTTCTAATTTTGACATTATTATTTGGCCTATGTAACCTAAAAAACCTTTACTTCAACAACAGTTATTAACTCGCCTCAACGTAATTGGCAGGGTCCATAGGTTTGGGCTCTGCCATTCTGTCTTTCTGAATATTTGTTTAATATTCAAATTTACTTCTCCCCTCATTTATCAAAATTTTCAGTAGAATCTGTTCTATTCCTATCTGACATTCTGACACTCTTGAAGGATCTCAATTGAATCCATTGAGTTCGTGTCATGTTTGATGGCAATATTGTCAGTATATTTCTCGTTGGCACATTTTTCGACAATGGCTGGGATAAATACCATTACCCTTTTGAACTATAAAAGCATAAGAACATTATGGCATTGAACATTAAACCTTTATCTGACAGAGTGCTGGTAGAGCCAGCTGCTGCCGAGGATAAAACTGCTTCCGGCATTATCATTCCCGATACCGCTAAAGAAAAACCTCAGAAAGGAAAAGTAGTAGCCGTAGGTCCTGGTAAGAAAGATGAGCCTACTACCGTTGCAGTCGGAGATACCGTATTGTACGGTAAGTACTCAGGTACTGAAATCACTATTGAAGGAAGCGATTATCTCATTATGCGTGAATCCGACATTCTCGCTGTTATTTAATCCTTTTTTATGCTTCTCTCTTAAAAGGAAGCCACTATTATTACTTAATTAACATTCACAACAAAAAAACAAATAACAATGTCTAAACACATTGAATTTAATGTAGAAGCTAGGGACAAACTCAAGAAGGGAGTAGACGCACTAGCTAATGCAGTTAAAGTTACATTAGGCCCCAAGGGAAGAAACGTCGTAATCGACAAGAAATTTGGCGCCCCCAATATTACCAAAGACGGTGTTACCGTAGCCAAAGAGATCGAACTTCAAGATCCTATAGAAAATATGGGTGCCCAGATGGTAAAAGAGGTTGCTTCCAAGACTGCCGATGTTGCTGGTGATGGAACTACTACTGCTACTGTTTTGGCACAAGCAATGATCCGCGAAGGATTGAAAAATGTAACTGCAGGGGTCAACCCTATGGAGTTGAAGAAAGGAATAGAGGAAGCGACGAAAGTAGTGGTAGCAGAACTCAAAAAGATGTCTAAGAACATTGGCGATTCTAAAGAGATTGCCCAAGTAGCTACCATTTCTTCCAACAACGACACAGAAATCGGACAATTCATTGCTGATGCAATGGACAAAGTTGGAAAAGACGGCGTTATCACGGTAGAAGAGGCCAAAGGATTGGAGACTTATCTCGAAGTTGTAGAAGGTATGCAGTTTGACCGTGGATATCTGTCTCCGTATTTTGTTACGAACCCTGACAAAATGGAGGCTGAACTAGAAAATCCATACATTTTGCTCCATGACAAGAAGATCTCTCAAATGAAAGACCTACTGCCCATCCTTGAGCAGACGGTTCAGACGGGACGTCCTTTGTTAATTATTGCTGAAGATATTGATGGAGAGGCATTAGCTACATTGGTAGTAAACAAGATCCGTGGATCCCTCAAAGTTGCTGCAGTAAAGGCGCCTGGATTTGGCGACAGGAGAAAGGCTATGTTGGAAGACATTGCAGTACTTACTGGAGGCACCGTAATTTCAGAAGAAAGAGGATTTAAATTGGAGAATACTACCCTAGATATGTTGGGTTCTTCTCAGAAAATCACTATTGATAAAGATAACACCACCATTGTAGATGGTAACGGTAACGAGGAATTCATCAAAGCCCGTGTACAACAAATTAAAGCTCAGATTGAAACCACTACTTCTGATTACGATAGAGAGAAGCTACAGGAAAGACTTGCAAAACTTTCTGGTGGAGTTGCTGTGATTTATGTAGGGGCCGCGACTGAGGTAGAAATGAAAGAGAAGAAGGATCGCGTAGATGATGCCTTGCACGCTACTAAAGCAGCTGTAGAAGAAGGGATTATTCCTGGAGGAGGAGTGGCTTTCGTTCGTGCTATTAAGCATATTCAACCTGGTCCGGGTGGAATCAAGGATGATCTTCTAAAGGGAGATGTAGGAGTCGGTGTTAGCATCGTAGCTAAGGCACTGGAAGAGCCTCTCCGCCAGATTGTAGAAAATGCCGGAAAGGAATCTGGCGTGATCCTCAATTCTGTAATCGCTGGTAATGATCTTGACTATGGATACAATGCAAGAATTGAAGAGTTCGAAAACTTCTTCGCTTCAGGAATCATTGATCCTACAAAGGTTACCCGTTCTGCACTGGAAAATGCAGCTTCTATCTCTGGAATGATGCTGACAACAGAGTGTGTTATTACGGATGAGCCTGAACCAGAAATGGCTCCTCCACCACATTCTCACGGAGGGGGAATGGGTGGCATGATGTAATCTGAGCTACGTTCATATGTAATACAAGGCTGTCCTTGTGGACAGCCTTTTTTTGAAACTTAGATAGAGTTTTTTATCTTATAAATTAC
>JBCCTX010000181.1:0-15504 GCA_039197765.1 Bacteroidota bacterium
AAAATATACCCCGGTACAGCTACCAAAAGAGAAAGACCCAGTGCCAGATAGATAGACTGCCCAGCAACCTCTGCAGCCCCTGTTGGATTCTTTTCTCCAATTCTTCTGGCGACCATTGCTGTAACAGCCATACTTAAGCCAATAGCCAGGGAATACACCAAAAACATAACAGACTCAGTAAGCCCAAGGGTAGCTAAGGCATCCACACTGACTTGGCCGACAAAATAGGCATCTACTACAGCAAATAGAGATTCCATAGACATCTCGAGGATCATCGGAACGGAAAGGAGGAAAATAGCTCTCCTCACACTTCCAGAGGTAAAATCCGTTTTACCTCCTCTAATTGCTTCCACGAAGTCCTTCCACCGGATTTGCATGGTTGTTACATGTTGAAAGATGTGAAAATATATGCTTGCGAAAAGCCTTCTTGTATCTAAGAAATAGCCATCAAAGGTAAACAGGTCGATGGGATTCGCCAATAATCTTGTTACTGCAATGGAAAAAAATTGAGGAATTGAATAATTTTCCTAAATTATTTGATCATTTGCCCGAATAGAAATAAGTCCTTCATACTTATAGAATTATTCAACCAAACAATTCGGGTTTTCGCCAAAAAAATGAAGATTTTGGAGCAATTACAAAGATATGCTAGGGGTGAGTTGATATGCTTTCTTCTTCTTGTGGGGCTTTTGGGAAATAAGGTTTCCGGCAAAGAGTCTGGATTTAGTTTTCGGGAGGGAGTAACCCAAACCAAAATATCTATAGAAATTCAGAATAACCTCATCTTATTTCCCATACGGATCAATGGTTCCTTTGAAATGAATTTTATCCTAGATACAGGGGTAAGAACAACGATTCTTACCGAACCTGTGATTGCGAGTTTTCTTGAGATTGACTCTACCGAGACTATTTCAGTCAGAGGACTAGGCGAAGGCGAAGCCATCGAAGCGAACTTGGCGCGCAATGTGAGTATAGATTTACCTGGAGTGATGGGAAGGGGAATCAACATGGTTATTCTGCCTCAAGGGCTAGTGTCCTACTCTGAACTTTTTGGGAAACCCGTCTATGGGATTATTGGCTTTGAATTGTTTCGGAGTTTTGTAGTGGAGATCAACTATGCCAAAAAATATGTAAAACTCACAAGCCCTTTTGATTTTAACCCCAAAAAAAAGTGGGAAAAACTCCCTATTCAAATAAGGCGTGGTAAGCCTTATGTAAATGCTGAGATACATCTTCCCAATGGGGAAATGGAAACGCATTCCTGGCTCATGGATACAGGTTCTAGCCAGGCTCTATCCATGTACTCCGAATCATTAGGGGACCCTGAACCAAGTATATATACCCTACTGGGTCAAGGATTGAATGGAAGTATCTTTGGTAAGCTTGCCCGTATTCCCCAATTTTCCTTAGGTAAATATACCTTCCAAGCAGTCGTTTCGGCCTTTCCAGATCCGGAAGCTTTGGGGATAACCTCCGGACGTAATTCAGAATGGTACGGAAATTTAGGTTCAGACATTCTATCCCGGTTTACGTTAATCTATAACTATCAAGTGGGAGCGGTGTACTTAAAAAAAGGGGCTAGGTTAAAACGGGCCTTCGAGTATAATCTCAGTGGGGTGGAGGTGCTTGCAGGTGGACTTACCTACGATGAGTTTCGCGTGTCTTATGTTCGACCGGATTCTCCTGCAGCTCGCTCAGGCCTTCAAAGTGGAGACGAAATTCTCCGTATAAATGGGGTCTCGGTGAGTGAAGTAGAAATTGGTGAGTTGTATGGTATGATAAATAAGAAGGCAGGAAAAAGAATCTCTCTCTTGATCCAACGGGATGAAAAAAGCTATAGGTGTAATTTTGTATTGGAACAGGAGATATGAATCAGAGACCAGGGAAGATGAGCGCCTGCGAATTTGAAAAATTTTCCAAGTAATCTCTTTTATGGATTCCCATAGCATAGTGGGCTATATGCTAGCTTCTGTATAATATTCTCGTATTTTTACCCTATGCAAATACTCCTGGAAAACGAATCCTTGCTCATCCAATTTTCATCTAAAGGGGCAGAGCTCACAAGTATCAAATCTCAGATAGATGGCGTAGAATACCTTTGGAAAGCGGACCCTAATATTTGGGGAAGGCACGCTCCCTTATTATTTCCGATTGTGGGACGTTTGAAGGAAAACCAGTACCAATACAAAGGCGATACCTATGGGATGAATCAACATGGATTTGTCCGAGACCAAGATTTTCAAGTCATTCAGCAAACGCCCCAAAGTATTTGGTTTGAACTTAACGCCAATGATTTTACCTTAGCACAATATCCGTTTCATTTTCGCTTAAGGGTGGGATATGAATTGGAAGAAGCTACGCTAAGGGTAGTCTATGAAGTGGCAAACTTAGGCAATGGACTTATGCCCTTTTCCATTGGAGCACATCCTGGTTTTAGCTGCCCTATGGTTGCAGGGGAGGTATTAGAAGACTATGTAATAGAATTTGACCAGGAGGAGCAAGCAGATACGCATCTATTAAATGATAAGGGCCTGTTTGATGGTAGAACCCGGCCCTGTCTAGCTGGGAATCGCCGAATTCCCATAACTTCAACGTTATTTTTAGACGATGCCTTGGTGTTTCACCACCTCAATTCCTCATCTGCAAAGTTGCTCTCCTTACGAAGTGGGCGCTATGTCGAAGTAAGTATTAAGGGCTTTCCCTTTTTGGGAATTTGGGCCAAACCGGGAGCGCCTTATGTGTGTATTGAGCCTTGGCACGGCTTAGCAGACCTTGCCGAAACTTCAGGGGATATTTTTGAAAAAAAAGGGATATATACCCTCAATGCCAATCGAACCTTTTCCTGTGATTATACGATTTCCTGCCGATGAAAAAAGTGTGTGTATTCTGCGGATCAAGTATGGGGAATTCCCCTGTGTTTGAACTGATTGCCCGAGACTTGGGGAAAAAGTTGGCCGAGACCCAGCGAATTTTGGTCTATGGAGGGGGATCTAAGGGATTAATGGGCGTAATTGCTGACGAAGCCTTAAAGTATGGAGGAGAGGTAATCGGCGTCATTCCGGAATTTATGGACAAGCTGGAAGTTGCCCATGGAAGTCTCACGGAAATGCATATCGTCGATAGTATGCATGCCCGCAAGCAGAAAATGGCAGACCTTTCGGATGGGTTTATCACCCTACCTGGGGGGATGGGGACACTAGATGAAACGGTAGAAATCCTAACTTGGGCTCAGTTGGGGCTACATGGAAAGCCTGTTGGGTTACTCAATGTGGATGGCTATTTCGATCCCTTGATTCAGTATATGGATCACATGGTGGAGGCTGGTTTTCTCCGGTCGCAAAATCGAAAGTTATCCGTGGTAGACCCCACGATTGATGGCTTACTCCTCAAAATGGAGGCGTACACGGCACCAGAGTTGGCAGCTTGGTTGAAAAGGGGGCAGACTTGACCCTTTGACTTTCCCCTTTTACCCTTGGTTTGATTTCCCTTCAGATAGAAGAATTGTAAATCAAATGTTTTTTGTCATTTTCCAGCCAATCCTTCAAGCAACTTCTTTGCCTTGGCTTTTCCAATAACCGCTTCAATCTCTTCTGTAGAAGCTGCTTTCAACTTCTTAACGGATTTAAAGTGTTTGAGCAATTGCTTTTCCGTTTCGGGCCCGATACCAGGAATCTCGGAAAGGCGAGATTTTTGGCCAGGTGCCTTGCTGCGTTTTTTCCGGTGAAAGGTAATGGCAAATCGGTGGGCTTCATCTCTTATTTGCTGGACCAGCTTTAAGGCAGGACTTTTCTTGTCTATATGCAAGGGAATGGGGTCTCCTACCGCATAGAGTTCCTCCAGTCGCTTGGCAATCCCGACAAGGGGGATTTTATCCAACAAATCCAATTCTTTTAACGCCTTAGCAGCCGCATTGAGTTGGCCCTTTCCTCCATCTACCAAGATGAGTTTGGGAAGGGGCTGCTTTTCTTCTACTTGTCGCTTATATCGTCGGGTGACCACCTCATTCATAGAGGCAAAATCATCTGGCCCAACGACCGTTTTGATGTTGAAGTGTCTATAGTCCTTTTTCGAAGCTTTCCCCTCCTTGAACACTACCATAGAAGCAACGGGGGAAGATCCTTGAAAATTAGAGTTGTCAAAGCATTCAATGTGGTTGGGAAGTTCTATTAAATTCAACTCTGCTTGTAAGGCTTCCATCATGGTCTCGCCCATAGACTTCCGCTTCTTGAACTTCTGGTTGTAGAGCTTTTCGGTCAACAACACCTTACAATTCTTCTGTGAGAGTTCTACCAAGTGCTTTTTATCCCCTCGCTTAGGTACAAATACCCGAATATCCTCTAGGTTATGTTCTTTTACAGGGAGATTTACCGCGATTTCTGCTGCCAATTCTTCTTCTTCATCCTGTAAATGTTCTAAAGCTGCGGCAAGCAGTTCTTCGTCTTCTTCTTCGTGTTGACGTTTAACCTCCCAAGCGTGGGTTTGAATAATGGCCCCTTCAAAAATTTTGAAATGGTTAACTACTGCCAGATGCGCTTCAGATAAAACCGTGAGAACCTCGAGCTGGGAAATCTTCTCCGAAACTACTGTACTTTTGCGCTTATAGGCCTTAATGCGTTCCATGCGCATGCGAAACCACTCAGCCTTTTCAAAGGCGAATTCTTCAGCCGACTGCATCATGGATTCCTCCAGGAAATCTAGGACAGGTTTAAGTTTCCCTCTCAATATGTTTTTGACCTGTGAGATCCCTAAGAGGTATTCCTTTTCTGATTGTAGGCCTTCGCAAGGACCCGCACAATTGCCGATTTGGAATTCCAAGCAACGCTTGAACTTACCTGCTTGGATATTAGCTTCAGAAAGGTGGAGGCTACAAGTACGTATTTTGACGAAACCTCTAATGAGCCTTAGAAGGTCATTCATCGTCGAAACGCTGGGGTAGGGACCGAAATAAAGCGAGCCATCGTCTATTTTATTCCGGGTACTAAATACGCGGGGAAAACGCTCGTTTTTTACACAAATGTAGGGATAGGTTTTCCCGTCCTTCAACAGAATATTGTATTTGGGCTGATGGTTTTTGATGAGGTTATTTTCTAGTAAGAGGGCTTCTACCTCACTATTTACAAGTGTGTATTCAATATCCTGGATGAGGCTCACCAGCTTCTTGATGCGATAGCTGTGCTGTCGTTGGGAGGAAAAATAGCTTCCCACTCGCTTTCTGAGGTTTTTGGCTTTGCCGATGTACAAAATCTTTCCCTCTTCACTTAAAAAGCGATATACTCCGGGTTCATGGGGGAGGGAGCGGACTTTGTCGGCTAAAGCTTCCTTAGTAGTGTAGGATGAATTGCTCACAGGATTTTATACCTAAAGGTACAGAAAAAGATTCAATAGGGGTGAAAGTTGCAAAACCCCAATCCCTAACCTTTCGCCTCAGGTTTCCAATTGTAGCCGCTTCAGCGAAGTGAGCGTTGCTGCAATTGTCCCATAAGCAGGGGCCAGGAACCAACCAATGACGGGAATGAGGAAAATGAGTAGAAATACTGCTCCATTCCCAACGGCTAAGCCTCTGTGGGTACCTACGAAGCGTACACTGTCTCTTACGGAAAAACGCCTTCTTTCAAGGGTATAGTCCATATTTCCAAAGCCTGCGTAATAGGCTTGAATCCAGAAAATAGCTATGGTTGAAATAATACTCCCTATTAGCGGTATTACCCCGCTGAATAGCATGAAGACCAAGGTGTAAAACAACTCGCGGATGATGTTGCGCAGAGCAATCCTTAGGCCTCTAACTATATCCAGGATGAATTGCTTTACGGTCGTTTTGGGAGGAGGATTTCCCGTTTGAATGCTTTCTATTTTTTCGGAAAGCATACCCATAAAGGGGGCAATCACTACCATGATAATGTACTTGAATAGAAACAGCAAAACACCAGTGGATATAAGTACAGAAAGTACTTTGGCAAAGCCTCCGGAGATGCGACTTAACCACATAATAGGCTTTTCCAGCCAGCTAATCCCAGACAGCCAGCCTCCCACGCCATCCAGGCCCCTATCCAACCATCCGGGTGTGTAGTCTAGTTCTCCTAGGTATTCCAGGATGCCCATGGTGGCAAAAATAAGCCCAACAGCTAGTGCCACACTGATCATTCCTGGAAGCACTACATACTTCCAAAGTTTATATTTGGATAGCATCCCAATTGCTATGCGGTAGCTTTCTACGCCTTCAGTGAGTTCTGAAAACATATATATTCTTTTTGAAAAGATACAATTTTTGATAAAAAGTTTAAGCGTCCAAGCCTAACTGTTGCAATTTGACTCAACTTGCGGAAAGCAACGGTGGACCATCGATCCTCAAATCGATGACTACCTATCGACTATTTGCTTCACTACTTCTAAGGCCTCCTCTATATGCTTCTCTGCCTGAAATTGAGAGGAAAAATGGTGTTGAATGACCCCTTCTTTATCAATCACAAATGTCTCTCTACCGGGGAGCAAACCCATTAAAGAACCCTTTACACCATAGGCCTTACTTACGCTCTTGTCCCGATCGCTCAATAGGATAAAGGGCAACCTTCTTTTTTCTACAAACTTCTTATGGCTCCTGACAGAATCGGCACTAATTCCAATGACCTCTGCAGCGTATTGCTGAAATATTTCGTATTGATCTCTGAAGGCGCATGCTTCTCGCACACAGCCTGGGGTTTCATCTTTCGGGTAAAAGTAAAGCACAACTATTTTCTTATTGCGAAAATCAGATAACCGGACCCTTTCCCCTTGCTGATCAGGGAGTTCAAAATCCGGTGCCATCTTTCCCACATGTAATATTTCCATTGATTGATAATTTTTTGTTTTTAGGTAAAATAGATAAGTTTGTGACTAATATTTATCCGTATGAAAAAACATTTTCTACAATTAATATCCCTTGTAGCAATTTTATTCACTTTTCCTGTGAGTAGCCTGCAAGCACAATGCGAGCTGGATACGACTATACTGGATACAACTGGAGTTTTTCCTCAGCGTTTACCAGATGGTGAGGTAGGAATTCCCTATAACCAGACCATCCACTTTGTCTTTCCTACTACCCTTTCCCTTTTCATTCCAGAACTAAGTGATTCGATTGACCTAAAACTATGTATTTACTCCTTGGATTCCCTTCCTAATCTACCCGAAGGTCTCTCTATGAACTGCAACACACCCGATTGTGTTTGGGAAATGGACTTCAGCCCAGATGTGGTTAACCGAGGCTGTGTGCAAATTAGTGGTACTCCCACTTCTGCTGTTAAGCCAGATGACAGTTTGCGAATTTTTCTCTCTATTACGCCTAGTGTACTGGATACTACGGATGAATGTACGCCTCTACCCTTATCCCAGGAATTGATAGAACAGTACGCCACCCAACAATTCCTAGTTCCTTTTACCATCTTGGGAGACACTATGGTACAAGATACAACTACAACCAGTAGACTGTCCTTACTCAGCGAGTCGGCCTATCAGATTCGGGTATTTCCCAATCCAACTTCAGGAAGCGCGCATATGGAATTTTTCCTCCCCGAGAAAAATAGAGTAGGGATGGAAGTGCTCAATCAAATAGGACAAAAGGTTTGGGGAATGGATCCCCAACTCCTGTTGTCAGGAACCCATCGGATTGACTTACCAGCTGAAAATTGGACACAAGGCATGTATTTTGTTCGAATGGTCTTACCCGATAGAAGAGGCCAATTTACCCAAAAGCTACGGATCAATTAGAAACGCTTTGTTCCTTTCTTTACCCTTGAACCCTAGGAAACAAATCCAAGGGAATTGTCTATATTGGCAATGAGCCTGGCTCATTGATAAAATATCTATGTATCAACCTTACTGTCGGATCGTTCCCTTGGACAGATACAACTGGGAGCAATGCATTCATATAGAAGCCTTACCAGAACAGCGGAACTATATCCCTTCGGTTCTTTTTTCGCTGGCTCAAGCCAAATTTGAGAACCTGCATCCTTTTGGTATACAGGTAGAAGGAGAGATGGTGGGCTTTATGATGTATGGAGAATTCTCAGGAATCTGCTGGATCAATCGAGTAATCGTAGATGCCAAACATCATCGTAAAGGTATCGGCAGAGCGGCTGTACAGCAATTGATAGAGCGCTTAAGGACCAATATTCACTGTAAGGAGATCCGAGCGAGTTTTTCAAAGGAAAATCATATTGCCCGGGAATTCTTTCAAGCAGCCGGTTTTACTCCCCTTTCAGATGCATTACCAGATGAGGAGGTAGTTGTATATGAGGAGAGGGTTTAATTGGTCGGTGGTAAGGTAGTCGGTAGTCCATAGTTAAATAGTCCATAGTCCATGGTAACTTTTGATAAAGGAGTCCGTGGTAAGGTAGCCGGTAGTCCGTAGTAACCTTTGATTCTAGATCAAAGTACAACTAACCCTCAACCCTCAACCCTCAACCCTCAACCATCAAACTTTTGCCCCTTTTTAAGGGGTTGGGGCTCCTTCCCTCAACCCTCCCTATTCCCCTTCCTTGCATGTATAGCCTTGGCTTCAATATAGATCCTTTTGATGATGGGATGTTTTTCTCGAATCTGGGTTTCAATTCTGCGGATGGCCGCTTCGATTTCATCGGCTGTAAGCTCATCTTCAAATTCTGCATCTAGGGCTAGAAGGACTACCTCTGGTCCAAAGTGAAGGGTAACAGGATCTAACATTTTATGAACGGAAGGATCTGCAATGGCGATTTCTTTGATACTTTCTCGAATTTCTGGTTCTGCACTTTCCCCTATAAGGAGGGCTTTACTCTCTACCGCCAAAAGACCCGCAATGATCGCTAGTAATACGCCTATTACCAAGGATGCGATGCCATCCCATTTTGGATCCCCTGTATATTGGGTGAGAAAAACTCCCAGAAGTGCTACCAATAACCCAAGTAAAGCCGCCGAATCCTCCAAAATAACGGCAAAAGATGCAGGGTCCTTACTTGTTTTGATTGCGTTCCAGAAGGGCTTACCCTTTCTCACCTTATTGAAACTTTTCAGGGCCAGGGCAAGTGCTGCCCCTTCGAATAGGATGGCAAGAAATAGAACTATGTAGCTTACTGTGGGATCTCCAATGGGTTCTGGATGCTGCAGGTGGTGAATTCCCTCATAGAAAGACATACCCCCACCTATAGAGAAAATGAGAATAGCTACCACCAGGGCCCAGAAATACAGTTCCTTTCCATGTCCAAAGGGATGCTGTTTATCTGGAGCTTTTTTACTACGGCTTATCCCTAAAAGTAGAAGGCCGCCATTACCAGTATCTACCAGAGAATGAATTCCTTCCGATAACATTGCAGAGCTTCCACTGATACTTGCGGCTACAAACTTGGAAATTGCAATTGCGAGGTTGGCTCCAATGGCTGCATATATGGGTCCTTTCGCTGTTCCTGCCATACTTAATTTGCTAAACAAAAGGTAAATTCCTTTCGATTGGTAAATTAAGGACGTTTGGAATCAAAAAACAACTGCATGATCCCACGGCATTCTACTTCCATGACTCCTCCTTTGTAGGTTGCCTTAGGGTGTAGCAGGGAAGGCTGGTAAAGAGAAAATCCAAACTTGGGTTCTGGGGCCCCATAAATGATCTGTGGAATTTGCGCCCATCGAATGGCCCCTGCGCACATAGGGCAAGGTTCGATGGTTACATAAAGGGTGCAATCATGCAAATATTTACTACCTAGGTAGTCGCAGGCAGCAGTAATGGCCAGAATCTCAGCATGCGCTGTAGGATCGTTAAGGCGCTCAGTTTGGTTATATCCCTTCCCAATCACGCGGTTGTTACAAACTACTACCGCTCCAATAGGAACCTCCCTTTCTTCAAAAGCCTGCTCTGCCATCCGAAAGGCCTTTTGCATGAAATATTCCTCTGTAAAGATCAAATTCGTTAATATTTAAAGGCGTCAAAGATAGAGAACAAAATCTAAACTTGTTTGGATGGAACTTATCTGGCAAATTTGTCTCGGTAATTTTACCTAGGGCACTATTTAATCGCATAGCATATGGAAATTGTAAAACCTGAAAAGAACCGTAAGTTTTTTGAAAAAGACTTGGCCATTACTACCTGGGCAAATTTAGAGCCCTTGTATCAGGAGTTACTCAAAGAGCCAGTTGAGGGCGTTGAAGCGCTGGAAGATTTCCTCAGAAAGGTAAGTGAACTAGAAGCGATTATAAGTGAGGATATGGCTTGGCGCTACATCAATATGACTCGTGACACCACAAATGAAGACTACACAAATTCTTACAAATATTTTATAACAGAGATTTCCCCCAATATATCCGTGTATGCAGATCGGCTGAATCGGAAGGTTGTCAATCATCCCAATTTTGAAGAGCTAGATTCCCAGCAGTATATCACCTATACACGAAGTTTGAAAAGGGAGACTGAACTGTTCCGTGAGGAAAATGTACCCTTGCAGACCGAAGCCCAAAATGTCGCGCAGGAGTACAGTGCCCTGATGGGAAAAATGACCATAGAGCACGAAGGGAAAACCCTTACGCTCCAACAGGCAGGAAAGCTGCTAGAGTCTCAGGATAGGGAATTGAGAAAGAAAATCTGGGAGCAGATCAGTACTAGAAGGCTCGAAGACAAAGAGGGGGTTAATGCGGTTATGGATAAACTCATTAACCTTCGGCATAAAATGGCCCAAAATGCAGGCTACGATACTTATACTGCCTATAAGTTTGATGATATGCAGCGCTTTGATTATGCCCAGGAGGATACAATCAAATTTCACGAAGCGGTAGAACAGGTTGTAAAACCTGTTTATCAAGAGTTCTTAAAAGAAAGAAGTGAAAAACTAGGTATAGCCCCATTGCGCCCTTGGGATTTGGCTGTTGATTTGAATGGAACCAAACCGCTAGAACCTTTTACAGATGGGAAGGAACTGCTACAAAAATCTAAGACGGTACTGGGAAGTCTACGTCCAGATCTTGGCAAGATGCTCGCCCATATGGAAGAAATCGGTTTTTTAGATTTAGAAAGTAGAGTGGGTAAGGCCCCAGGAGGATATAATTATCCGCTGTATGAATCGGGTATCCCCTTTATCTTTATGAATGCAGCTGGAACTCAAAGTGATGTGATAACCCTTTTACACGAAAGTGGTCATGCCATTCACTCCATTGTAACCCAGGATATTTCCCTAAATGCATTCAAGTCGACGCCTTCAGAAGTGGCAGAGCTCGCCTCCATGAGTATGGAACTCATGGCCCTAGACTATTATGATTCCTTTTACTCAGATGAGGAAGAGCGTATACGCGCGCAGAAAGATCAATTAAAACGCTCAATCACCCTATTCCCTTGGATTGCTACCATAGATGCCTTTCAACAGTGGATGTACGATCATCCTACTCACAATCGAACCGAACGGAATGAAATGTTCGTGGAAATTGCCAAGCGTTTCCACGGAGATTTGGTCGACTGGTCAGGATACGAGGATGCCCGCGCCTTCCAGTGGCAACGCCAATTACACATTTTCGAAGTTCCCTTTTATTACATAGAATATGCCATTGCGCAGCTTGGTGCCCTGGCCGTTTGGCAAAATTTCAAGCAAGATGCCCAAAAGGGCCTTGAAGGGTATCTCCGAGCCTTGAAGATGGGATACAAGCGTCCTATTCCAGAAATATACGAAGCTGCGGACATCCGTTTTGACTTTGGAGCAGCGTACATGAAAAAGCAAGTAGATTTCTGTTTGGAGGCTTATAAAGCCTTGTAATTTTTTTCGAATACCCATTATTTTTTCTGCCTTAATAGCTGATTTACAATTTGTTGCTCGAAATTTGGTCAAATGATCAAACAAATTGACCAAACTCTCCGTTTAGTGAAGAGTATTACTCATTTGTCACGCAACAATCCGTAAAACATGCTATTTACCCAATCGTCTTTTCCCCTGAGGCTAGTAGTAATAGCCTTTCTTCCCTTACTCGTGATAGGGTGTGGGGAAGAAGCTGCTTCTGGAAGTCAAACAACACCCCATCAAGCCCGCTCTGAGAAATCTATTGAGTTTAAACGCTTCAAGACAGTAACCGTATCCCCGGAATCCAAGCGTAGAAAGGTTACAGTTAATGGTCGCCTCCAACCTCTAGAACAGATAGAGATCGTTTCTGAGGTTCAGGGAAGCGTCCTGCCCATGAAAAAACTGCTAAAGGAAGGGGTTCGATATACAAAAGGAGAAACCCTCATGCGAATTGATTCTAAGCAATATGGCCTCAATCTGAAGGCTCAGAAAAGCCAATTTATGGCAAGTTTGGTTCGAATTATGTCTCAGATCAAACTAGACTATCCAGAGGAGCACCCAGCATGGGATACATATCTGAGGGAGTTTGATGCGGGAGTTTCCCTTCCTCCTTTGCCAGAAGTAGACAACAAGCAATTGACCTATCTGCTGTCCGCCAACAATATTTTTGCAACGTTTTATTCGATAAAAAGTGCTGAAGAGCTTTACACAAAGTACACGCTGAGGGCTCCCTTTTCTGGAGTTATTACCAGAGGGCAAGTTTCACAAGGTGCGATCGTCAACCCTGGGGTTTCTTTGGCTACGCTTAGCCGGTCAGATGTATTTGAATTAAAAGCTGCTCTTTCTTCTGCCTTTATAGAATTGTTCAAGGTGGGGCAAAAAATTCAACTGACCCATAGCAATACAGGAGAAAGTTGGGAGGGTAGGGTAAGCCGTCTGGGCGGGAGCCTGGAAGCGACCAGCCAATCTATCCCAGTATTTATTCGCTTGAGTGGGAAAAACCTAAAAGCAGGCATGTTCCTAGAAGCAGAATTGGCAGCGGCTAATTTTGAGGAGGTGGTTTCTCTTCCCCTTGAAGCCTTGACTCGCAATAACCAGGTCCATGTCATTCGGGATTCTACCGTCGTACTTCAATCTGTTTCCCCTGTGAACTATGAGTCAGATCAGGTGTGGGTCAAAGGCCTCCAAAGTGGTGAATCGGTAATCATTGAGGAAATTATCCAACCCATCGTAGGGACTAAAGCCATTTCCCAATCCTAAATCCTTTCCAAAACATGCGAGCAATCATAAAATATTTTATTCAGCACCCTACTATTGTCAATCTGTGTGTAATACTCATACTGGCAGTAGGCTTTATTCGATTGAGTCAGACCCAAACGACCTATTTTCCCAAGCAGCGCATTCGATTTATCTCCATACAAGTACCCTATCCTGGAGCTTCGCCATCTGAGGTCGAAACGGGAATTACCGTGAAAATTGAAGAAAACCTAGAAGGAATTGATGGAATAGATCGGGTGACTTCCACTTCAGCAGAGAACAGGTCCCAGATTATGGTCGAATTGACCGAAGACTCAGATCCCAACACCGTCTTGGCTGAAGTTAAAAATGCTGTGGATAAGATCAATTCCTTTCCAGATAGGATTGAATCCCCTGTAGTGGAAAAAGTCGAGGTAAAAGACCTTGCTATTACCATTGGAATCATTGGAGACTTGCCCCTTGCCATCATGAAAGACTACGCGGATGAGATTGAGGAAGACTTAATGGCTACCCCTGGGATTTCTGACATTATCGTGAGTGGCCTGCCAGAGGAAGAAATTGAGATTCGAATCAGGGAGAATGACCTTCAAAAGTATGGGTTAGGCTTTTCCCAAGTTGCCCAAGCTGTTCGCTCCACTAATCTTGAAAATTATGGGGGAGAGATTAAAACCCTGCAAGAGAATATCACCATCAAAGCGGATAATAAGGGCTATTTCGCCAAAGATCTTCAAAATATCATCGTCAAGGCAGATGTAAACGGTAATGTGATTCGATTGAAAGACGTAGCGGACGTTTCAGACAGATTTAAAGATGATGCAAATGGGCGCTACCTCCAAGAGAAACCCATTGTAACCCTATCGGTATATACCCTCTCTGATGAAAATATCTTGTCCAATGCAGAGGTTACCAAGGCGTATTTGACGGAATTCAATGCAACCCATGAGCAAGTGGAGTTGGAGATTCTAGAAGATGCCACTATTGGTGTATTGGATAGGATTTACACCATGTTAAACAATGGCTCTGTAGGAATCCTCCTAGTCTTGATTGTGCTGGCACTCTTTCTAGATAGATACTTAGCGTTATGGGTAGCCTTAAAAATCCCTGTAGCCATTATCGGGATGTTTATCCTTGCACCTATACAGGATCTTACCATTAATGTGGTGTCCCTTTTTGGATTTATCCTAGTTTTGGGGATTCTGGTAGATGATGGGGTAGTGATTGGGGAAAATATCTACCAATGGTCCAAAAAGAAAGGTTTAAGTCCCCAAAAAGCTGCCTTAGAAGGGACTATGGAGATGGTTACTCCAGTTATAATTTCCTTAACTACCACAATTGTTGCTTTTTCCCTCTTCTTTTTTCTTCCCACACAGGCTGGAGAGTTTTTCGGAGAAATGGGCTTTGTCGTCGTAGCCGTACTCTTAGTAGCCATGTTGGAAAGCTTTTTCTTCCTGCCAGCCCACTTAGCGCACAGTAAAGGATTAAGGGCGGATCATGAACCAAGTAGAATTGAAAAGTGGTTTGATGGAATCCTCAATACGATCAAGGATAGATTCTACATGCCCTTTTATAGCCGAGTAATTGTCGGCAATCGTTGGCTATCAGCCCTTACGCTAGTGGCTTTCATCCTATTTTTTATGGGAGCAATTTCTTTGATTGGGATTGTAGGTTTCACCTTTTTCCCCAACCTGGACGATGATGCAGTATTTATAGAGATGAGCCTGAAGCCGGGAACCCCTGTTGAAGTTACTCAGACAAAACTATCAGAGATCGAGCAAGCTGTTTGGAAGGTAAATCAAGAATACAGCGAGAAACGGTCTGATGGAAGGGAGGTTGTTACTTTTGTAGAACAAATAACAGGCCCTCAACCCAATGAGGGAAAGCTTAAGGTAACCTTCCTGGGGGGAGAAAAGAGGGGGGTTAGTTCCTTCGAACTGTCCAACCGTATGCGAGAGATCTCCCCAGATATTCCTGAAGCAGAGAGTCTGGTATTTGGTATCGGGGCGACTACAGCGGTATTTGGAAAACCGATTTCCTTCGCCTTAATCAGTCGCAACTTGGAAGAATTACGTAGGGCTAAAGATTTTCTAAAAGAGAAAATAGCTCAGCGCACTGATATCAAGGACCTTTCTGATGCAGATGAACTCGGCGTACAGGAAATGCTTCTACGCACGAAGCCTGAAGCGGAACTCCTTGGACTCAGCTTAGGACAAATTATGGGTCAGGTTCGTGCAGGATTTTTTGGCGAAGAAGTGCAAAGTCTCCAACGGGGAGAGGACGAAGTAAAAGTTTGGGTGCGCTATCCTCGAGAGGGGAGATCCCGAAAAGACCAGCTCATGAATATGCGAATTAACGACGGGGCAGGGAATAGCTATTTATTGCAGGATATTGTTACCGTAGAAGATCGAATTGGATCCCTGACCATAGACCATATCGATGGCCGAAGGGAGATAAGAATTGAAGCGAATATTGCCAACCAAAGTGTCTCTGCTCC
>JBCCTX010000182.1:0-15415 GCA_039197765.1 Bacteroidota bacterium
AGGCTTGGGTAGTCGATGCAGATTGCTGTTTGAACCGAATGTACATCCCCGAGCCTCTTCTCCAACGCAAGAGGCCAATGCTGCAAGGGGTTATGCAGAACAGGGTGTTTTGAGTCTGCTATTTAAAGTATTTAGCCTATGGTCTACAGACATTCAGCGCCTCTTAGCCTATGCTAAGTCCCTAACATTCCGTGTCCTTCTGCGTCTAAACTTAAAAAGAAAACTCCCGGCCGGGGAGACCAGGAGCTTAACCTTAGTAATTAGCTGCACATCGTGATACAAAGGTGCACGTTTTTACCTTGAACCATGTGTAGTTTTAAAACTATTATGTTCATTTTTCGAAATATAAGTCATCAAAGGAGTTGGAAGGAGGCATTTCAACTAGTTTTACCCTCTCCATTTGTAGTTAAGCGTGCTAACCCCGTACCAATTGTAAGCACATACCCATTTACATCGCGGATATCAAAGTCCCGCATTCCATAGGCTCTGTTTCCAGGGGGCTGAAGAATTTCTACCCCTTTACCTAGGAATTCTTCGTAGACCTTGTCTACATCATGCACAAAGATAAAAAGTGCAGTTTGGTCGCCGGAAGAATTTTGCTCTTGCTTTACCGATTCGCCAGAATTTTGACCCGCTTTTTGGGTAAGGTGTATTCCAACTGCATCTTCTCGGTTTACTACGGCATAGGAAGGGGGATCTTCCCAAGTAAATACAATGTCAAAGCCTAACTTGTCTCGGTAATACGCTGCTGATAGTTGGACATCTTCAACTGCAAAAACAATTGCAGAATGGGAGAATAGTTTTTGAGCAGCCATAATCATTCTTCTATAAAGTAATAAACTCTGGTAAGCCATTTTGAGGTATCTGGTTCTTCAGAGGTATCAGTAACATACTCTTCCCAACACGGAACTTTTGCTGTCAAACCGTTGGTAGTCAAATATTGATCGATTGCAAAATGAGCATTGGCAGAGGAACCATAGTCTCCATAGTGACTTACCATAATGGCTTTGGCCGCAGGGACGGTGAATTGGGAAATTCCCCCCAACTTCAATCCCGAATTTGGTATTTTACTGGCAATTGGGATGGCTGCTGCCATATCGGTTTCATTGGTAACGGTATCCCAATCAAAATACAAGCCGCTAGGCCTGCCATCTACTTCTAAGCCTATTTTCTCAGCAGCACCAATTACTTTTTCCAGTCCATTGGCCAACACCCCTTCTGAGCCGATAAAGGATACTTTTTGCCTTGCAATCAAAAAGTGTCTATCGGGCATATCAATCTCATTTATCATGTATCCCCCAACGTACTTTGAGGCCTTTTTCTCTACATATTCCTTTAAAGCCTTTAGACCTTTGTCATAATCATTCCCTACTTCTTTGGAAAAGTCCATAAAGAAATTCATTACATTCATGGGTTTAGGGACGTCGGAGACGAAGCCCCAGACAACTTCCGTGTCAGCTTCCCCGGCCTTAAGGTTAATAAAGGCATTAGCCTCTGATTCCCAGGGTTCCACAAAATTGATTTTAGTTTTTACCCCTTTTCCCGGGTCAATCTCCGTAAAGGTTTGTTGACCTTTCCCAACCAATTCATTTCCCGACCATTTGTAGGTAGAACCTACCCTTCCATCCTCTCCTACGATCTCCTTTTGCATCTCAGGGTCTAATTTTGCCCAAGGACTCCAATTGTCCATTTGAGAAAAGGAACTAATCTCAGGAAATACCAAATCGGAGGGTGCGTCGATCTTAATGGAACGCTCCACACGCATTTCTGTAGGGGCTACAAAGACCAAAACCAACAAGACCGCTAACGTGATTCCAAGGATAACCCCTAAAATTTTTAATGCTTTCATAAATAGACTGTTAAGGTTGTTTAAAGTCTTCAAACTTACCAATAATATTGGATTTTTACTAATTAAATTAGTAATATTTATATTAAAGTGATATGCTTTTTTAGCACGTTTCTCGGACATGACAAAAAAATTACACAATGTCCCCTTTGCAGTATTGGAATTTTACCTTGGAGAAGGAGGGGTGTCTTATTACAGCAAAACAGATAAAAAATTGCCCCCTACCCAACCATAGCTTCTGTAAAAAACGCTTTCATGAGCTTAGCTGCTTCGTAGTATTCCATGAGTAAATCTACCAATTGAGGAGAGGTAATATGTTCGCGGTCAATCTCCGTCCAATAGTACATCTGCTTTTTCATGAGTAAGGGTTGATCGGCAACGGCTTCTTTGAACTCCTTGGGAATTCGCTTGTGTTCCTTCCCTTGTAACTCGCCGAATCGACTGGTAAATTCAGGGTCTTCTATCAATTCTTGAAATCGCTTCGGTTGAGAGGCTATCAAGGTCCGCAAGCGATACAATTGCTCCTTATCCAATTGGTAGCCTCCCCCTGCAAGCGCAATATTTTCATGGTTCATTTGCACATACAGCCCAGGATATCCGTGGTCTTTTCTTCCCTTAGGCGAAATCACAGCAGACATGTGGGTCTTGTAAGGGGCTTTATCCTTTGAAAATCGGACATCTCGATAAATACGAAACATAGCTTCTTTGGGCTCAATCGTAACCAAGGGATCGTCTTGCTGAACGCGATTAATCAACTCTGAAACAAAAGCAACAAAGGGTTTCTTTACCTGGTTCTCGAAACGAGGTTTATTGGCTTGAAACCAATCGCGGTGATTATTTTCAGAAAGCTCTTCAAAAAAACGGATGAATTCGGTTGTAAAGTACATATAAGTTATGATGTTTGAGGTTCGAGGTTTGAGGTAAAAAAAATGCTTTGAATCAAAAAATAAACTACTCTTTATGGTGAAAGGACCTCATTTCCTGTGTTTTTGGACCTCTGCGTCCTAAAAAAACGTAAAATATGAGCATTTTGCCATAAATATTAGCAATATATTTACTTCTCTAGTATCTTCCAAATATGAAATGCTTTTTGTCTGAAAAAATCCCATTAAACTATGAGGTGTCATACCTCTGTATTTCCCTCTTGTTAATATCTGCATGTACTCCTACTCCAGAAGCAGATATACTCTCTACGCCACTTACCTCGGATAGGGGAGGTTCAGCTATACAGTGGTAGTGGCTATTGATACCTTCCAAATGGGTGAAGCTGAATTCTATCGTGCGGGTACCCATGTAGTGGTCATTTTTGAATCCCGTACAGATTCTCTCCGTTTAGAACTAGCTTATGAAGAAACTCGGACCAATCACGAAGGGGTGTTCGAAGTAGTTCAGAAACAAAATCCCGGAGGATTTGCCTTACTTTTTAAAAATTTTGAGGAAGAATACTGTCAAGAAAGTGGAACCTTGGAAATCACGTATTCCAGCCCTGATACCATAGTAGGAAAAATGGACGAAGTCTTGATGGCCTAGAGACCTGACCCCGAGCAATACCCTGATTCCCTCAAGCAGATTGAGCTAGAGCTAATAGGGCATTTTGAGGCGTATTAGGCATATGTGATTCGAGCTATAATGAAAATACAAAAAGACCGCCTGAATCAGACGGCCTTTGCTATATTAAACAACTTCCTACTGTAATTTGGGCTCACAGTTCAAAGGTAGAGGGTCCTGAGTCGAATCCATTACTACGCTAAATCAATTTTTTCCCTGAACCCTTAACTCAACTCAACCCCCTGAACTCCCTATTGCAACAACCACATCACCCCATTGATATTGTCATCTCCTCCGATGCGATTGATGGCTTCTTGCCAATTATCCGCATTTAGGGATTGCTCTGCATCAGGATAAACAAAGCGTAAGGGTACTACGCCATTATTTAGGTTATCATCACCAGGTGTAATTTCGGGACGGCCCGTTCTCCTCCAGTCAAAGTAAGCCTCCATTCCGTTGTAGAATAAGGCCATCCACTTTTGTAGGGCAATCTGATCTAAAGCTGTTTCGCCATCAGCGGACAAGGCAACGCCTTCCTGGGTATAATACGCAGGAGCAGCAGTCAAGCTATACATAGACATGGCAGACTCAATCCCATTCACGTAGAATGTCGCAGCATCGCCAGAAATATACCCTTTCTGAGTCGCTTCAGCTAGGATAAAAGAAAGCTCTGCATAGGTCATAAAGTGCATGTCCACCCCATTGGGAAGTTCGCGAACGATTTCTCCCAACCGAGACTGGTTCTGTCGAGATCCGTTGAAGATGATTGCATTGTTCTCGGAAAGTCCATTGGGCAATCCTTTGAAGGTGTTGTAGTACTGACGAGCGCTGTTGGGATCAGCATTGTACGCATTTACGAGAAAATCTCTGAACGCCGTACGGTTCATGCCTGACGAAGCGGTGATACCCGCTAAATCCTCCCCGAAGTAGGCCGAAAGCGTATCGGGATTGTCAACAGGACGGAAATACACCAACATGCGGGGATCATTGATAGCTTTCATGCGGATCTCAGCCTTCTGGCTCATACGCTTTTCGTCAAATCCTCCTACACGACCGGAGTGGCGGGGATTCTGATTGGGAAAAGTTGCAAGGTAGGGGAACGTCGCATTGTCGTCGTTGGATTCAAAAACGGGATTTGAATCCAGAATGGACTGAATTTCCGCTCCTACAGTAGAACCTCCACGTTTCTTCTCAAGGCGCATCAGCATTCGTATGCGCAGAGAATTGGCAAATTTTTGCCATTTAAAGGCATCTCCTTCATAGAGGAGGTCTCCATCAATCGCCCCCCCCTTGAGTCAACAGGGAATTGGCAGTGGCCAAATCTGCCAATAGCGTATTATAGATTGACTCCTGTGTGTCATACGAAGGAGTAAAGTCTCCTTCCTTGGCTTTGTTGCCTTCGGAAAATGGAACATCTCCGTACTGATCCGTGAGTACAGATACAATCCAAGACTGCATAACCAAGCCCACACCCTCTACTGCTGCATTTCCACTTTCCTGGGCAATCCCAATCATAGTTTGCACATCGCGCAGGCGTTGATACATGGTATTCCAATTTCCTCCTGCCCAGCCCATTTGGTCAAACTGAGTAAAGTTGTTTACAGCTGAAATTTGCATAGCAACATTTCCACGGTTCCAACCGTCGTTTCCAATCCAACTCGTAGCAGGGTCAGCAATAATAGAAGGCAACAGAAAGTTGGCTCCAACAGCAACTGGGTCGTTGGGATTGGTGTTGATTTCATCGAAATCATCTGTGCAGGCACTAAAAAAACCTGCGACCAGTACTGTGAGAATTACTTTATATAAACGATTCATGATAATGTTTATTAGTAAGTGCTGGGTTTGAGGTTCGCGCCTGTTGAGATATTCTCTAAAGGGCTCCTCCCATGTCTCATCCTGACTGTGTTCAATAACTTCAAACCCATTATTGTATTAAATGATAATTGACTGAAATTTAAAGCCTACATTTACCCCATAACTTCTGGAAGAAGGTGTAGCCATATCTTCCACCCCTGGAACGATAGAGTTTCCATTGAAAGAGAAGGTTTCAGGGTCAAAATGGGGATTCTCGGTCCAGAGGAGAAGATTCCTTCCGATAAAAGAAATACGGAGGTTTTCAATTCCCCATTTACGCGTCATGGTATTAGGAAAGGTATAACCCAGCTTGGCTTCGCGAAGCTTTAAATAAGTTGCATCATACATCCCAACCGCTTCATTTCCTCTATTAAAGGTCCACCAATAGTAATCACGTCCACTTAGACGCTTTCTTTGATCGAGTGGAAGGCTGAGGTTCTCTACAACATTGCCATCAGTATCCAGGAAAACTCCGTCAGGAGCTACTCCACCAGAGGATGCATCTGTGGTGATCGGATCACGTACAGGATTTCCCAATTCGTTGTTTCCGACGGTTTCTACCATCATCCCAGAAGTACCACCGATCAACAAGGTACGTGACATGATTTCTCCGCCTTGTCTCCAGTCAAATAGGAAACCGAGGGTAAATCCTTTGTAGGAAAAGTTGTTGTACAGTCCCAGCAAGAAATCGGGATTGTAGTTACCCAGCTTGCGAAGGTTATTATCTCTTTCCCAAAATCCGTTGTCATTCATGAGAGGGCGTCCACCTCCGGGAAGAACTCCGTCCTCGCCAGGCAGGATACGGTTACCCTGAGCATCTACATTCACAAAACCTGTTCCGTACATATCTCCTAGTCTTCCACCTTCCTTGGCTATGATGGTCATGTAGTTTCCAGAAATAACATACTGGTCGATTCCTTCAGGAAGCTCATCCACCTCAGAGCGCTGGAAGGACCAGTTAGCTGTAAGGTCCCAACGGAAACTATTTTCCAAGGCAAAAGGGGTGGCATTCAATACGAGTTCAACCCCGTAGCTACTGATAGTTCCTGCATTTACTACCTGGCTAGAAAATCCTGAACTTTGTGCAATATCTAGTGCGAAAATCTGATCTTCAGTTACAGTGTTGTAATAAGCGATATCTAATCCTAAACGATTGTCAAAAAACCTTACATCTGCCCCAATTTCAAAGGATTTAGCCCGCTCAGGACGAAGGTCTGAATTTGCCAAAGAGTTGTTTTCCGTTACACGCTGCTGGGTTCCCCAAGGAGTAAGGAAGCTAAATACGTTGGTCAAACGGTAGGGATCTGTATCTCCCCCAACCTCTCCATATCCACCACGAAATTTTAAGAAGGAAATTGACTCAGGAAGGTCTACCAATTCATTCATTACAAATGAAAGGTTGGCGGCAGGATAGAAGTAAGAATTATTGGAGTTATCTGGATCCAATGGATTTGTCAAAGCGGAAGACCAGTCATTTCGGCCAGAAACATCCAAATAAACCGCATCCTTCCAACTAAACTGAGCGGTTGCATATACAGAATTGATCTGGCGCTCAGTATTATTTTGAGTAGCAGCCAGCGGAATTCGCGAATTGGTAAAGTTGTATACTTCAGGAATGGACAACTGGTTGGCAGAAATCCGGTTATAGCGACGGATTTGCTGCATACGGTTTGCACCTGCAGAGATAGAGTATCCAAAGTCTCCGCTGTAGAGGTCCTTGTAAGTCAACAAGATATCCATATTCGTTTCCTGGAAAGTGATGTTGTCCTCTCTATATTGCCCAAAAGGGAAACGCTGAGTAGAAAAGGCACGCTTACCAATACGAAGGTCGTTGAAGTAGTCCGTACCTGTACGAGCCTGGATAGAGAATTTGTCAGAGAAATCATAGGTAACAGACATATTTCCATAAAGGCGGTCTTTCTGCTGTCCATTGGTATTCTCAAACTGAGTGAAATAAGGGTTGTCATGCCAGTTGTAGTTGTAGTTGAACTGCTGCACCCCTTCTAGCCCTGGCTGCCAATAGTCTCTTAAGCTGTTCATATTGATATGGCGTCCAAACCATACCCAGAGATACATTACATTCTCCGTTCCGTAGCTATTCGTAGCACGGTTGTCACTATCAGAGTCTACATAGTTGGCGTTGATATTGAATGTCAACTTATCCACGGGTTGGAAGGAAGAACTGAAGTTTAAGGTATGCCTTCTCAAGTCTGTATTAGGCAAGGTCCCTTCATTGTAAAGGTTGGTGTAGGATAAGCGGAAGTTTCCTTTGTCATTGCTACCGGCTATCGCGACATTATTAACGGTGGTGAAACCTGTCTCGAAGAAATCCTTGACGTTATCTGGGTTGGAAACCCAAGGAGTGGAAGTAATTTCGCCGCGATTGATGCGTGGATCACTATCTCCTCCCCGAAAGCCACTCTCGGTAGGGGAATCATGTTGGCGAATGAGCGTGCCCTGGTCCATGCGGGGTCCCCAGCTTTCATCTACCCCATCAGCTACCCCTGCACCTGATCCATTTACGAAATCAAATTCTCCATTAGCTCCTTGACCATATTCATTTTGGTATTCTGGAATTCGAAGGGGATTCTCCCAGGTAGAAGAAGAATTAAAGCTGACTCCAATTCCTTTCTGTCCTTTACCAGATTTAGTCGTTACCAAGACTACTCCATTCAATGCACGGGAACCGTAAAGAGCAGTCGCATTGGCCCCTTTTAGTACCGTTACTGACTCAATATCATCAGGGTTCAGTTCGGCAGCTCCATTTCCATAGTCAACTTCGAGGTTACCTTCAGAGCGAGTGCTGAAAGTCTCATTGCTAATAGGCACTCCATCTACTACAAATAGTGGTTGGTTAGAGCCTGCAATAGAGGTTTCTCCACGGATGACTATTCGGGAAGTAGAGCCAACCCCTGAGGCACCCTGGGTTACGTTAACCCCTGCAATCCTGCCTGCAAGGCCATTTACAAAATTGGGCTCACGTGCTTGGGTAAGAACTTGCGCAGCAATTTCTTGAGCAGCATATCCAAGTGTCTTTTTATCTCTCTCTATCCCTAGGGCAGTGATTACCACCTCATCAGTGGTAGTCTCCATTTCACTAAGAACCAAATCAATTGTACTACGACCATCAATCCCTACAACAAGCGTTTCAAACCCAATGTAGGAGATTTGTAGGGAATCCATTCCCTTAGCCTCAGAGATAGAAAACTTTCCCCCTCCATCTGTCAGGCTTCCAATAGTAGTGCCCTTGATTAGAGCAGTCGCTCCCACCATAGGGTTTCCCCCTTCATCGGTAACTGTACCGGAAACCTGCGCAGAGGCTACCTGAGTACCTAGAAAAAGGATAGCACAAGCACCAAGAAAAATTTTATGGAACTCGTGCAATTGCGTAAATGAACCAAATTTCATAGTTTAATACTGGTTAGTTATACAAATGACCGTTAAGCTAGTGCCAGGATTGTTGCCGCAATCCTGGCCATTTATTGTCGAGCGTAAAGCTCAAAAAGATTTGTTGCAGTTAATTTATTGAGAAGAGAAATAATTGTTAACAAGTAGCTTCCAATGTGAACTCAGGATGAATATAAAAGCCTTAAATAAACATTAAAATGTCAGATAATATAGCCGAGTGAAAAGAGCGCACTCCACTCAGCAAATCCGAACAATTGAGTATATGTCAAATATATAGGAAATCATTTTTACTCATACGAAAATTGTTGTTAAGAATTGATTAACATTAAGTAAAATATTTGATAATGATAGTAATAGTGTGAACCAATATTAGTAGTTATGCACTCAACCACAGACATTCATTACGTTGCACAAGATTCACAGATATGGAAGATTATCTTATAGGCGTTGGCAGGAAATTGAAGTCCATTCGGAAAAAGAAAAACCTAAGGCTGAGTGAAGTTGCCCAACTTGCTAAGGTAAGCACAGGCCTGGTTTCGAAAATAGAAAACGGCCGGACTATTCCCTCTTTACCCGTACTAATCTCTATTGTATCGGCATTGGATGAAGAAATGAGCGTATTTTTTAAAGGCTTAGATATAAATAAAAAGCAATCTTACTATGTAGTACGATCTGGGGAAAGGGAACAAATGGAAAGGGAAAAATCCAGCGGGTTTCACTATGAATTAATTTTTTCGCGTAGACTCTTTTCTATAGGATTCGAAGTAGTTCTCCTGACGTTGGACCCCGGAGCAACTCGGGAGAAGTCTACTACAGATGCCTTTGAATGTAAATATGTAATAAAAGGAGAGGTAAGTTATGTCATTGACAAGGAGAAGGTAGTACTACATAAAGGGGATACCCTATTTTTTGATGGCAGAATTCCCCATTATCCAGAAAACCACAGTAAGGAGGAAGCGTCTATGCTAGTAACCTACTTTTTCTTAGACAGTTCAAATACATAGCTTTGGAGCCATAAATGAGAAGTCAGAGGAGATTACTCTTCCCACTTTCTTACATCTCACTACCTGCTTCTTTACTTTTCCCTCCGATTTACCTTCTCCCAAACATCTGAGTGGGATTCATTGGCATTCTTCCGCGTTTCCCACCTTTACCCATCTTATTCATCCGTTTCATGGTTTTCTTGAGCATTTCGAATTGCTTCAGCAATTCATTTACCTCTCTTACCGAGCGGCCTGCTCCGGTTGCAATACGACGCCTTCGCGAACCATTTATTAAATGGGGCTTTGACCGCTCCTCCTTGGTCATGGAGTAAATAATGGCTTCAACGTGTTTGAAGGAATCATCATCTAAATCCAAGCCCTTTGTAAGTTTGCCCATTCCAGGGATCATTCCTACCAGGTCCTTAATATTACCCATCTTTTTAATGGCCTGGATTTGGGAGAGGAAATCATCGAAATCCAGTTCGTTCTTACGGATTTTCCGTTGGAGCTTTTCAGCCTGTTTTTCGTCAAACTGCTGCTGGGCCCTTTCTACCAGGGTAAGAACGTCTCCCATTCCCAAAATTCGGGAAGCCATACGTCCGGGGTGGAACCTATCTAAGTCCCCCAATTTCTCCCCGGTACCCACAAACTTAATGGGCTTTTCTACAACAGATCGAATCGAAATCGCCGCCCCGCCACGTGTATCCCCGTCAAGCTTGGTAAGCACAACCCCTGTAAAGTCCAGGCGATCATTGAAGGCCTTGGCTGTATTCACTGCGTCTTGACCCGTCATGGCATCCACAACGAAGAGAATTTCATCAGGATTTGCAGCTTCTTTGATATTGGCAATCTCCACCATCATTTCCTCATCCACTGCCAATCGACCTGCGGTATCGACGATGATTACATCCTTTCCCTTCTGCTTGCCATGGGCAATTGCATTTTTGGCAATTTCAACCGGATTTTTGTTCTCTACTTCTTTGTATACATCCACCTCAACTTGCTCACCCAAAACCCCAATCTGGTCAATCGCTGCGGGGCGATAGACATCGCCTGCGACCAAAAGTGGATTCTTTCCCATACTCTTCAGCATTTTGGCCAGTTTACCACTGAAAGTAGTTTTTCCCGATCCCTGAAGACCTGCAATCAATATAACCGTAGGAGGCTTTTTGGCAAATTGGATATCCTCATGCTCTGCTCCCATGAGCTTGGTAAGCTCATCGTGGACAACTTTTACCATCAACTGTCCAGGAGAAACCGAAATCAAGACATCCTGACCTAGGGCTTCTTCCTTTACCTTGTTGGTAAATTCCTTCGCCACTTTATAGTTGACGTCCGCATCCAACAAGGCCCGACGAACCTCTTTAAGGGTTTCGGCAATGTTGATTTCGGTTATTTTTCCGCTCCCCTTCAATTTCTTGAAGGCCTGCTCTATATTCTGTGATAAGTTTTCAAACATGTTCAAAGATAATAAAAGGTTCTGAGTTTTGGGTTGGTCGTTCGCCGTTAGCAAATCGAATAAATATTTTCATCCCCTGAACGCTCAACCTCTTAACCCTTTAAACCCATAAAAGGATCTAGGATCCTAAATGCCGCACATCCGACAACGTATGAACGCGGAAATCCTTGGGATCTTTCATCTCCAAAACGTGCAATCCCGTATTGGGTTGTTCATAGAGGTCCATTTTTGAAACATCGCCATCTAGCAGTCCACTTAGTAGGATGCGGAGCTGACGCCCGTGGGAACAGATCAACAAGCGTTCTCCCTTGTGCATTTCGTATACCTTTTCTATGAACTTATAGCCCCTATTCCATCCTTCTCTAGGACTCTCTCCTGCTTCTACACGCAAGTCCAATTCTCCCTGGGCCCAACGATTGCGTATTTCCAGGAAATCGGCACGCTGTTGAGCAGTAGGGATTCTTCCCTCATGAACGCCCCATCCAAGTTCTTTTAATCCCTCAGCCTCTTCAAATACATAGCCTTTCTGCTTCCATGGCCCTAAGGTCTGCTGTGTTCGCTTGAGGGTACTACAATACACTTTGTCAAATTCGATGTGTTGGTAGTACTGAAAAAAGGCATTGGCCTGCTTAATACCTGTGCTGTTTAAATCTGAATCTACTCCCCCGCCCTGAACGATCCCTTGCTTGTTGTAGTCGGTTTGCCCGTGGCGTAGAAAAAAAAGAGAAGTTGAAGCCATATGTTCATTTTTGCCGGAAATATACAGCAATCTCTGATTTTATGGTTGAAGATTTGTAAGTTTAGAAGATTAACCCTTTCGTTAACGTTAGTTTCTTATGAGTCAAAAGCGCAGTTGGGTCGATCGCTTCCTCACCATCATTGAGAAAGGAGGAAATGCACTCCCCCATCCCGCCTCTCTATTTGCCATCCTAGCACTCTTTGCCATCGTTCTTTCTGGGCTAAGTTCCTGGATGGGATTTGAAGCGGTTCACCCTCGAAGTGGTGAGGTTATCCGTCCGGTAAACATGTTATCAATTTCGGGGCTACACTGGATTTTAACCAGTATGGTTACAAATTTCACAGGCTTCGCGCCCCTTGGGACGGTTCTAGTAGCCATGTTGGGAATCGGGATAGCAGAGGGTAGCGGACTTATAGGAACAGCCTTGAGGTTATTGGTCTTAAAGGCGCCCCCTAGGCTTTTAACGGTGGTTTTGGTCTTCGCAGGGGTCTTATCCAATACAGCCAGTGAGGTAGGATACGTTCTATTGGTCCCGCTAGGGGCTATTATTTTCCTGGCGGCTGGTCGCCACCCCATCGTAGGGATGGCTGCTACTTTTGCTGGGGTTTCCGGTGGGTACAGTGCCAACCTCTTACTTGGTACAGTCGATCCCTTATTGGCGGGCCTGTCCCAGGAGGCTGCCGTAACAGAAATACCTGGATATACCGTCAACCCTGCTGCTAACTACTACTTTATGGCAATCTCCACCTTCTTGATCACCTTTATCGGTTGGTTTATAACCGAGAAAGTTGTGGAACCCCGATTGGGAACCTATCAAGGAGACGCCAAAGCCGAAAAAATTACGCAGCTTGATGCAAAAGAAAAGCGGGGATTACTTTACGCGCTTATTACGGGCTTGGTTATCGCCATAATTGTCCTGTGGGGCCTTATTCCAACAGAAGGGTTTCTGAGGAACCTGGAGGTTTCTCCAGACCAAAGTATTCTGCGATCTCCTTTCTTAAAAGGCATCGTCACCATGATTTTCATATCAGGAGCACTAATGGGTATTGCCTATGGAATCGGAGCGGGAACCGTCAAAAGTGATGAAGACGTCATGAATGGGATGGGAAAAACCATGGCTTCTTTGGGAACTTACATAGTTTTGGTATTCTTTGCTGCCCAATTTGTCGCCTACTTTAAATATTCAAACCTAGGTACTCTATTGGCTATTAATGGGGCAATTGCCCTTCAACCCCTGGCAGATTACCCTATTCCTCTCATGTTGGGACTGATTTTTATATCTGCTTTTATCAACCTGTTTATGGGTAGTGCCTCTGCAAAATGGGGCCTTATGGCTCCTGTGTTTATTCCCATGTTCATGCAATTGGGCTACACACCCGAATTTGTTCAGGTGGCTTATCGCATTGGAGATAGCTCGACCAATATTATAGCCCCGATGATGTCCTACTTTGCCCTTATCGTAGCTTTTGTCCAACAGTATGACAAGAAAGCAGGTATAGGGACGGTGGTATCCGTCATGCTCCCCTACTCCATTGCCTTTCTCATTGGATGGTCTATCCTAATGATCTTCTGGATTTTATTTGATATTCCTGTAGGTCCTGGAGCGACGATGTTCTTGGAATAATTTCCTTTGGTATGCTAACAGTTTTACCTCCTTCTTTTGTTCTTCCTGGAAAAGTGTTGTTACAAGGAATGGCAGAGCCAGAGTATCAGTTGCTCGTCATGCATCTCAATCAGATGCTTACCCAACTCGACAGAGGACTGGAAGATGAGGGAGCCTTAGACTTATTTCTTCACTTGGCGCTAGATTTTCTCTTGAGTTTCGAAAAGAGAAAACCAGAAGGTATTGAGATTGAAGCGTTGGACGAACATGCCTATCTCATTTACTTTCCCACCGGGGAACATATCTATTTGAATGTTCAACATCCCCACGATAGAATGCGGATGTTGAACAGTAGTTCTATTGAAAAACCCTCCTTTTATGAAACTGCAATTCAAAGCCTAAAAGCCCTTTTTCAGCACCAGCAAAATATCCCTTCTCACAATTTCCCCTCCACTTTTCTCATTACCAACCTCTACGAATGGTATATTTTCTTTCCCAAGGACTTTTTCAAAGTCTTTGGACAATCCGAAGAGTTACTTACCTACTATACAGGATGGAAGGCCGATAAGCCTGGATATCGCTCCCTAGCCTCCCTCCAAAGGGCCATTGATAGAAGCATAGAATCACAAGAAATTCCGTGTACCTATTTCAATTTGTATGGGATAAAAGAAGGCTTATCCAAATCCTGGGAAAGCATTCAGGAACGCCTGATTCCCATAGGATTGTTTTTACAACAAATCCTCGGAACATGGCATAGTAGCACGGTATCAGAGCCTTTGCTACAAAAGGAATTTGCCTACCTCATGGGGATTGAAAAAGTCTACAAAAAGGCACGTCCCTATTATCAATCTATGAAACCAGACAAGGATAAAAGTCCCGGTGAAATTCGGGCAGAGAGAAGAAACATGGCCTTGTATATTCAACGAATGGTCGTAGAGGAATTCTTAGACGGAGAGCAGATGTACCTCCTGGAGAAAAAGGGATTTTGGGACAAGACGCTTAGGAAAAAACAAAAGCCTTCTGCCCTTCAACCTTATCCAGGTGGACTCATAAGTTCTCCCTCAGATTCATCCCTACCCTTTGAGGGGTATTTGTCGAAAGTATTCCATTCCGTATCCTTTGAAAAGCACGTAAGGTTACGCATTCACAAATCGGGCAAACTTCCTTTATACCCAGGAACTTGGTCCGAAATGTGGACCAACCTGGCAAGAGAAGCCCCCAATTCCTATCACTTACCCCCCCTATACTTCGGGAAAATCATCCAACAAAAACTCAAACAGCTTATAATAAGGCTATTTGAAAAGCGGTTGGACCAACTTTTCCCTTCTTGGGAAATGCTCAAAAAGCACCTCAAAGAGTTTCCCAAAAAGGAAACTAGAAACCTCCTGTTTTCGATCAAGATATGCGACCCTTCAGCAGGAACAGGGGATTTTCTGGAGTTAGTACTTCATGAATTGGTCATTATCTTTGGAGACTTAAACTGCCTAAGCGAAAAAGCGGAAAAAAGCCTTGAGGACTTGCGCCTGATGCATACAGAGATAGGACTTTACCCGGTTAACGCCCAAGGTATTCCCATTCCGTATCCCACGGCTAACCAAGGAGGAAGTCAACCTGCGGAAGAGCGGAGAATTCACGAGGCCTTATTTCAGGTAAAACTTCAAATCATTAATAAGTGCCTCTATGGGATTACCTCTTCTCCTTTTTATGCCCAAGTGGTCAAAAACCGCTTGCTGTTGTCTTTACTTTCAAATTACTATCAGTATTCGGGAAAGCAGCACTTCAAATGGATTGGGCTAAGGGCCTTACATCCTAACATCTATGAAGGGAATGCTTTGCTGAGTCCGATTCCCCTCCAAGCCTATACAGAAGATCCGGCCAACGAAAATTTGCTTCCCTCGGATCCAAGGAAAACTCGGCTCTTGAATTTGAGGAGCCAATACCAAAAGTCCTTGCAGCCCCTATCCTTGTGGGACAC
>JBCCTX010000183.1:0-15359 GCA_039197765.1 Bacteroidota bacterium
CCTCCTGAAGGATCCGAAGGAAAGAGGGAGTCTACATTTACCTCTACATTGAGCAGGTCTTGAATGACATATTTGTATTCCGCATTATTAAGCCTTCTAGGGGCTATGACCCCTGGGTCTTTTTCTGCCAGGGCAGTTTGCAAATAGCTATCGAGGTAGTAGGTTACCGTATCTATTTCCGTTTGGGTCAAGGGAGGCCTTGTATCAGGGGGCATGGTTCGGTTCTCTATCTCATGGATGATCTTCTGGAACAGCTCTCCTCTGCGGACAATAGCGCTGATGAAAAAGTAGTTGTCGAAATTGATCCCTGCTTTTTTGTCCTCTCCATTGTGACAAGAGAAACAATTTTCTATGAGGATAGGACGTACATTTCGTTGGTAGTGTTTCTGGCGGGGATCATCGGGCTGGGATAGGGCAAACAGAGATAGAGCCAATATGGCGCTGAAGAGTATCCCGTGTTTGAGCGAGCTATTCATGAAGCGAGCAGATATAGAAAAGGTACTGATTACCAGAAAATTCCAGACTTAAAAGATACAAAAAATATCCTCAAAAAGTCGAATAACTAAGGTACTTTTTCAAGGCAAATACGATTATTGCTATCTCCTCTGACTTGGGGAATCGATCCGCTACAAAATCGGTCGGAGAACCAAATTTCGGTAGGCCACTTTCCCATGATCACCCTGTAAGAAAATAGGGCCTGGCGCAAATACATCGGAAAGGATCGCCCCCCCTGTGGGGCCATAAATGGGTTGATTATCAATGATAGTCCTTCCGTTCAGTACGACTGTAAGGTGCCGCTTGTACAGGGTAATATCAAAAGATTGCCAGCTACCTGCAGGTTTTTCTGCGGCAAGGCTGGGCACAATCCGGCTATAGAGTGCCCCCATATTATGGGAATCCAGGTCCTTGCCGTAAGAATCATATACCTGAATCTCGTACATACCTTTGAGGTAAATCCCACTGTTATTTCCTTCCGGGACGTTTACCTCCAGGGTTAGGGTAAAGTCTTCAAATTCTGCTTTCGTACGAAGATTTCCATAGTGAAGGTGCTCCCCCTCTGCGGGTTGGACGGGATCATTGACCAATTCTCCTTCCACAGCTTTAAATCCATTGCTATGGGTAGGATCTATCAATTCCCAACCAGTCAAATCCTTTCCGTTGAATAACTCTACTGGTTCCCCATATTCAATCGTTGATATATCAGGTGTAGGAGGAACTTCTGGCAGTAGGGTACCGACCACCGCTGTTACCGTTTCCCCCATTCCCGATCGATTAGGAGCTATCATATTACCTACCAAATGATCTCCTACCCGATTGAGTCGCATGGTAAACGTCATGGTCTGTTTTCTATCCCCGGATCTACTAAGAGGGTACACTCGGGTAACCACTAAAGTATTTTCGTCAGCCAGGTATACATTCCCGACCGGCAATACACTTCCCCCTATCCACAACAGGTTTGCATCTAGAAATCCCGATTGTTCATGTACTTCCAACCAGCCAACTCCTCCTCCTTCGATATCGAGGGTCCACATTCCTAGGAAGTTATTAGCAGCAGGCAACGTCCGCTCTGCCTTACTTACAGCACATAGCAAAAAGAAACTGAGGGTATAAAGAAGGAGTTTTTTCATTCTATTGAGATTTTAGAAAAGGAAAAAAGAATTTGGGTACTATCGGCGGAGGTAATGGCATCTAGCCTATCTCCTTTTAGCGAATAGTCTATTCGCTTGGGAAACTCGTTTGCTTCATTGATACTGGTAAAGCCCTGGTCCCGGACCTCAACCATGGGAAATAGGGTAGGTGTTTCGTTTACTCCTGTAACCTCATAGGTCCATTCTCCATCTATAGGGACAATTCGAAGGTTTTCTTTAAAGGTGGTATCGCCTTGGGTTAGGGTAATTCCCAAGCCTACATACACCTCTTCCCCTTGCTTCTCCCAAAACTCAAAGGTCTCTTTACCTTCCGCATTATTTATTCGTTCCCACTCTCCTTCGAGCCATGAGAAGTCTGGTTCAGCATTGGTTTCGAGTGAATGGGAGTCTACTGTCGTCTCCTCACTCGAACAGGCAAAGAGTACCAAAAACGAGAAATAGATCACATGTTTCATGAGAGTGCATTACTTATTTGGTTAATTCTACATAGAGGGTTTCGCGCTTTCTGGTTTCGCGATCCATATTCGCCAGTAAGTCTACTTCCGATTGGTTGTACGCACACTTCTCTACTTTTTGAAAGCCTAGCTCTTTACAGCATAGCTCCAGAGTTTCGAAATCGTAAAACCAGCGGTGGTGGAAGAAATATCGGGTAGCTATCGTATTGAGTATCGCCCCCGGAGTTCGGACAAGCCAATATTTGGGATTCCCGTCCTCTCGTTTTTTCTCGTGCATCTCCAAATAGGGTTGAAAATATGCATAGTCTTTTTCTACATATTTTTGAGCCATTAACTCCAGGTCAGGGATCGTAACCCGAAAGATCCCCCCCGGTTTGAGCACCCGTCGACATTCTTCTAGGAAAAACTTCACTTTGGTGATCCGAAGGTGCTCCAGGGTGTGCTCAGAATACAGGTAGTTGAAGGTATTATCTTTAAATGGCATGCGATTGTAGCCATTCATGTATATATCTGCCCGGGAGTCAAATTTATCCGCATTGAGCCAGCCCTCTCGATACTGTGGCCCACATCCTATGTGAAGCTTGGGTTCTGGATGATTTTTGAGGTATTTTCTAATCTTAAAAGGTCTTACCAAGATAAGTATTCGGGTAAGTTCTGATGGAAGCTTTTGTTTCATCTAAGGAAAGTCTGGGTTTGTTGTGCTAATTAAGGAAATTCCTGTAAAATTAATTTAAGGGTATGTCCCAAATTTTTAGATCATCTCCGGATAGCCAGAGGCATACATTTCAAATGAAGAAATAAGCTGTTGGACCAGGGTAGTCTTATCAACTTGATACAAGCCAATCCATAATATGGCGTTCCCCTAAAAAGAAAATCTCGAATATTTTTTTCTTGAGTTCTTGGGGTTACAAACGGAATTTACTCATGAAATAGACAAATTCATATAGATTTGCGGATTTAAATCTACATACTTATGTAAAAGAATCGATTTGAAAATATAAGGACAAACTGTTTGTTCTTTCTTTTACATTCCTTCAATCTGAAAAGAATCAATTATAGCTAATCTTTCTTTCATATGAATAAAGTTTGGATGCATTTTGTGATAATAAGGATTTCTAAAAATAGTAGGAGATTAGTAATTCCTTAATGTACGAATCCTCTCAAAGAGAAAAATTTCCCGGAGACCTAAAATCTTTTTTTATGCACGCCTCATTTTAACCCGCTGTATGTAGAACATTTTCAATTTTTATCCCACATCTTTCGCAAATTTTGTAATCTTTGCGCTCGTCCAGGTTCTCAGAAGAATAACGCTGGACCTCATGCATAAAAAACGCTTACATGCTTCCAAGAAAAAATCCTACCCAGACTACTAGCTGGAACTCTCTTGCCAATCACTTTCAAAATATTCACAGCACCCAAATGGTAGATCTCTTTGACCGGGATCCTCAGCGCTTCGAGCGAATGTCGCTTCAATTCGAGGATATTCTGCTAGATTTTTCCAAGAATATCCTTACAGAAGAGACCCTTGCCCATTTATTTAGCTTAGCAAAAGAGGTGGAGGTTCAATCAGCTATTGAAGCGATGTTTGCTGGAAAGAAAATCAATCAAACTGAAAACCGTGCGGTCTTACATGTAGCCTTGAGAAATATTTCGGGAAATCCCATTGAAGTGGAGGGAAAGGATGTGATGCCTGAAGTGCAGGAAGTATTAGGGAAAATGAAAAGCTTCAGCGATTCCATCATTTCGGGAGAATGGAAAGGGTATACGGGGAAACGAATTACAGACATCGTAAATATAGGAATTGGCGGTTCTGACCTGGGGCCCGTGATGGTAACAGAAGCCCTTAAGCCCTATTGGAAACCGGATATGCAAGTACACTACGTGTCTAATGTAGATGGTACTCATATCTCCGAAACGTTGAAAAAGGTTAATCCGGGGACTACCCTATTTATGATTGCCTCTAAAACCTTCACTACTCAAGAGACCATGACCAATGCCTACAGCGCACGCGACTGGTTTCTCAAATCAGCTAAGGACCCAGTTTTAATCAAAAAGCATTTTGTAGCCTTATCTACCAATCAACAAGGGGTGGAAGCCTTTGGGATAGACCCTAAGAATATGTTTGAGTTTTGGGACTGGGTAGGTGGTAGATATTCCTTGTGTTCTTCTATAGGGCTCTCCATCGCCTGTACCCTTGGGTTTGAAAATTTCCATGCCCTACTTGAGGGTGCACATGCAATGGACCAGCACTTCCGCACAGCCCCTATGGAGAAAAATATGCCGGTAATCTTAGCTTTGATCGGTATTTGGTACAACAACTTTTTTGGAGCAGAGAGCGAGGCACTCCTCCCCTACGATCAGTATATGCACCGCTTTGCAGCGTATTTTCAGCAGGGAAATATGGAAAGCAATGGGAAATACGTGGATCGCAATGGAAAGAAGGTCTCACACCAAACAGGGCCTATCATATGGGGAGAACCTGGAACCAATGGACAACACGCCTTTTACCAACTAATCCACCAAGGAACCAAGATCATTCCTTGCGACTTCCTAGCACCCGCTATTAGCCATAATCCCCTAGGAGATCATCACCCCAAACTCCTTGCAAATTTCTTTGCACAGACAGAAGCCCTCATGAAGGGAAAGTCGAAAGAGGAGGTTACAGCGGAACTCGAAACACAAGGAAAATCTGCAGAGGAAATCGAATACTTGACCCCTTTCAAGGTTTTTGAGGGGAATCGTCCCACAAATTCTATCCTTTTTAAGCAACTGACTCCTCGCACCTTGGGGAGTCTGATTGCTTTGTATGAACATAAGATCTTCGTACAGGGAATTATTTGGAATATATTGAGTTTTGATCAGTGGGGGGTAGAATTGGGTAAGCAACTGGCCAAAAAGATCTTGCCTGAATTAGAAGGGGATGCGCCTGTTACTACGCATGACGCTTCTACCAATGGGTTGATCAATACTTATAAGGACTGGAGGGGCTAGGTTTTTGAAACAGGGCCTAGGGCCTTTTTGTGCCTTTCTAGCAAGGTAAAAATGACATTGATTTAAGTTGAAAGCAATGGTTAGCAAACGCTAAAAGGTTGGAGAATTTTACGACACAGAGGGGCACTTACTTTTATGAGAAATGCTGGGAAACTCGAAAGCCTTAAACTGTTTCGCTCTGGTTGAGAAACGCTTAGGAAGATGAAGCATGCGCTTTAAGGGCAATGAATAATTGAACACAGAGACGCCGAGACACAGAGGCGGGAGCCAATTTGGCCATTGTACTCAAGAGTTAGAAGAAACAGGCTTTTCATGATAAAAGTTAAGAAATTCTGGACTCAAAACTCTCACCTCAACTTAGCTAAGAAACCTGGGAAACCGTGGACTGTGGACCATCTAACCGTAAACTATTACCCCTCATTCCGCAAGGCTCTGATACGCTTGCGAACCTCTACTGAGTATAGGCTCCCTGGAAAAAGGGTGAGAAACTCGAGGTAGTGCTTCATGGCCTGTTCGGGCTCTTTTAGGGTATAGTCATAGATGCGTGCCTTGGTGTACAGGGCATCATCCCCGTAGATATCTGTAGAAAAGTTGTCTAATATGCGATCGATGAATACTAGCGCTGTATCTACGTTGTTCTGCTTTAAGTAAATATTGGCTTTCTCCCAGTAAATTTCGTCTGCCAAGGAATGGGAAGGATATGCATAAGCTAGGGAATCCATAAGGGAGATCGATGCGTCGTATTCTCTTTGGTAGCTCAATAATTGGGCTTGGGCAAATATCTCAAGCGCTGTAGTAGTCGTATCCAATCCCGTATTGTCAATTATGAGTAGGTTGAGCTTAATAGCATCATTGGAAATATCATTGGAGGTATTGTCCTTGATTGCGCTCAAAAGGGCCTGAGAAAGGCTAAATTCTCCTTTGTAATAGGAAAGCTGGGCCAATTTGTAACGCGCCAAGGCGCCAATCTGTCTATCGCGGAACATGTTGCTCACCTCCTCATAGGTAAGCTTGGCTTTGTTGTATTCTCGCTGCATCACAAGGATGTCTCCTAAGAGTAATTTCGCCTTAGCAAGGTTCTCCCGAGACATTTGATCATTTCCTATCAGACGCGAGCTTACGTCTTGTAGGATGCCGAAAGCTTCATCCAATTCAAATAAATAAAAGACTTTCAGGTTCGCGTAGCGGTAAATGGCATCAAAATACTGCGTTTTTCTACCAAATTCATCTAGCAAAGTCTCGTAAGATTGGGATGCAGAACGAATCGCCTCCATATCAACAGGCAGTTGTTCGAAGGCTTCCAACTCTTGGTTGATGGCCTTCTCCATATGGGCATGGTAGTAATAAGGGGAATTCTTCTTCCGTTCAATCAAATAGTTGAACGCATCATTGGATAGGCTATATTTTTTATTATTTCTGAGTGTTTTAGCAAAATTGAAAACACGTCCACCATCTTCTCGAAACAGACGATCGATAGATTTTACTTGAATAAAGGCTTCCATGAAGTTTTCTGTCAATACATAAAACTCATAAATCATTCGTCGGAGGCCCAAGTCATTGGGAGCTTTGTCAACCGCTTGGAGCAGCCCACGCTCAATCTCAGCAGCTGCGGTAGGTCGGGTATCTTTCTCTACCATGTTCAGAATGGCCATGTTCACGCTGCTTTCATTGGAAGGATTGGACTGATAGCTGTTGATGTATTCTGATGTGGCAAGCTCGTATTCTCCTTGCTGGAAGTATATATTGGCAATTTCGTCGCTGAAAACGTAGGTGGATTTCAATCGTTTTCGACCCTGAAGATACGTGCTCAAGGATTCTTCCAACATCTCTTCTTGATAGAGGTAGGAGCCAACTTGAATGAAATGGCCTTCAATCCGCAACTTCTTTTCAATAGACTCTTTGAGAAGTTTTGCTGCCTCCTTATCCTCACCCATTTTCTGAAGAACTACCGCCCGCATTACAGGATACACTACCTTTTCGCCCCCCTTCTTAGAGATTCTTTCCAGGAACTTATCCGCACTTGGTAAATCCTGCAAATACTCATAGCTCTCGACTATCTTCTTTACATATTGCTCTTCAGGAGCCCTTTTATATAGTTTAAGGTACAAATCCAATGCGGATTGATATTCCCCATCATCATAGTATTTTTCTGCAAGTTCTGCCTCAGCGGAAGGCTGAGCAACCAGGACTTGTAAACTTAACAAGCCCATTAGGAAGAGCAATCCATATCTCATAAACTAGGTTATTTTAATAGGGTCAAAAAACCATCCCAATTGCTATACGCAATCTTAGTGCCTGAGTTGAGTAGAAGCAAGATGCCAGATTAATGAGGCTGAGGCAAAGGAAGTCTCTTCGGCAATCCAAAGTAAATTCTCCCTCTCGGTTCTGGCTTCTCTACGCTGATTTATTTTCGTGAATCACATCTATACTACCCCAATCATTTTCTCGTAATCAGGAGCAGAAAGCAAGTCAGCAGATCCAGGATCTTCCTGAAACTTAATTTTGATAAGCCATCCATCTCCATAAGGATCACTATTTACCAGCTCTGGTGAATCAACTAATTTTTCATTTAGTTCTAGCACGGTTCCGGCGACAGGCATGAACAGGTCTGAAACCGTTTTCACAGCTTCCACCGTACCAAATATTCCATTTCTTTCCACCTCCTGGTCCAAAGTTTCAATTTCCAGGTATACAATATCCCCTAATTCGTTCTGAGCAAAGTCTGTAATCCCCACATAAGCATAGTCCCCATCGATCCGGATCCATTCATGGTCCTTAGTATATAAAAGATCCTCTGGAAAAGTCATAGAAAATTTTTTAATGATTGAAGCAAATTAGTTCAATCGCAGATATTATCAAAATGGAGTGACGAAGGTTTAGGGGTAAAAGGATATGGTATCTCTTTGATCAAGACCCACATACAGGTTTCTTTAAGGGCCTCATATCATTTTCACGATTACCCGCGGGAAACCTTTGCAGATAGGGAGATAAAGGGGGAGTGCTTGCGTTGGTGTCGAAGAATTACAGATTCACAGGTGTGCAAGAACTGAGAAATATTGTGGGATAAAATGGCGTGTTCTTGTATCCAAGATTGGTTTTCCCATCCAAACCCGTTCTTATACATCTCTAGGCTTTCTTGTACTTCCAAAATGGCATCTGCCAGGTACTCTGCGGTAAAGGGGTCTACAATGATCCCGTTGCGCTGGTGTTGGATAAGCTCTTTGTTAGCCGGAATGGGATTTACGATGGGTATAGCTCCGGCAAACCTTCCTTCATTGAGAGCATTCGATTGGCCGTCATATACAGGAGAAGAAATAAACATATCTGTCAAGGACCAAAGCTGCATCATTTCCTCCCGAGGAATCAGCCCCTCTTCAAAGTGAAAATTTTCAAACTGTTTAGAAAGTTCCTGAGCTTTCTTCGCAATAGCTTGAGGCACTTCATAACCTGCCGAAAGCATTAAGAATTTCAAGTCCCTTACCCCTCTGAGCAATAATTTCTCAAAGGCTGAGATAATGATATCTCCTTGATAAATAGGCTTTACCCCTCTAGGACTTAGCACAAGCTTTTGCCAAGAGCGAATCCCGTATTTCTCTTTGAGTTGGTCCTGGATACCTTCGTTCCATTCAAATAGCTCGGGTTCGATCCCCCAGCGGTTTAGACGCGTCTTTTGGCGGGGAACCCCAAACCAACTTACCATGGCATCAATCAACCGCTGGTTATCTGCCATGACCATATCCGAGCGTTTCAGCGCCTGTGCGACATGATGACGGAACACAGGCCGCTTTGCCACCCCTTGGATAAGTGATATAGGAGTTTCCTTATCGACTTTGCTCCACCTACGACTCCAAGGGAAGGAAGCCTTCTCTCCATTGGGGGGATACTCCAAAATATCTGCCCCCATGGCAATACTCACAATCGGCTTATATCCACAACGAGTTGCCCATACCCCGAAAGGGGTGACATTTATGGGATTGACTATGTCTATCTCATGTCGGGCAAGTTGGGTGTATAATTCCTGGGTACTGTAGAGATAGCTCCCGTAGGTGATTTCGCCTTTACGGGTAAACTTCGGCGTAACCTTAACACAGGGAACATGTGGCAATTCCTCACCTGAAAAACTAAAGACAGTAACTTGAGCACCTGCAGCCTTTAGGGCCTTGGTCCATTTCTTGGTATGAAAACTCGATGGATCGGAGAGAACAGCAATATGCATGGTAATCCCGTGCTTTTAAGCAATTTACTAAAAAACAGGAATAATTTTGAAATGTTTGTAAAAACGGTTAAGCTTACAAGGACTGAGGTTTGAGGGAAGGAACCCCAACCCCTTAAAAAGGGGCAAAAGTTTGAGGTTTGAGGACTGAGGTTTGAGGACTGAGGTTTGAGAAGTGTACTTTGATCTCGTATCAAAGGTTACTACGGACTACCGACTACCTTACCACGGACTATGGACTATTTAGCTGTAACCCATTTCACCATACACCATTTTACTAGGAATTATCTAACATATGCTTGAAGCAAAGGGAATAACCTTCGCATACAACCCCAACCAAAGCTTTGCCTTTCCGGAGATTTCTTGTCAGGCAGGAACTCCCCTACTGATTCTAGGAGAATCTGGTAAGGGAAAGACGACCTTGTTGCATTTACTTGCCGGATTATTACGGCCTAGTTCTGGAAGTATACAAGTAGCGGATACGCAGCTCGAAACCCTTTCCACCCAGCAGTTGGATCAATTCCGAGGGCGACACATAGGAGTAATCTTTCAGGCAGCTCATTTTGTGTCGGCATTATCTGTACAGGAAAATCTGGTAATGGCCCAATACCTGGCTGGGGTAAAACCGAATAAAGAAAAGATCAGCTCCCTCATGGAACGGCTCGGCTTACGTGAAAAACTGGGACAAAAGCCCTTTAGACTCAGTCAGGGACAGCAGCAACGAGTAGCAATCGCCCGAGCACTTGTCAATCAACCCAAGGTCATCCTAGCAGATGAGCCTACCTCCAGCCTGGATGATACCAATTGCTACAGAGTCCTCGAAATCTTAGAAGAACAGGCAAATGAAGCCGGAGCAGCTTTGATTATCGTTACGCACGATTACCGTCTAAAAGAGAAATTTCCCCATCAAGTCCTGCTATGAATATATTTACCCTAAGTTGGAAAAACCTGCAGGCTAAGCCCCTGAGTACTTTACTTAGCTTGCTACTCCTCGCGTTGGGGGTGGGAATTATCTCATTACTTTTGCTACTTAACCGGCAGCTAGAGGAGCAATTCAATAAAAACATCAAAGGGATAGATATGGTCGTTGGAGCCAAGGGTAGTCCCCTCCAACTCATCCTTTCCAGTGTGTATCACATTGACTATCCCACTGGGAATATCTCCAAAGCTGCTGCAGATAGCCTAATTAAAAACCCCATGATTGATTGGCATATTCCCTTAGCCTATGGGGACAATCTGCAATCCTTTCGCATTGTGGGTACGACCTATGACTATCCTAAGCACTATGAAGTCGATATAACAGAAGGTAGACTCTGGGACAAAACCCTAGAAGCAAGCCTAGGAGCCCGAGTTGCCGAAGAATTGGGATTAAAGGTAGGAGATCAATTTTTCAGTTCCCATGGCCTGAGCTCTTCGGAAGATGTGCACAAAGAAAGTGCCTTTACAGTGGTAGGTATATTTGAACCAAGTAATACCGTGATTGATCAATTGATCCTATGTTCTGTCTCAAGCATTTATGCCGTTCATAACCACGTGGAAGGCGAGGAGAACGAAGAAAATGATGACCATGAGCATGCTGAGCACGAACATGGAGAAGAGGAATACGAAAAGGACCATGAAGCAGAAGCAAAAGAAGCCATAGACCTAGATGCACCTGATCAGGAATTAACTACTATGTTAATTGGCTTTCGAGGGCCTATGGGAATGGTAACTATCCCTCGTATGGTAAATGAAAGAACCTCTATGCAAGCAGCCTTACCAGCAATCGAGATCAATCGTTTGTGGAGCCTTATGGGAATCGGCATAAATACCTTGCGTGGAATTGCTTTAGCGATAATGGTTATATCGGGGATTAGTGTTTTCATTTCCCTTTATAATTCCTTGAAAGAACGTAAATATGAGCTAGCTTTAATGCGCTCGCTGGGAGCTTCCAGGGGGAAAATCTTCGCGTTGATTTTGTTAGAGGGACTTGTTCTCTCTCTGTTGGGCTTTACCTTGGGAATCATATTGAGTAGGGGGGGACTTTGGCTTCTCTCCAGATTTGTAGCTTCTGACTATCACTATGATATCAGTAGCTTAAGCCTGCTACCTGAAGAGGGGTATTTATTAATCGGAACCTTATTGATAGGTTTTCTCGCTGCGGTAATCCCTGCGCTAAAGGGCTTTGGGCTCAATATTTCTCAGACACTTGCAGAAAAGGCATAAAGGCGTAAAAAATAAGGATATGGTAAAGTCTCTCGTACCAATTGTATTTGTTTTACAGAGCCTATTTTCCTCTGCACAAGTGGTGCCTATTTCCTGGGAGACCCTCGCCGAAGTAACATTTGACTTCAAGTACATTCCCGAAAAAAATAAACTGGACTCCAACCCAAGCTTTCCAGCGGAAGTTCAAGCCCTGAATGGGAAGAAGGTCCAAATTAGAGGCTACGTGATTCCTATGAAAGCAGATAAGAAGGCCTATGCACTATCGGAGTTTCCCAATGCCTCCTGTTTCTTTTGTGGAAATGCAGGCCTAGAGACAGTCATGGAACTACATACAAAAAATAAGCGAAAGTCATTTAAAATCGATGAAGTTTGTACCTTTACAGGAACTTTACGTTTAAGTACACAAATAGAAGAACTCCCTTTTGTCCTTGAAAACGCTGTTGTCGAATAGGAAATGTTCCAGACGCTATGAAATATGTATGGATTGTATTCTTGGTTGCTTTGGCTTGTACTTCGGAACCTCCGAGCTCTGAGGAAGCTCCTCCTCCTGTAGTAACTTCTACTCTATCTACAGCGACGCCTCCTGAAGCCATAGAGGATTCGGCTTTTACGGCCCCGCTAGCGCTTCTACCAGATGTGGGACTAGGAAGATCCAAACCTAAACCTGGAGACATCGTAGGTTTTGGCTTACTTACCTGGGATATTCTTCGTCTAGTAACTTTCGAGAAAAAATTTTACGAAACGGAGGGGCAGTATTTTGATTATCCCGTTTATGAGCAAGAGGTTAAGGACCTAGAGGGAAAGCCCGTTTACATATCAGGCTATTTACTTCCCATCAATCCTGATTCAAATATCTATGTGTTATCAGAAAATACTTTTAGTTCTTGCTTCTTTTGTGGACAAGCTGGCCCCGAGTCCATCGTGGAACTCACCTTAGCAGAGAAACTGGACAAAAGCTATACAACTGATCAGTGGATTGCCTTTAAGGGAACGTTAAGACTCAATGCGGATGATTTGGATCATCTGTATTATATATTGGAGGATGCGATTGAGCTGGAGCTAGAGTAGCTTGCTTTTAATAATGCCAAAAATTAAATCGCTGTTACTTCCTCCTCATTTCATACTACTTACTATTTTCATACTCTCCCTATATACTCCAACACAAAAGGATTACTTAGCTTTTCCCGGCCTAGCGTAGTTGTAGGACCATGCCCTGGATAAACCATAACAGTATCTCCAAGCGGAAGGAGTTTGTTGATGATAGAATCCATCAGTATATCCATAGAGCCTCCGGGTAGGTCTACCCGGCCTATGCTACCCTGGAATAACACATCTCCGGAAAAAAGTTGTTCGCTTCCGTGGTGGAAAAAACTGATATGGCCCGGTGAGTGGCCTGGGGTAAAAAACACCTCAAGAATTGTATCTCCAAAGCTCACCATATCGCCCTCATTTAAAAATGCAGAAGGTTTTGGGGAAGGTTGAGGATTGAGGCCAAACAGTGGTCCATACTGTAAAGAAGCTTCCAACTCCTGGACGACAATCTCGTGGGTCTCAAAAGGAATCTGCCATGTCGCCACAACAAAGTCATTTCCCAGCATGTGGTCAATGTGGCCATGTGTATTTAGGAGTTTTACCACCTTAAGTCCCTTTTCTTCGATGAAATCCCTTAGCTTTGTTTGTTCTGTAGTGGAATAGCACCCGGGATCTATGATGATACATTCCTGGGTATCATCCCAAAGGACATAAGTGTTTTCCTGATAAGGGTTGAAGGTAAAGGAATGAGAATGAAGCATGGGAAATGGAATAATGGATTGAGGGTACGTATTCGAAGGTTGAGGATTCCGGTCTATTGCATAGACCACATGGGATCGTTTTAGTCCTAATTTTCAACCGAAAGGTCATCCCACCCTACCCTTTAAACAATTAACAACTTAAGTGTGTTTTTTGATTCCATAAAAAAGTCGATCTTGTAGGAAAAACGCTAATATCATGAAAAAAATATTTCTATTCTGTTTATCCGTAGCTATGAGTGCCACCCTTTACGCTCAGACAGGTGTACCTGCTGATAGTGTATCGGCTGATGGATTGATGAGTTTTCACGGACAGAGAATATCTACAAATGATGCTATACCAGCTGAAAAACTTAGCGAAAAACTTGGCCTTTTAGACCTAAAGAAAGTTGAGGACTTAAAACTGTCTGGATCTGTAGAGGCCTGTTGCCAAGCAAAAGGCTGTTGGATGAGCATGAAGATAAACGGCGAGCAAGAGATGATGGTTAAGTTCCGAGATTACGGCTTCTTTGTCCCTATTGAATCCGCTGGAAAAACCGCTGTGGTCCAGGGAACCTTAGTGAAAGAAACTACAAGTGTTGAAGAGCTTCGTCATTATGCTATAGATGGAGGCATGTCGCCTGAAGAGGCAGAGAAGAAGTATACGGAACCTGTTGTGGGCTTATCTTTTATCGCAGATGGGGCTGTAATAATTGAAGAAGAATCCGAAAAATAATCATTGAGATTCTGCTCTTTGTGAGAATGTCAAAAGTATCTAAGGGAATTTATCCCCTACTTTTCTCTGTTTGATAGGGAATCTTTTACAATTGTAGAAAGAAGGCTTGGGCTATAATGATCCTTTCATTTTTGGACAAGAGGGTTTCCAGAAGAACCCCCTTCCGCGAGGATCTAACCCGAAAAGCACATAGGTCTAACTTCGTGGTATTTTCCTACGACAAAGGCCTACGGACAGCCTGGTACAGGGTACTTCCTGAAGAAATGGTGAGGCATGATCCTCGAGACCAAGCCATACCCTTTCCCGTTATGGTTGTTGCCATAAAAGGTACTACAGCAGGAGAGGCGGATGGTAAGCACGTGTCTTTCGCAGAAGGTAATACAATGTTTATTCCCCCTAATGTTCATCACAAATGGTGGAATGAAACCGATGAGCCCACCGAAGCCATTTAAATTATACTTGAGGAAGGGGCTAGATCTTGCGGTTGCTTATATGAAAACGCCTACACTTTTTTGTAATGTTAGCAATCTAATTCGTCTATCTGATCTAAGTGGTGGAATCGGGTATTTTCACAGGGAATTGAAATACAATTTGTCCTATCTAGTGGCTATATTGTGGCTTAATCACATAGTTCCGTGCCCCCGAGGCTATTTTAACCCATTAATTGTACTCAACCTTGCATCCAGACCTCATACGCGATACCCAATACACCATTCGTACCTACGAAGTAAACAGCCGAAAAGAAGCCACAGTCCCTGCCTTGATACGCCTCATGCACGAGGCGGCTATGGAGAATGTCCTGAAGCTCAAAATGTCGGTCTGGGACTTAGAGCCCATTCATATCGCTTGGGTGCTAATGCGAAAGCATATTCGCATCTACCGCATTCCCATGTTGGGGGAAACCATCAAGATTCGGACTCATCCTTCGGGCTTTGAAAAAGTTTTCACTTATAGGGACTACCGAGTATGGGATGCAGACGGGAATAAATTAGCTGAAGTCAGTACCACCTGGTTGTGCATGGATACCCAGACTCGAAGGATGACCCGTATTCCCGAGCATATACGAAGCCTGGAACTCCCTCCCAAGGAGGAATGCTTACCTAGCCCCGAGCGAAAACCCCTTCCATTTGGGACCGCCAACCACCAATATCCCTACCGAGTCAACTGGTTTGATCTGGATTTCAATTCCCACCTCAACAATGTCCACTATGTACAATGGATGCTGGAGTCCGTAGATAAAAATCTCCTAGAAAATGCCAATGTACAGGAGGTAGAGCTTCAGTACAAGGCCGAGTCCTTATTGCACGATGAGATCCTTTCCGAAGTAGAAGTTGGAGAAGG
>JBCCTX010000184.1:0-15204 GCA_039197765.1 Bacteroidota bacterium
AATTCAGTGTCCTTCCGTGTCTTAACAAAAAGAAAACTCCCAGCCGGGGAGGCCAGGAGTCATTCCTTAGTAATTAGCTGCACATCGTGATACAAAGATCCGGGAAAACAGCCTTACCCATGTGTAATTTTTCAATCAAAATGTTCAAAAAAAGAATTAATAGTCTTTCTCTTGTTGGAATTCGATGAGCGTATGGAAGTCTTCCTTTAATTTGTGGTATAGGCCTTTGAAAACGCCATAGTGAACGTTATAGGTTTCATGAGTTTTAGTATTGGGGGTAAATACCTTTTCATTTATTCTTGAAAAAGGAAAGTCCCCATAAGCCTTAATTTCTCCTAAGGCCCTCATCCCTAAAGCGATTGCCCCCATACCCGATTGCTGGATGGTTCCTGAGAGAATAACTTTGTGTTGGAAGATATCGGCCAACATTTGGACCCACCCTGTAGATCGAGCGAATCCTCCTCCAGCATAAATCGTTTCATAATCTATGTGAGTTTCTTCCAAAGCCTCACCAATTTGTAGTAAGCTAAAAATCACCCCTTCCATGATGGCCCGTACAAAATGCTTTTTTGTGTGTCCACTCCGTACTCCTAAAAAAACCCCACGTGTGTTTGCATCCCATATAGGAGCACGTTCGCCCATCAGATAGGGAAGACAAAGTAAGCCCCCTGCTCCAGGCTGCACTTCTTCGAAGACCGATTCTAGGTATAGCCCAAGATCTGGAACCTCTTCTAAGAAGCCTTTATAATACCAATCCAAGACTTTTCCCCCATTATTGATAGGTCCGCCTTCAATGTAGTGGTCTTCATCCAGGATATAGGTAAACAAGCGCATGGATTGATCTATCTTGGGTGAGTTTGCCAAGACCCGAATCGCTCCACTTGTACCAATTGTTACCGTTGCATCTCCACAAATGATTCCCCCACTGCCAATGTTTGCCAGGCAGCCATCGCTTGCACCAACGATTAACGGCAGTTTTGCAGGAAGATCTGGATGGATATTTTTTAATATATAAAATGTGGGAATAGGTGTGGGAAGCTGTTCTAAACGAACACCAGTAAGTTCAAGGGCTTTAGGTTCCCAGTTTTTCTTGAAGATGTTAAACAGACCTGTAGCTGAAGCAATCGAGTGATCTACCACCCATTCTCCTGAAAGTTTGTATAGAATATACTCCTTAATGCCTAGAAATTTATAGGTTTGTTGCAGCAAGCGAGGTTTATTTTTTTGCATCCAAATCAACTTACACAAGGGAGACATTGGGTGGATAGGCGTACCCGTTTGCTGGTAGATGTATTTTCCTAGTTTAGTAGGTTTCAAGGCTTCTGCCTCATCCTCACTTCGAGAATCAGCCCAGATAATGCTTGGACTCAAGGGCTTACCCAAGGGATCAACCGCAATCAAGCTATGCATTGCGCTGCTAAAGCTTATCCCCCTAACTTCTGTTTGTTCAAGTTCTGAGAGGATGCGCTGAAGAGATCGGAGGGTTGCTTGAAATATTTGATCAGGATCTTGCTCATAGATACCAGACCGGGGATGATCTAGGGGGTACTTTGCTTGGGTTTCAGTCAAAATATTACCTTCAAAGGATACGGCCATTACCTTGACTGCGGTTGTCCCCAAATCTACTGCGATAAGACATGCCTGCTGTTTCATTTCCGTTATTTTACCTGTAGATTGGGGCAAGATACTTAATTAGTTCATGGCCAAAAGTCCGTGGCTAAAAGTTTATCATTTCAGGTTGAATTTTATTTCATTAGCACTGAAATTAAAAGGATTTGTACATGGATGCCTATCGTATAAAAAATATAGAATTACTTGATTCTCCTTCCCTAATTGTATTCAAAGATAGGGTGCTTGCCAATATTCAGGAAGCATTAAAAATTGCGGGGGAGGTAAATCGTTTCAGACCCCATGTCAAGACCCATAAACTTGGCGAAATCATCCAATTACATACTTCTCTGGGGGTTAAGAAATTTAAATGCGCTACTTTGGCTGAAATGGAAATGGTTGCCATGAACGGTGGGGAGGATATTCTGTTAGCTCATCAGCCAGTAGGGCCAAAGATTGAAAAGCTTATTTCTCTTATCAAGCAATTCCCCAGGGTATCTTTTTCAGTACTGGTAGACGACTACCATATAGTCAATCAAATTGCTGAAAGAGCCAGAGCAAATGTTCTGGAAGTAGGGATTTGGGTAGATGTAGACAATGGCATGCACAGAAGTGGAATAGAAGTAGGGGAAGCAGCAGCACAGCTCATCCGTCATATCTTGGATATGCCAGGGGTTTTATTTGAGGGGCTGCACGTATATGACGGTCATATCCGCGATACGCCCATTCAGGTGCGTAAACATCGCTCCGATGAGGCTTTTACCTTAGTAGAGGAGTTTATCACCCGGCTTAAAGATGTACACATTCAGGTACCTAGAATTATCGCAGGTGGTTCGCCTACCTTTTCCATTCACGCCCAAAGAGAGGGAGTAGAGCTCAGCCCCGGAACTTACGTATTTTGGGATTTTGGGTACCAGGATATGCTGCCTGACTATCCGTTCGAATGTGCAGCTATTCTACTGACAAGAGTGATAAGCAAACCAGGAAAGGATTTATTATGCCTTGACGCTGGACATAAAGCTATAGCATCCGAGAATCCTCATCCTCGGATCCGCTTGTTAAATATTGAGATAGAAGCTTTTGTAGGCCATAGTGAAGAACATTTGGTGATAAGAAGTAAAGAAGCTGAGACCTTTATGGTAGGCGATATACTTCTAGGCATTCCTCGCCACATCTGTCCGACAGTTGCCTTACAGCATGAGGTATTTGTAGTTGAAGGACAGGAAGTCCGAGAAAAGTGGGAGGTAAGTGCCCGAAAACGAAGCATAATTGGCATATAGTATGGATAGCTCACTTTTTCGGACAAAATTCGAAATCTCTGAATTAGCCAAAAAGATCGAATATCCAGGGAATTTATTGGCAATAGGCTCCTGCTTTGCCGACAATATGGCGTTGGCCTTAGATCTGTATAAATTTCAGGTACTCTCCAATCCCTTTGGGATTATGTTTAATCCCATTTCCTGTGTAAATACGTTAGAATATATCCTTGGAAGCCAGTCTTTTTCCGAAGAGGAATTGATCTTTCATGAAGAGCGTTGGATCAGTCTGAATCATCCCGGTCCTTTCGCAGCTGTATCCAAAAAGCAAGCAGCGGAAAGCATAGAAGCCGCAATAGATAAAGGCAAAGAGTTCTTATTAAATGCAGATTACCTATTGCTCACATGGGGTACTGCTTGGGTGTATAGATGGAAGACTTCCCAACAGGTTGTTGCAAATTGCTACAGGCTCCCAGCCAACCAATTTGAGAAAGAATTGCTCACTGTCGGATCAATCGTATCTCGTTACGAAAAGGTTCTCAACTTGCTGTTTGAGCGTTTCCCAAAGATCCAATTAATCTGTACCCTCAGCCCTATAAGGCACTGGAAAGATGGAGCTATCCACAACCAGGTGAGTAAATCTGTACTGCGCTTAGCCTTGTATGAACTGCAACAACGCTTTGAAATGATCTATTATTTCCCAGCCTATGAATTACTCATGGATGATTTGAGAGACTACCGTTTTTATGCTGCTGATATGCTTCATCCTAGTGAAATAGCTGTCCAGTATATTTGGGAGCGATTTAAGGCTTCCTGTATTCATTCGGATTGTCATTCAATAATTGACCAGCTTCAAAAAATATCCAAGGGCTTACAGCATAAACCTAGAAAAGCTCAATCTGAAGGATATCAAAAACATCTAAAAAAGCTGATAAAAAGTATTGAGGTTTTGGAAAGCAAGGAACCTTGTTTAAATTTTGAGACGGAAAAAGAAATGATAGGTAAGTTGGTCCATAGTCAGTAGTGCGAAGCTCTTTATTAAGGGAAATTTCTATAAACTACCGGCCACCGACCACTAAAACCAACGACTATAAACCATTCACCTATGCAAACAATAAAAGGACCCGCAATTTTTCTCGCACAATTTATGGGAGATGAAGCTCCCTTCGACACCTTCACCAATATGTGTAAATGGGCTGGGGGGCTTGGATACAAAGGCGTTCAATTGCCTACTTGGTCATCAGATTTTTTTGATGTAAAAAAAGCTGAAGAAAGTCAAACCTATTGTGATGAAGTCATGGGGATTGCCCGTGATGCAGGCGTAGAAATCACAGAATTATCTACTCACCTTCAAGGGCAATTGGTAGCTGTCCACCCTGCATATGATTCTATGTTTGACGGTTTCGCACCTTCAGAAGTTCACGGAAACTCAAAAGCGAGGACGGAATGGGCTGTGGATCAAATGATTGCAGCCGCAAAAGCTAGCCAACGCATGGGCCTGACGGCAAGTGTTAGTTTTTCCGGAGCCTTGGCATGGCCTTTTGTTTATCCTTGGCCTCAACGCCCTGCAGGACTAATCGAAATGGCTTTTGAAGAACTGGCAAAGCGATGGACTCCCATCTTAAATGCCTATGATGAAGTAGGAGTGGATGTTTGCTACGAGATACATCCTGGAGAGGACTTACACGATGGTATCTCTTTCGAGCGGTTTGTCGATGCGGTAAATGGGCATCCTAGGGCTTGTATCAATTATGACCCTAGTCATTTTGTTCTCATGTGTTTAGATTATTTACAATTTATAGACCTGTACCATGAGCGGATCAAAGCTTTCCACGTAAAGGATGCGGAATTTAACGCTACAGGAAAAGGAGGGGTATATGGAGGCTACGCAGGATGGGCAGATCGACCAGGTCGTTTTCGCTCCTTAGGGGATGGACAAGTGGACTTCAGCGCGATCTTTACAAAATTGAGTCAATACAATTACAGCAGCTGGGCAGTTTTGGAGTGGGAGTGTTTTATAAAAAGCCCACAACAAGGAGCAGAAGAAGGCGCACCCTTCATCCAAAAACACATTATCGACGTCACGGAAAAGGCCTTTGATGATTTTGCAGATGCAGGAGTGGATGAGGCTGCTAATAGAAAGGCACTTGGTTTGGGATAGAACATATGATTGGAGCGATAGTCAAAGCAATGAATAAACAGGAGAACCTCCGAAATGGGGTTCTTCTGCTTTTAGCGCTTACCATAATGGGAAGTGTATGGGCGGCTACGCATTTTCGTATGTGGACCCTTCTAATAGCCCCTTTTGGTGTATTGCTGTTCCTTCAACTCGCCTATGATTTTAGAGTGCTTTATTATCTTTTATTTTTTTGTATCCCTTTTTCTTCCCAATTGGAAATAGGTACACTCAGCATGGACCTTCCAGATGAACCGTTGATGATCCTGTTCACCGGGATTGGGATCTTACTGTTGTTGAGAGGAAAAACCATCAAATGGCGTGAACCGCTCTATCCGTTTTTTTTGCTCGTCATTTTATTAGTGATTTGGATGACGTTTACCTCCATTATTTCCACACATTTTTTTCGCTCTGCGAAGTTTATGCTGGCCAAACTCTGGTATCTAATGGCCTTTGTTTTTATGGCCAACTACTTGATTCAGGAGAAGAAGCACGTAGAGAACCTCTTATGGGCCTGCTTAGTTGGAGGCAGCCTAATTACGCTGTTTGTCTTATTTAACCATGCACTTGAAGGGTTTTCCTTTGGAGAAAGCCACGGAATTGTTCGACCCTTTTTTCCTAATGCAGTGGTATATGGGGCCTTCCTTGCCTTGCTGTTTCCCTATGCCTGGATCTTGAAGGATTGGTACTCCCCAAAGAGTTTCAAATGGTGGATATTGATAGGCATAAGTGCTTTGTTGCTCATAGGGATCGCGTTGAGCTTCCGCCGAGGAGCTTGGGTAGCTATCGCCTTGCTACCAATTGTATTTATTTTAATAAAATTGCAGGCCTTTCGCTGGGTTACCTATTCTACCTTGGTATTCGTAGGGCTAATTCTTTTTTATTTGATCCAGGGTAATACCTTTTACTATTACGCCCCTAACTATGAAAAGACTATTTATCACGAGGGTGACATTAGCGGCCACCTTTCTGCTACCCTTGAGGGAAAAGAATTGTCAGGAATGGAACGTCTGTATAGATGGGTAGCGGCAAAAAATATGATTGGAGAGAACCTTTGGGTGGGAACAGGCCCCAGCACATTCAACCAAGAATATAAAAAGTATGCCGACGATGCCTTTCGCACCTACGTAAGTGATAATCCCGAGCAGTCAACTACACATAATTACTTTTTGATGACCTTCGCAGAACAGGGAATAATTGGGGGGGCACTATTCTTAGGCCTGTGCATATACATGTTGACAAAGGCTGCGACAGTCTACCAGTCCTGTCAGGACCCTCAGCTCAAGACACTTTCATTAGCCGTGTTAATGAGCCTGATAACCATTTTATTCCATTCTATTCTCAATGAACTTATAGAGGTAAACAAAGTAGGCTCGTTTTTTTGGCTAAATCTCGTCCTAATTCATAAAGTAGAGCAATGGAGTGGAGTGAAAGGAAAAAGTTTATCGTAGACAGGACAAGGTCTGATCGAAAATAAAGGGGATACTAAAGACCATTAACTATCAGCCCATTTCCATTTGCCTTTTTTGTTCATTTTTTATACATTATTAATACACGATAAGTCCGCGGATATATAATACACCTCCCGTGTATTAGCCTTGGGTGTGGTTGCCTTTCTTCAGGCACCCTAAATGTGTTTTCAATTACCCAAATCCCTGGGTGATAGCTCTTCTATTGCAAACCCCAAAATACCCGCGATGAAAAAGACTACTTTACCTCTCATTTGCTTTTTAGCATTGAGTTTCGTTTCCCTGCAAACTCCCGAAGCTGATAGGGAGATCCTAAAGTCAAAATTAGAAGGTGTTTGGAAAAAGCTTATCTACACGGATATTTACGAAATCCAACACGAGTGGGCCCGACCCAAATTTAAATTCATTTCCAAAGAGCGTTTTGCTTGGATGGATTTTGACGACGAAACTGGACAGATATTTGGCTCAGGCGGAGGAACCTATACATTTGATGGTACCAACTATGTGGAAAACCTTGAGTACTATCTAGAAGATAGTACCGTAATTGGGACTCAAATTGCCTTTACTGCTGAATTCAAGAAAGGGAAATGGTACCACAAGGGTACATTTAAAACCCCTAATGGAGACATTGAAATCAATGAAGTTTGGGAAAGAGCGGAATAGACCTTTATTTCAATTACACAGCCACTAAGTTGTAAGCCATCCCAAATTTTGGGGTGGCTTTTACAGTAAAAGAGCCCAAACCAAAAAATATATTTACCAGAAAATCTACCTTCAATGCAGCATAAACCCATTGGGTTCCGTATTCATGGGGAAAAGAAAATAATTATCATTTAATCTTAACTTCTATGAATAAGTCCCGCATATATCCCTTCCTACTCACAGTTTTTTTTGCCTCTTTTTTGACTTCTTGTGACTATTTGAAGGACCTCCTTAATGGCAATGGCGACCCTAATGATCCCATTATTTGTACCGATGAGTTTCGAACCATCGGTCTAGAAATAGAAGGAGGAGAGTTAGACGAGTTTTATACTATACGAAAAAGTACCAATGATACCATTCAAGTAGATTTTCCTGTGTTTGAGACGCTTTATCCCGTCTTGGACGATAGCTACCAGGAGGAATTGGAAGGCCAAGTGGATGAATTTGAATTCGTAGGGTTCCGTGAAAGTGAAGAGTTGGTTCGTGAACTCTTTGTCATTAAAGCAGATGAGTGTCATATCGAAAAGGTTAGTGGACCCGATGTGATAACGATACAGTAAGTAAATTAAAGAAGAAGGTTGAAAGTCCCATAAGGGACCTTCAACCGAAACACATCTCTCAACTAAACTTAATCGCCTGATATTCTAGTTTTGAAGGAGTAGCCTCAATGTACTTACTCCTTGGTCAAAACCGTTTAACCGTGCAAAATACACTCCAGCACTTACCTTTTGCCCATTTGTATTCGATCCTTCCCAAGTAAACTCATGGGTTCCAGCAGGAAGGACAGATGTAGGCAGAATTTCTGCTATTTTTCTTCCTTGGAGGTCGAAAATTGTCAAATTGAGTTCCTCGCGCTCCTTCAAGTCTACCCTAAATACCGTCTCATTGGAAAATGGATTGGGGTAGTTCTGGAAGCCTAAGACGGAAGAATTTTGGGGATCTAGTAAATCCTCAACGGAGGTCGTAATTTCTTCATTGATGGTTATGCGTATGACAGATGAGGCTGGCGGATAGGTAAAGGCATCAGAAACTAGCCTTACTGTACTATCGGAGTCTGCTGGACCTATATTGGGGCCACTTTGTCTAGGCGCCTGATTTTCGCCCACACCGGGCTGCTCATTTTCTTCTGTCCCAGAATCCCAAAGTAAGAATTGGTCTGTAACATCTCCTGCGATAGATACCCCTGAAGTATCAAAAAGGGCAATGCCATTACCATCAGGTGCATAAAACAAATCATTGGACTGGACAAACATGGTCGCTAATGATAAATATACGCCTGGGGCAGCTGTAAAGGAGAATTCATAGACAGCTCCAGGGAAAAGAGGGCCAGGTCCTGCAGAGTCAACTGGGGTGGTAAAAATACCATTCGGTGTTCCCATTTTCATGGAAAATGCATCTGCAAAAATGGAGGCATTTCCGTCCTCTGCGATCTCTTCAATTCCAAGTCCTCGGTCGGGTTCTCCTTCCGTAAATAGGGGATTGGGTTCGCTGTGGAGCACCCAAGAACCTGGAGCCAAAGGTACAGGAGCCGTGGTACTATCGTCAATTACCAGCGTTTCTGTGGTAGATACATTCTGAATTCTTACCGTAAATTCTTCGGACTCAAGCGGAGTAAGGGTAACGCGAATTACGTTTGAATCTTCAGGATAGGTAAATCCATCATCCACTAAACGAACCGTAGAATCTGTATCGGCATCTCCTGTATCTGGACCCGATTGACGGGGTGCTTGATTCAAGCCAATTCCTGGAATTTCATTTAGCTCTGTCCCCCCATCCCAAAGGTCTATTTGATCCGTAATATCTCCACTAAGGGGTGTTCCGCTTGAGTCAAACAAGGCTATCCCCATTCCATCGGGACCGTAAAAGAGGTCATTTGATTGTACAAACATGGTTGCGAAGGAGAGTTTACCAGTTGGCCCAGAGGCAACAATAAATTCGTAAGCTCCTCCAGGTAGAAGAGGACCGGGCCCTGCAGCACCAACGGGAACAGCAAATGCACCAGCGGTGAGGGTCGAATTGTCTCTAAGGACTCCCGCCAGCATAGCTGGAGATCCATCTTCGGCAATGGCTTCCAAGCCTTCGCCACGGTCTACCATCCCAACGGTAAACAAGGGATCATCTGCTCCATGAAGCGCATAGACTCCAGGAGCTAAAATAGCGGTTACCCCAGTCTGAGAGGCAGCGGTAATTGCGGAAAGAGAGGCATCTCCGTCTTCTGCAATCCCTTCCAAGCCTTCGCCTCGGTCGACTTCACCAATTGTAAATAAGGGAGCGGGGTCAGTATGTACAACAAATACGCCAGGGGCGAGCGGTACTGCAACCGAGTCTCCATTAGAAATTGGCAAGGTCATCATTGTAGAAACGTTTTCAATACGCGCCGTAAAAGATGTTCCCCCATTATGGGTCAGGGTAAATCGAATAACAGCAGAATCCTCTGGATAGGAAAATTCATCGTCTACTAATCGAACGGTTGAATCTGTATCTGCATCGCCCATATCTGGCCCTGTCTGTCTGGGTGCCTGATTGGCCCCTTCTCCAGGAGCTTCGTTGAGTTCCGTTCCTGGATCCCATAAGTCCAATTGATTGGTTAAATCTCCTGTAATAGGATTTCCCATAGAATCATAGAGGGCGATACCTATTTCATCTGGGGCATAAAAAAGGTCATTAGATTGGACGAACATGGTAGCAAAGGAGAGATAATGGCCAGGGGCGGCATCAAAGCTAAATTCATAGGCAGCACCAGGAAACAATGGACCAGGACCTGTAGAATCCACGGGTGTATTAAAAACACCACTTTGAGCGAAGGGAAAGGCTTGCCCTACGTTTTCCACCCGTACTTTGAAAAAGGTAGGTTGTGCATCCAACCCTATACTTAGGCACAGGATTAGGATGCAGGAGAGTGTGTAAAAGATGTTTCTCATTGGGTACTTATTTAGAAATTAAATTTTATTGCCCAGAAATATTGACAACATCCGCAATGTTACACTCCAGTTATTACAATAGAATCACGAAAGTATCACAAAAGTATCACGGTCGCCTAGGCGACATTTGGGAGAGTTAGGGTATAAAGGCTCTTTTAGCCTTTGCTAAGTCCCAAAATTTCTGCGGTTATCTTCGTCTCAACCCTAACTCTACCAGGTGAATTAGCTGATTATATCGGGTGTATGCGTATTCTGATGGATTTAGATGCGGGGGTATTGCTTCTATCAGCAGTTATATGAATAGGCACTAAAGGATTGGCTTCGGGGAAATAAGTTGCTACACATGTAGAAGGAATATCGTAGGGAATAACCTGGAAGGTACGAGCCCATCGTTTTTTTCCATCGTATTCGCTACTTAGGTGAACGATTTGTAGGCTCTTTAAGCCTGCACGGTTTATGTCTTCTCGATTCATGAAAATGACACGGCGCTCATTCTCGACCCCTCGGTATCTGTCGTCCATACCATACAAGGTCGTATTAAATTGATCGTGGCTTCTGATGGTCATCATCAAATATTCTCCTTCTTCTAAGGCATTGAATGCGACTTGATTAATGGTCAGCTGAGCTTTTTGAGAAGCAGTATGAAAACTTTTTTCTCTGGCACAATTGGGAAGGTAAAATCCTCCAGGAACCCTTACCCGATTATTGTAATTCTCACATCCTGGAATGGTCTGTGCAATGGCTTCTCGGATGTAGTCATAATTGTCTTTTGCCTGTTTCCATGAAAATCCTTTGGTTTCTCCTAAGCAGGCAATCGCAAGATCTGCAATGATAGCCGGTTCACTCCTAAGCTCAGAAGAGGCAGGGAATTTTCTTCCCTCAGACATATGAACTACACCCATAGAATTTTCTATACTTACAAACTGCTTGCCGCTTGCTTGCAAATCTTTTTCTGTGCGGCTAATACATGGGAGAATTAAGGCTTCTTCTCCATGAATTAAATGGCTCCGATTAAGTTTGGTAGAAACATGAACTGTCAATTTACAATTCTGTAGAGCTTCTGCCGTAAACTCAGTATCGGGTGAAGCAGATAAGAAGTTTCCCCCCATCGCAAAAAAGACTCTCACCTTACCTTTGTGCATCGCTTCGATAGATTCCACTACATCTAAACCTGTTCCTTTTGGAGGATCAAAGGAAAAATTGGTTGTTAATTTTTGTAAAAATGCGGCTGAAGGTTTGTGGGATATTCCCATTGTGCGATCTCCTTGTACATTGCTATGCCCACGAACGGGACAAGTCCCAGCCCCCGGTTTCCCAATACTTCCCTTGAGGAGGAGAATGTTCACAACCTCTCGAATGTTATCAACGGCGTTTTTATGCTGAGTCAATCCCATTGCCCAACACCAAATGATTCGTTTGCTGCTTGCAAGAAGTTGCGCGAATTCTTGGATGGCTTCTTTGGGGATTTTGGTGGATTCAATCAGACTATCAAGGGATTGCTCTTCCATGTGAGCCATCAGGGCTTCATAACCCTCTGTCTGCTGGTTTATAAACTCTTGGTCGAATACTCCACCATATTCTTCTTCCGCTTGTTTGAGCAAAATCAGCAAAGCCTTAGCTAGCGCGACATCCTGATTAATCTGTACCTGCAGGTACAGATCCGCCAATTGAGTGGTTTTACCCAGTAAGTCTGCGGGATTTTGAGGATCGCGAAAATTGAGGAGCCCTGCCTCTTTTAAGGGGTTAATTGCGATGATTTTTGCCCCATTTTTCTTGGCTTTTTTCAGGGCGGAAAGCATCCGTGGGTGGTTGGTTCCAGGATTTTGGCCCGAAATGCAGATTACCTCTGCCTTTTCAAAGTCTTCTAGCTTTACAGACCCTTTCCCAATTCCTACCGTTTCAGCTAAGGCGACTCCACTGCTCTCGTGGCACATATTTGAGCAATCAGGGAGATTGTTGGTTCCATACATACGTACAAATAATTGGTAGAGGAAGGCAGCTTCATTGCTCGTACGGCCGGAGGTGTAGAATGTGGCTTGATTGGGATTTGGAAGTGCGTTTAGGGTGTCGGCAACTAAAGAGAACGCTTCTTCCCATTCAATGGGCTCATAATGAGTCGCTCCCTTCCGCAATACCATGGGATGGGTAATTCTACCGGACTTTCCAATCCAAAGATCATCTTTTCTTGAAAGTTCTTCTACCGAGTAGGTAGCAAAAAAGGAGGGGCCTACTCTTTTACGAGTTGCTTCTTCGGCTATAGCTTTTACCCCATTTTCACAGTATTCACCCAAACTTGAGCGCTTATCGTCTGGATCTGGCCATGCACAGCCTGGACAGTCAAATCCTCCTTTTTGGTTGGCTTTGGAAAGGGTAGGGAGGGTAGCTACCCAACCCATTTCCCGTACTGCATGCTTAATGGCTGATTTTAGGGCTTCAGCGCCTGCGGCAATTGTTTTGGGAGAACTGAGTTTCAGGTTTTGAAGTTGCTCTGGAGAATAGGGGAGGGATTTTTTCCTAGACATAGTGTTTGCCCTGCTTTAGTTTATTTTGAATAGGACGCTAATCAAAGTACAGGAAAATTATATTCTTTTCAATTTCATTTTCAAGGCTGCGGCTATAAGGACCATCCTTTAGAAAAGGTGAATAATTGGATTTGCGCTATTTATGGCTGTATTGTCCCAATTTGCCCCTTCTATCCCCCCAACTTGTCCATTTTGCCTAACCTATCTACTTTACGTGGCATTATTTTAAGAATTACCTTTAAAATCCAGAAAGGAGAGTTTGTCTCTCTAAGTTACCATAATTAAGTCAACGTGTTGAATTTGTGGGTTTGGGGTAGGTTTATTTGGGTTTCTACTCTTTCAACAGGTTAATAGTTATGTTTGCTACATAAATTTCTGAGTGTAAAATCAAATCACTTATTTGCAGAGAGAGGCTGTTTAGGTTAGATAGCCTCTCTATTTTTTATCAAGTAAATTCCTACAGGTATGAATTTACTTAAGTAGAACCCGTTCAGGATGCGTATACACATTAAATCGGTTGTTTCTCACAAATCCGATCAAGCTTAAACCAAATTGTTCTGCCAACGATATGGCTAAGCTTGAAGGTGCTCCAACAGCTGCTAAAATGGGGATTCCAGCCATTAAGGCCTTCTGGACCAATTCAAAACTTATTCGGCTGCTGAGAAATAAAATAGAATCGGAAAGGGGAAAGTTTTTTGCCGATAGAGAAGCGCCTATAACCTTGTCAACTGCATTATGGCGACCAATGTCCTCACGAATAATTTCTAGTTGGCCTTGGATATCAAATAATGCGGCTGCATGTATTGCTCCCGTATAGCGGAAGTTTAACTGATGGGAAGAAAGAACTTCATTTAGTGAATTAATTATTGAAGAGTAAGTTCTTACTTCATTGATTATCAGGGAATAAGGAAGGTTCGTTTCAAGTACCTTCATATGCTGTTTTCCACACACGCCACAACTGGAACTAGAAAGAAAACTCCGCTGAATTTTCTCCGGGTTTATTTCTATACCAGGCTGGAGTTGGACTTTAACCGTATTTTCAGGGCGATCCGCCTGCTGGCAGTACCACATTCGTTTTATTTGTGTGTAACCAGAAATGATTCCTTCTGCCAGTAGTAAGCCCAAGGATAGTTCAAAGTCGTGACCCGGAGTCCGCATGGTAAGCGTTAGGAGTGTTTCGTGCCAGGCCCCCTCAAGGGCATAAATCAAAATAATTTGTAGAGGTTCTTCCAGAACAACCAAATCTTCTACTTGGGTTTGTCCCTGGTTTTCATACTTGTGTACACTTATTTTCCCAACCATATGATATTTGAACCTTTATTTTGAGTTTTATCTGTCAGAAGGCATATTCCTCCCATCCCAGAATGTTTGAGCCGATTAAATCTAACGCTTTTTCTACATTTTCCTCCCGAATGAGGATACACTTATCAATATTTGTGGATGCTGTAAAGTTGATGGTGTTTTCATCGCGAATTTTAAATTTTATTCCCCCCTTTTTTAGTTTCCTTCTTATGGGAAGTGCAGCTACTAAATCTGAGAAGTGGTATACTTCCATCCACTCGTTTCCTTCAATACATCGTGCTCGGTTCTCTGTGAGGGCTAAATGCCACTGGGCCTGTTCATCATATGGATTAACTTCTAATGCCTTTTCTAGGTAAGAAATGGCGGAGTCAAATTGGTTTTTTTTCCGAAGGAGAATTCCTTTGTAGGTATATGCTACATATAGCTTAGGATTTAGCTCCCTTGCCTGGTCAATGTGATTTTCGGCCTGATCAAATTTACGTTGGTCTAAGTGCATAATACCTATTGTAAGGTGTAGTTGCGCATAAGTAGGTCTTAGCGAAAGGGCCGCTTCCATTTCAACAAAAGCAGTAGGAGTTTCTCCCTGCTCATAAGCGATCATTCCCATGATATGGTGGCCCTCTGATGCATGTAAGGGAGTTTGAGGGAGAGGAGTCAGTATCTCTATCGCTGAACTCAAGTTGTATGTGAGTAAGTGCAAATGGCCTTGAGTTATGCGTGCTTCCTCATAATGCTTATCTAACTCGAAGACCTTGTCTAAATATCCCTGGCAATCCGATAATTGCCTAGCACGCAGCAAAGTCTTTGCAATTCCCGATAGTGCACGAGGATTATTTGTTTCTTTCTGCATTAACTGAAAATAGTCCTGAGAGGCAGGAAGCAGAAGATTTAGCTTAAAATTTTGCTCCGCACGGCGATAGAGGTTTTCATTTGAGTGAATAGTTAAGAGTCCGTGATCTATTTCTAACAACTTTGCTTTATCAGAACTGTCTAATAAGTTTCTTTTAAGAGGATCTGGCGGTATTCCATCAGAAGAAAAATCTTTGAGAGAGAAGGGTAAATCATGAGAATTAAGGTAGCCAAGGCATCTGTCAAATAGAGGACGCATTTCCCTTCCTAGTGCATTGGGCCAGATGATTTCGGGCTCTTCTTTCAAGATTGCATAAAGTGCCAGACTATAGGCCCATATTTCCAAAGGAAGGTAGCCTTTACCTCCCATGATATTTACCATGAACTGACTATCACCAT
>JBCCTX010000185.1:0-15100 GCA_039197765.1 Bacteroidota bacterium
GGATCTGGAAATACGCCTCCAAGGTCCCCTTCAGCCGATGAATTGATTTGTACGTCATCATTGGGATCTGCATCCCCAAGGTTGATAATTTGGTCTCCATTTATTTCTATCCCTACGCCTGCAGTATATGCAACTCCTCCCGTAACTTGAAGAATGGGAGCGGATAGGGATTCCCATTGGGTACCCGTGTAGTAGTGGAAGCTGGTATCACTAGAAATAAAAACCAATAGGCCTTGGGCGGGATTGGGAATTGCATCTCGTTGCGCTAGCGTCAATCTAGGTATGAGTACCCCTTTCTCGGTGGTAGTGATATCGAGGATGGCTGATGGGTCTGGAGAAGGATTATTGATTCCTACGCTTTGTCCGTTGAGGAGAGGTACGCCCACTCCTATGCTAGTAAGGAAGACCAGGAGGAGGATATGCTTTTTCATCAAACTTGTATTTTGTGGTATTCAGGATCAAGGTAGGACCTAGGTTCTCCCTATTTGTAGGGGAAAACCCTGATTTTTATCCGAATCATAAACTTCCCTAACTTCTCCTTGAGAAATTCGTTACCTTTATAGAATGTAAAATCCTTTTCTGGGGGAGAAAGGGAAATTAAGCCCAGACAGTTCCAGTAAGAGAAATATAGAAAAGCTTATCCCTTAAATTCATTTATCCTTAGTCCCTATACCGCTTAATTATGAAAGGCTTTTTATTTACTAAATACGTTCCGGGAAAGGGAGGAGATCCTTTTGAGCGTCTCTTAAAAATTTTCCTGGATTTGCTTACCTACACCTCAGGAGACGTATCTGAGGCACTTAATTGGATGAACCAGTTGGATAGGCAGTATGGTCTTACAGATGATGAATATGGAATGGGAGATTTCATAGAAGATCTCAAAAAGCAGGGATATATAGAGGAAGAGACAGCTGGTGGGGGTAGCTTTGCTGTTACTTCCAAGTCTGAGCAGAGTATCCGTCAAAACGCTTTGGAGGAAATATTTGGAAAGCTTAAGCGATCTGGGAGAGGCAATCATCGAACGCCTCATGCGGGTTTGGGAGACGAGGCTACCAGTGAGCTCAAGCAATTTGAGTTTGGAGATCCCGTAGAAAATATTGCATTTACAGAGTCCTTTCGAAACGCCCAAATCAACCATGGGATAGATCAATTTATGCTTACAGATCAAGACCTGACCGTCAAAGAGAAGGAGCATAAGAGTACCTGCGCTACAGTGCTTATGATCGATATATCTCATTCCATGATTCTATATGGAGAGGACCGGATTACTCCTGCCAAAAAGGTAGCCATGGCACTTTCAGAACTCGTCATGCGAAAGTATCCCAAGGATTTCCTCGATATCATCGTTTTTGGAAATGATGCCTGGCAGATCCAGGTAAAAGATCTTCCCTTTTTACAAGTAGGACCCTACCATACAAATACCGTTGCCGGGCTTGAGCTTGCTATGGATATCTTGAGGCGAAGAAAGACAGCCAATAAGCAGATATTTATGATTACAGATGGGAAACCCACCTGTATCAAAGAGGGGGTACGGTATTACAAGAATAGCTTTGGCCTAGATAAGAAAATTCTCAACAAGACGTTGAACCTTGCGGCCCAATGTCGGAGACTCAAAATCCCCATTACCACCTTCATGATCGCTAGGGATAGCTGGTTAGTTGAGTTTGTACAGGAATTTACTCAAGTCAATAATGGGCGGGCCTTCTATACAAGTTTGAAAGGCCTGGGAGAATATATCTTCGAAGATTACATACGAAATCGCAAAAAGCGCTTGCGTTAGATGGGGAGGGAGGCATTGTGGTTTATTCATGAAATAAATCACTCCTAACCCTTCAACCTTCCCATTTCTCTGGTACACGATCTAAGGCGCACTGAAACTCAGCCACACTCACCGGCTTGTGGATGAGGTAAATGACGGTTTCAGGAAGGTTGCTCATTTCCATTTCATCCTCCCCTGTAGTAATGACTACAGGAAGATATGGCGGGATTTTATCCAACACTTCCTCCCCTCGAAAATCAGGCATATTCATATCTAGAAACACAAGGTCTACTGCATTCGATTCTAGGATGTCCAAGAGGTCTTGGCCACTTTTACAAACAGCGGATAGGTGTATCTCACTGTGAAGTTGAATTAGCCGTTTAAGGGCTAACCTACACATGGCGTCATCATCTACAATAGCACATCTCAGCATAACTAGCTATTTTTTACGAAGTAATTAAACACAATACATTTACTCACCCATTTCTTATCCCTCACACCAGTCGGTCCCCTTAATGGGAAGAATTGCTTCCCACGAGTTCCTGCCCGGTTTTGCGTTCTGCTCTTTCCCATACCACTGTTTGATTTTTCTTCAGGAAGCGTGCAAAGCCCTTGAAGGCAGAGAAATGCATCATGGAAAAATAAAAAGGAACGAAGAAGATGGGATTCTGACGTTTCTCATTTCTTTTTAGGTACCCAAAGCCTGCCAATAGGTAAAATAAAACTTGACCTGCAAACAGGGAGAGATATAGGGGATTCTGGGAGAAGCAGAGGAAAAAGTTGCTTAAAAATACAATAGGTAAGGCCAGTGGGGCCAAGGTCCAGCGTAGGGCTCGGTGCGAAATAAACTGGAAGGTGAGCCACTTGTAAGTGAAGGGATTGAATACTTCCTTCAGGCGTTGGATAGCCTGAAAACCTCCAGCACAAATACGCACTTTTCGCTTCATTTCCTCCTCAATACTAGAGGATCCTGTTTCCATCGCATAGGCTTCAGATTCGTAAGCAACTCTTCTGCCTTTCATGGCAATACTCATCGTCAAGTACAGGTCTTCGATGATGGTATCTGTAGGAACTACTGGCATGAGCTCTTTGCGTATGGCAAATAGCTCTCCCGCGGCTCCCACCACAGAATAGAATTCTGAATCCATCCTTTTCAAATAAGACTCATATTTCCAATACAGTCCTTCGCCTGCGACACTCGCAGAGGTTTCTTCAGGCTTGTATATACGTTTCTCTCCAGCTACAGCTCCTACGCGTACATCTTCAAAATGGGCAACAATTTTTTTGATCGCATCTTTATTCAAATACGTATTGGCGTCTGAAAAAATGACAATAGAAGTTTCCACTTCCTTCATCGCGCGCTTAACAGCGGCGATTTTCCCTTTCCGCTCGGGTTCAAACATGTGTGTTACTTCTGTATATTGTCCAGCAAGTTCAGGAGTCTTGTCACTAGATCCATCAGATACAATGATGAGATTCATCTTTTCCTTGGGGTAATCCAGTTTGAGACTATTATTGATTTTATACTCGATAAACTCTTCTTCATTGTAGGCCGCAACCAAATGGGTCACCGAGGGTAAGGCATGTTCAGGTATATATGATCGCGGGATAAAGGGTTTGCTAATCCGCTGTTTTATTTTGACCAAAAGAGTAAGTAAGATTCCATATCCTAAGTAGGTATATATAACGATAGCAAGGAAAAGCCAGAATAAGATTTCCATTATGCATTAAAATTTGAGGGTTTGTAAGTAAGTGCCTCTTTTGTTCCTTTTACATAGGATTTCAAGAGATTTTTTTCCCTTTTCAAGAAGTGTATTCCTACGTTTTTGGGAAAAGCTACTAAGAAAAAATAAAGGAAAAAGCCGATCTGCTTAAGTTGAGACATATTCCGCCGCATGAAAACGATTCTGTTCCGAGTTTGGTAGAATATCTTTAGTGGGCTCATCTTTCCCACAGACATGGACTCTTTGTGGTAGATAACTGCTTGTGGAACATAGGCAATTTGGTAGCCTGCTGCCACAATTTGAGCGCTCCAATCCAATTCTTCATAGTAGAGGAAGTAGCCTTCGGGCATCCCACCAATACTGTCTACTATTTCTCTGCGCACCATCATAGCGGCACCATGTGCGTAGGGAATGAATTTTGGGGTGTCATGTTGTCCTTGGTCTACCTCATTTTTGCCATACATGGTATTTCTTCCCAGCATGTTGATTTCAGAAAAACCTGCAAATTGAATGGTATCTGGGTGGTAGAAATATTTGATCTTAGGAGAAGCTGCCCCTATTTTGGGGTTCTCGAATGCCTCCAATAAGGGAAGAAAGCTTTCATCCACTACTTCTGTATCGTTGTTTACAAAATACAGGAAGTCTCCACTGGAGGCTTCTATTCCCAGATTATTGCCCCCAGCAAAGCCTAGATTTTGGGGACTGATTTCCACTTTGACCTGGGGGAGGATAGCCTTATATTTTTGCGAATCATCCTCAACTGGTGAATTCTCAACGATGATCACCTCGAAGTCTGTAAAAGAAAGCTTTTGAATAGAGCGCAGGAGTTCTAAGGTGATTCCAGGATTCCGATAATTAACTGTGATAATGGAAACCTTAGGAGATACCTTGTTGTTCGTGAACGTCATTTTTTTCCAGTTGAAATTCCTTGGTCGTGTATTTGCTGTGGCCTGAGGGAATAATTCGTTGGAGGGTTTGGTAAATTTCTGTTACAATTCCTTGAATGAGTACTTTATAGGATATCTTGAAAAATCGGGAAATGAGGTATTGCCCCATGAGGATACTCACCCAGGTGGCAAGCATGGTGCCCCATGCAGCTCCTTGGATCCCCATAAGCTGGATAAGTAGGTAGTTCATAATGGCATTGATGACCAAGCTCACCAGTAGCATGTGGAAATTCCACTGCGGTTTTCCAATAGCATCCAGAGTTATGCCAAACACTCGGCCGAAAGGTTTGATCAAAACCATACAGGCAAATATCTGAAGTAAAGGAGCTGCAGTGTAATAGGTTTCCCCCGCTAAAAGGAAGAGTATAGGCTTTGGAAAAATCAAGAAAACCAAAGCAGTGGGAATGGCGAAGATCCACATCATGGCTATAGCCTTGCGAACAGTTAGCAGGGGAAATTCGATTCCTGATTCCTGTATTTTACTGCTGATCTGTGGATAATAGGCCTGGGAAAATGCGTTTTGGGGTAAATCTAAGTAATTATTGATTCGCGTGGCAACGCTGTAAATCCCAACTGCTGCGGGCCCAACTAGGTATCCCAACATGAAAACATCCATCTTGGTAAAAAGCATAGAGCCAATTCCGCTTCCCATGGAGTACTTACCAAAGTGGAAAAGCTTGCCTATCCACTTACCTGAGAGTGTTAATCTTGGTAGTTCTTTTCGGGATAAGGCATACAGAATAAGCATACCTAAGCAGTATCCTAGAATTTGAAATCTTTGAAGTAAAATTAAATCCTCTGTCCGATCCCATATATACATGAGAATTACTCCGGTAAATAGACTCGCCCCAAGCCCCATTACCCCAAACCAAATGGACTTGAAGTCATTTTGGGCAACGAGAAAGGACCTTAACATCTGAAACAGGCAGGCTGGAAGCGCTACTAGAGGGTAAAACAAAGCCATATTGTGTAATTGAGGAGCTTGGAACTTATCTGCAAATCCCCAGGCAATCCCTGCAAACAGCCCGACGATCAGTAGAGCACTTATGAATTGCAAGCATAAGGCTGCTGAAAATATTCCATTCCTTTCCTCAACTTCTCCTACCCAATATTTGATAAAGCCATTGTGAATGAAGCTGGTTCGGGCCATTTCAAAGAAGGCATGAAACGTGAGGTAAAGGGTCCAAATCCCTACATTGGCAGGAGTAAGAATCCGAACCAAAATCAGGAAACTCAGAAATTGGAATCCCTGAAACGTTACCTGTTGTAAAAATGCATAGCCTAGTGTACGGGAACCGAATTTCATGATTGTAATACCTTATAGTAATACTCCTCGGTTTGTTCGCCGATCATATCCCAGTGAAACCGTTCTTTGACAAGTTTTTGCCCATTTTCTCCTAGGCGTTTTTGAGACTCTGTAGATTCATATAGCTGATTGATTTTTCTTGCGATATCCTGAGGATTGCCTGGTTCGAAGAATAAGCCATTGTAGTTATCGATTACGACCTCTTTCATCCCCCCAGCATAGCTGGCTAGGACTGGAACTTTTTTAGCATTTGCTTCCAGTAGAACAATTCCCTGCGTTTCGAAGTAGGAAGGAAGAATCAGGGCAAAGCCTTTCTCCATCCATTCCATTGCCTTGTCTTTGGGAAGGGCACCTGTAAGAATTACCCGCTCCTTTAACTTTTCTTTGCGAATGAGTCGCTCCAATTCCGGTCGCATGGGCCCATCTCCTACCAGCACTAGTTTGATAAATTTGTTAACCATGGGCATTGCCTGGATAAGGGCATCCAAGCCTTTAATAGGGTGAAGGCGTCCAACAAATACTAGGTAAATGGACATGGGTCTCTCTGTCTTGGTCGAAAAATCCCCTTTAAAGCCATTGTAAATAACTTGTTGGGGAGATTCCGTATTTCCATGTATCTCATGGACGACATTTTTAGTAGCTTCACTCACATAAATAATTCCCTTGGCTCTACTTAAGGGTCTCTTTTCAAGGGCAGAGGCAAACTTTTTATGCAACCAGCCATCGAGCTTCTGAAATACATTTCGCTTTTCGCGGGCATTTTCGATGCCGATCAATCCGTGGTACGTTGTAAGACAGGAAATGGAATTGGATACCTTCCGGGGAATCCAAGCTCCACTACGGCCTTGACCATGGATAATATCAAATTTGCGCCCATTTCGCTTCAGCCAGAAGAAAACGCTAAAGTTGAAACCAGCTTCTTCCAGGAGAACTTTGAAAATGGGGGAATGCTTGCCCCTAAAATACCGCAGGTAAATTATGTTTCGACCTTCTATCACTTCGGCTCGCGTAGGTTGTGTCATGCTACCTGCAGACAAAATGCTCACCTTATGTCCGCGGCTAATTAGGGACTCGCTTAGATCCCAGACATGAGATTGGATTCCTCCAATAAAGGTTCCGGGCAAGGACTTACAAATAAGTAGGATATTTAGCGTCTGCTTCATACTTCCAATTCATTTTGAGGAATCCCTGCTTGTAGGGCTTCTTGTTCCGCTTTTTTCCTCATCTGTTCCCGTTCTTCGTATTTGGCATTCATGATCTTCGTTCGATAACTGGCAAATCCTGAATTGAGGCCCATAGCAAAGCCTATTAAGCCCACCATTAGTATGATATTCCAAGGCATTCCTTCACCGCCCATAATTCTGTTGTGTTATTAGGTTATTTTTTCTGTAACTCTTGAGGGTTCTTGATTGGCTTCTACTCCATGAGGGGTATGGATGAATGTTTTGTTTGCCCCCCTAAGGCGGAGTATGGCGCCTAAAGCATGAATAATGGCTTTTGGCAGATATAGAAGACCTTTGAGGCTTTCTCGATTCCAGAAGGAGCGTGGGATAGCAATGAAGAAGGAGCCTACATTTACTGCAAATAGAAACGTCCAGAAGCCCAAGGTAAAGGTGAATATCCATTCGAGGACTGCCGCTAGTCCTAAAAATACCGGCATAAGCAGGCGGGGAGGCATAGCCAATTGCTGGGCACGGTTAAAGAAATCTAGATTTCCCCTCGTAAGTAAAGCCCCCAAGGCCGGGCCAAAAAATGTTTTTAGGTAATGGTATTGCGAGGACAGCCATCTCCTCCGCTGTCTGGCGAATACTGCTCCTGAGGAAACCTTTTCATCAAATACTTTGAGGGTGTGATCGTAAAATATCTTGTGTTTTTGTTGGGTGTATTTCAATTCTAGTTCTTTGTCAAATCCTCCAATGGCATCAACTGTATCCATGATGCGATGAAAGATCTCGTAGGAGAATACCATTCCCGACCCTGAAAGCTTTGAAGACAATCCCACTGCATTGTGCCCCTTACAGTAAACGCGATTGTTAATTTCCTCACTGATGCCATCTAGGATGGCCATTTGGGAATTAGCGTTTTTGGCCACCCTTCTTCCCTGAACGGCTACTGCTCCTTGTTCTATCCATGCATTGGCTTTCACCAAGAAATGTGGACCCATAACATTGTCTGCATCCAAGATGATGACTCCATCATAATCATTCGGTAGTATGGACAACGCCTTTCGTAAAGCCTTGGATTTGGTACTTTTCTCAAATTGTACTTCTATAACTTCGATGGGAAGTTCTTCCAGTTGCACCAGGGTTTCCCCTTTCAGAGAATCCGCAATCACAGCTACCGTGAAGCGCTCATTGGGATAGGTTTGCGAAATAGCCTGTTTGGCTGTATGAAGGATGACTTGGTCTTCTTTGTAGGCAGGTATGAGTACGAGTAGGTTATGGTACTCATCTTCATATTTTGCCCTTTTTCGGGAGGGAATGAAGGCCGCCATGGCAAAGATTGCCATGAATCCCACTGCCCAAGCCCAGTAAACCTGTATTATTCCGTAAGCAAGGTCCCATACAATTTGTATCAAACTCATAGGGATTCTTCCAATAATTTTTCCTTTTCTTTTTCTGCTTCTTCTTTGCGTTCTTGAATGATCTTCTCATACATAGGGGCCATTTCCATCATAGGAATTGCTATAATGAATATCATTGAAGTTGGGATTTGACCATATACCTGATTACCGTAGTTGGCAAATAGAATTCCTGCGTAAGATCCTAAGAAGCCTGAAATTTTATTTTTCAGTACAGGATCTTTGAGAAACCATACGATAACACATCCTTTTCCTAGGAAGTAGAGCAACATAAACATGTGCATACAAACTCCGACTACTCCCGTTTCTGCCCAAATTCGTACATACCAACTATCTGTGGGCATGGTAAGTGGAGAACCTTTGTTAAATTTGAGTCCCCAAAATCCCGCGGAACCTACCCCCCCTCCAAAAGGCCGACTATTCAAATGTTTGGCAAAATTCCGCTGGTTTTCAATCCTTACTCGAAGAGACTCATTGTCTGGATCGAGGGCAGTCCGCATCCTAGCGACCTGCTCAACATCCTCCATAACCAGGGTATATTTGAGTAAATAGTAGATGAGTCCCACAAAGAGGAGACCTGGAACCAGAATTTTGAAATTTTTGGATAGAACTAGGTATAAAATAGCCCCAATGCCTGGGACCGCCAGAGCTCCACGGGTTCCAGAGATTCCAAACCCAATAAAAGTTATTACTGCCACGACCAGATAGAAAAGCTTCTCTTTAAGGGTGGTAGGGGAAATAATAATAACTCCAGAAATGAGGGTCATCATTGCCTGTGAGGCTCCAAATTGTCCCGCATCGCTGTAAAACGAAAAGACCCGTAAAACCCCAAATAAGACGTGTTCCTCATGCTTTCCCTCGATGTATAACCATCGCCACTCTGCTGAATCTACTCCAATGATCTTTTGTCTGAGCCCCCATAAAGTCCCCAAGATGGATATGATCATGATGGTCTTTAAAAATCGATCCAGGTCCTTAGGATCTCGATACATCATGAATATGAGGCTAAAGCCTAGTATCTGGTAAAACCCGATGGCCCGCATGGCATAGAACCAAGCCACTGGACCTGGAGCCTCAGGGTTGGCCAATTCCAGTAAAACTAAGACAAACCAAACCGTTGCTACCTGGTTAATATCATTTTTAATAGGACTCCAGTCTTGTTTTCTTAGCCCTCCCTTAACTAGCAATCCTATCCATCCTAACGCCAACAATACATCAATGAACAAGCCCCATGGAGCTTTTACATAACGCGCCATCCCCGTTGCAAAGAATGATAGGATGAGTCCCATTTCTACGCATAATTTGGGATTGAGCAGAAGGTAAATGCCTGCAAAAAGTACGGGAGGAAGGATAATAATGAGAAACTCTCCCGCAATCCCTAGGACACTATAGGCGCCGTAACAAATGGTAATAGAGATAATCCCCAGGATCAATTGACGATACCATGGAATGTACTTCCAGGCCCCAGTTTGTCGCATGATCTCGCTTCGTGCCATAAGGCATTCAATTATAGTATATCTGTAGTAAATTTAAAATAAAATATACTATAAATGAATTATTTGAGATCAGATATTTACCCCTTCACGCAGGATTTCTTCCCTTCCATACTTAGCACCCAGTTCTTTGTAGAGAATTCGCAGAAATTCCTCAGCTCTTTTCTCCCAAGTATTCTCTTGGGCGAAGTGAATACGCTCCATTTTCTGTATGGAGGTTGATCCACTATCTAAGCACAATTCCAAAGCTTCCAGAAAGGCATGGGGTGTATCACAGATATTTGCGATGTCTTCAAAGGTATTCATATCTCCAAATCGTGTACTCACTACAGGAAGCCCTGCAGCTAGGTATTCATTGATCTTCATGGGATATATGCCTTCTGTGAAGTCATTCTTGAGGAAGGGGATAATACCTACCTCAAAGGTCTTTAGGAAAGAGGCCAGCTTCTCTGGAGATTGAGGGCCTAGAAAATGAACGTTGGGGTATTGTTTGAAGTGTTTGAATACTTTCATAGAGGTGACCCTCCCTACAAAATGGAGGTCTATATGGGGAAATTTTTTCAACAGTTTATCCAGTAAGTCCACATCTAGCCTGTGGTCCACACTTCCTAGGTACCCAATGATGGGCTTTCCTGTATTTGGACTATTTGTGGACTCGTCTGGATGAACCATGAACATGTCCAGGTCTACGCCATTGTTTACAGTGAAGCAATTGGGGTGGTATGCCGATTTGCGTTCTCGGAGCTTTTCAGCTGAGGTTACTACGAGGTCTACCTTTGGTAAGAATTCTTCTTCAGCTGCATGACCATGCTTGGTCATCCAGTTTCCCGCCTGGATTTCGTCGTAACAATAGTACACCAGCATACGCTCATCCAATTTCCCGGCAAGTGGATTTCCATATACGGGATTTAGCGCGTTTATTACTACGGGTTTGTAAACGTCAATTTTTTCTAGGTTTCGCATTAAGACTTTTTTGATAAGCCATCCGTTCCATTTCACCAGGAGTTTCAGGATGAGGGTAGAACGAGTCCAATTGATAGGAACAATTGGCGGTAGACTCAAAACCTGAATACTTCCTTGGGGAAGGACCACATGTCTCTTTCGGCTTTGTAGCCCTAGCACCCGCTTCCAAGGAACATACTTATTTTTACCTAGAATTCCCCAAAGTACATCTTTCCAGGTATAGGCATAGTCTACGAATACCACACGTTGGGATTTGGCCAGGGCACTCATGAGTTTCACGGTAGATTTTACATAATTTCCATCCCAGGCGGGAAAACTCAGGCAAATGATGTCAAATTTATTCATAGACTTAACCTTTTTTAATTGTTTGATGTAGGAATCCCTTTACTTTGCCGTACATACCTTGGAAGGAGTCCCTGGAAAGGGGAAGTTTTTCCATAATGGTTTTGCGCCTTTCTCCTTCTTCCTTTGGGATTTCATTTCGTTCTCGCATTTTGAAGCTTGCATATCGCTTGATCATTCTGCGGAAACGCGACCGTTTTTTGGGTATTTCTCCAATTATATCCTCCAAAACGTCTGCTCTACACGCATTTAAAAGGAGTTTGGGTTTACTTTTTGCGCCCCTACGCAACTGTTCCAATGCTTTTTCATCGGCCTCATTCCATTTTTTATTGGCACGTGCTATCATCAGAACCAGGTCCGCTTCATGGAGTTTGTCGAGGGGAAAGGCTTCGGCGAGGACTCCAGGTACTTCTACAAAAATCCAATCGTAGGGATTTTGTAAGTGTTGCGAATAGTTAATTACAACTCCATATAGGTAGGAAAGGTCTCCAATGACGGCCAATTCTGCGTTGACGGAGTAGTATATTGTATCTATGTGGACTTCGTTGACCTGTTCCATAGAGGTCTCGGGAACTACATAGAGTACTTGCTGCCCCATATCTCTCAGGTGCTTGGTCATCATTTGGGAAATGAAGGTCTTGCCCTCATTATTTCGCGTGCTGGTCCAGATGACTGTGTGTGGAGAACTTGAATGAACTTTCAGTAGTTCCAGTTGCATGTCTTGGAGAATCCTATACAGGCATCTTCTCTGAACTTCGTCATACCGTATGGTTTTCCATTTACGTGGATTAGATGGAATTCTCGGCATGGCTCCTACGAGTTCCATTTTGATAATTTCCTCAGCTCTATCGGGTTTTCTAAGGGTGCTGTCCATCAGCTCTAATGCCAAGAAGAAGGCCGTAGGAAGTAGCATTCCCGAAATAAACCCTATGATAATTAGGAGTTTTCTATTAGACTTGGCTGGACTGGTTGGGTAGGGAGGAGGATCTACCACTTGCAGTTGAGCCGACATAAGCATGTTTCGATTCGCCAATTGGGCAGTATTATAGCTTTTAAGATTTTCTAGGAATTCTTTTTCGGAAACATTGATCTCTCTTTCAATGCGGGTTATGATAGACCCGAGTGGGGCAAACTCTGTATAAATACGTTCAAACTCCTCTTTGCGATTCTTGAGAATATTCAGCCGGACTTCGGTTTCCTCATAGCGCAGTATATTGGTCAACCATTGGCGTAGGAGGTCTGAGGTGTTCAGACCTTCGGCTGTATAAGTAATGTCAAATACCTCGTTTGCTGCTGCGCGCATCTCGTCCTTTATCTGTTCGGCTCTAAGTTTTAACAGAACGAGATTTTCCCCCTTGATCGTATCTTCAAGTATCTCAAGGCGAGCTATTTGTGAAGAAAGTTCGTTGAGCTCTTTGCGCTTTCTCGCTATGCGCTGTTGAAGGAGGGGAAGGTCCATCCTGCCAGAAAGCTGTCGTTCCAATTCCCGAACCGCAGTATCTGCAGAAATGAGATTCATCATTTCCGAGGTAACCATTTCATCTAAATCTTCTTTCTTCTCAGAAATGGTTCGCGTTTGCTCATAGTAGTTAATGATATTATTATCCACACGAAAATCTAGAAGTGCATCTTCAGCTTCTCTGAGTTTGTCGGAGGATCTTTCGGTTAAATCTTCGAAAAATTTTAAAACACCATCGGCTTGCTCCTCTTTGAGCTTTCGGTGTTTTTCAATGAAAACCTCTGTGAGAGTTTCCAATGTAGCCTGACATATTCCGGGGTCAGAAGTAGTATAGGTCATGCTGATCATATCGCTTTCCTCTTCTCCTGTTACTACAGTCTTAGCGATATGCTCAACTCCAAATAGGTCGTGACCTCCTAAAATCAGACTCGCCACTGCGTTTCGATTTCGGATATCTAATATTTTACGGATGTTTTGGACGGTAGAATCAATGTTACCCAGGACGCGAATTTCCTCTAGTTCTTCCGGAGGAATGCCTTGAATGGCCTGTTCCCAATTTTTTGGACGAACGAGAAAGGGGTCGGGCTCTTCCAGCAAAAGGCATTTGGCGAACAACCGAATGGCTGTTTCCTCCATGGTGCTGTATGAACTCGCTAGGGAAATGAGGTTTTGGTACTCAATCTTCGTGAAAGGGATGTCTGTCGCAGAGTTGGAGAGGGTTCGCTCAATGGTGAAACCCGTCACTACATTGGTATTCACCTTGGTGTTCGTTGTATAACGGGGTTTTTGATCCTTGGTATTGTTGTGAATCATACCAGCGAGAAGAGCCCCACAAAGGACTATGAGCATCCAATATCGGTTTATTACTCGGAGGAATTCTACGAACGTCATGCCTTTTCACCCTCTTTTTAGTGTATATCCTGTCCTACTAGTGCTTTCAGTGCCTGATAGGCAGCTCTAGATTTAAGGCGATTCTCCTCAAGCCTAATGAGGTCGTTGTTCTTATTTTGCAAGGAGCGGACAAATTCATCGACGGTGACGTTGCCTGTTCTAAATCTCTTTTCAATCGCTAAATAGGCGAGTTCGCTGTTGTTCAGCGCTTCTTGAGAAGTTTCCACTAGGCGAATAGCAAACATGAACTGGTTGTAGGCTTTTATCACATCTTCTCGGATTTGAATATACAGTTGATCCTGTTGCAGCTCGAATTGCTCTACAACTCGCTCTTTGAGATGGATTCGGGTCCTTTTTGTAAATAAGTCTGATAAGGGAAGGTTAAGACCAAGACCTACCCGAAAGGTGAGAAATGCTTGATTATTCAAAACAAAACTTTCTACCACTTCAGTACCATTACCCGTGGCCGTGAGATAATTCCCATTGCCGTAGTCCATAGACATATTAAATCTAAGGGGCTGTAAAAGTTTCTGTCTTTCTTCGGTCAATTCTAGCCTTTTTTGCTCAATTTGGTTTTGAGCTAGCCGGATGGGAAAGGAAAACTCAACAGCACGTTCAATGAGAACCTCTAGCGGGGCCAGTTTTTGGTCTGGCCATTCCTCTCTAGGCCCTTCAAAGGTTTGGGCAGTTGCGTTGAAAGAAAAAAAGCAAAGAAATAAAACACTTATTGTTAGTAATTTGCGCATTTCCCTCAACAAATTGAGTTATACGTTGGCTTTTTGAATTACTGCAGGGATGGTTTTCAACAAAATTTTCAAATCCATCCAAAGGCTGAAATTTTCAGCATAAATGATGTCCCACTTCTTTCTACTCTCAGCAGAAACTTCGCTGGACCCACGGTCTTCTACCTGCCAGAGTCCGGTAATTCCCGCTGGAGCCATAAAGCGAAGAGAAGACTCATCATCCGTAAGCTTTTCCGCTTCATATAAGGGTAGGGGTCTATTTCCTACTAAGGACATATCCCCTTTGAGGACATTGAATAATTGTGGTAGCTCATCAATACTGGTATTTCTAATAAATTTCCCCACTTTAGTTATCCGTGGATCATTTTCTATTTTCACAAAGGCATTTTCATCATCAAATTTCTTTTGCTCTAGAAACGCATTCTCGGCCATGATTTCATCGTCCTGAACCAAGAAGACTTCCTCAATCCCTCCAGCTCCAGCTGCTGTAGTTACCAGTTCTTTTTCCTTTTCTACTACCGCTTGTTGAGCGTATTGATTGTTCTCCTTCTTGAGTTTGTCTAGCATAGCGTCCGCATTAATACGCATGGACCTAAACTTGAAAAACCCGAATATTTTGTATCCTGTACCTACTCTTTTGGAAACATAAAAGATTGGACCCTTGGATTCTAGCCGTATCAAGGCGATAATGGCTAAAAAAAGAGGGGATAGTAACAAAATGATTAAGGAGGCTCCGATAATATCAAAGGTTCGCTTCCAGAGTGGAAGTTTATAGTTCTTTCTTGGGACTGAGGGAAAACCTGAATTGGACTGACTTGCTACTGAGTAGGTCAACTTTAAATCAAGAAGTCTTTGTTGGATCTGCTCAGAAGAAAAAGGAGGAGTAAATACA
>JBCCTX010000186.1:0-14991 GCA_039197765.1 Bacteroidota bacterium
ACTAATAATCTTTGATTTGAGTATCCTACTACGGACTACGGACTACGGACTACGGACTACGGACTACGGACTACGGACTATTCACTAGCTATCAAAGATTCGTTTCGTTCAAAGTCAAACAGCGTAAGAATTCTAAGTCTATAGTAATTGGTCCAAAAAGAACGCAGAGACGTGATATAGCTACTTCTGGCATTATTTTGCTCTTGAATGGCCAAATTCAAGTCAGTGATGCTGCTAGCTCCCTTTAGGTATCTTGCCTGTGCGATGGTATAGTTCTCACGAGCGATCTCATCGCTGAGTCGAGTAATTTCTAACTGTTGGTAGAGCGATCTGAATTGCCGTACCAAGGTCAATACCTCTTGGTCGAAGTTGCGCTCATCCTGATCCACGGTAAAGTTGACGAGTTTCTGATTGGCAAGGGCTGTATTTATCCTTGCTTTAGACCTCCCCCAATCCAAAATGGGTATTGAGAGTTGGATACTGATCGTTTGCTGGTCTTGTACCCCATTGTATATTTCGCTGAATTCAGGGGCTTCATTTGCCCATCCTAGCGTAGCATTTAAATCTGCTTGGAGTCCGTTCGAAGCTTTTGCCTGAGCAACAGTTGCTTCTGCCTCAATCCTCCGCCGTTTAAAGGCCAAGACCTCGGCTCGATTCTCACGAGCTTGTGTGAGGGCACCTGCTTCTGTGACGTTTACCTCAGGGATGAAATTCGGAATGTCGAGTGAGTAGGCCTCTTCAGAGCTTAAGCCTACATAACTCCCCAGGTCGAACTTAGCTTCTTGCAAGTCTAGCTCTGCCTGCGCGCGGTTTTTTTCTGCATTCATTCGGTTGAGTTTGAGCTGTAAGAGGTCTTTGCGGGGAAGTCTACCCATTTCATGTTTCACTTCCGCTATTCGAAATATGGTGTCGCTGTTGGCTACATTGGTTTGTGCAATCTCAAAATTTACCTGTGCAAGTAGCACCTGAAAGAAAAATTGAGTAGTCTGTAGCGCTATGTCCTCAATATCTGCCACATACGCTCTTTGGGACTCCTGGTAGCGCAAAGGCTCTGTTCGCTTGTCCCATTTAAGGCTATTGAAGCCAAATAAGGGTTGGAAGATCCGGACCCTGGCAGGCGTATGGGAGTATTGCCGCAAATTATTTCCCATATCGTCCTTTCGCGAAAAATCATCAAAGCGATATAAAATGGATTCGAGAAAAACTTCACCTCCAGTCCAGGGGATGGATTGTCCCAGTTGTAGGGAAAGCCCTGAAAGGTTGTTGAAGGTTCGGCGGAAGACAAAGCCTCCATCAGGTTGGCGGATGGGGGTAACGGAACGGTCAAAATCAGGCAGTGTTCCCCTAAGCGATAATTGTAGTTTGTAGTTGGAGCGAAAGGTCCTCCACTCCCAATACCGGTTTTCTTTCTGTGTCTCTGCTTGAAGCGCAAAAGGGGAATTCTCTTTGGCGATTTGAACCAGTCCCTCAAGGGTATAATTCGCTTGTCCCTTTACACTGATACTGGGTATTGCTAAGCAGCAGCAGAGTAGCCAAGTCTTTATCAATTGAGCAAACATGATAGTTGAATTAGGATTGGATTACTTATTTTCCAGTATGACTTCCTCCAGTGTTTCGTGTTCGCGCATATCACTGATAATCACATGTTCTCCCTCAGAAAGTCCATCTAGCACCTCCACATAGTCAAAATTGCTGGCACCTACTAGAATTTCTCTTCGGTAAGCTTTGTCTCCTTCCACCACAAATACTGTAGCGTATTTACCGCCTTCATAGAACGCGTCATTCTTTACCCGAAGAGTATTCTCTTTAAAACTGATAATTACATATACCTCGGCCGACAAATTGGGGCGTAACAATTCATGGTTGGAACTGTCTAATTGAATCCAAAATTTGATAGATCCCCCTTCTACATTTGGACTTACCTGGCTGACGATCCCATCCAAATCAGTCTTATTGATCCTAACTTTAGCCCTCAATCCTGGCAGCAGGTCCTCCGCAAAATCTGTTGAGACTTGAGCCTCCACTTTGAATTGACTAAAGTCTGTCAGTTTGGCAATAACCTCCCCAGCATTAATCCAGTTTCCCAGGTTTGCGTTGATATAGCTCAATACTCCCTTTCGTTGGGTGCGAACCTCTGCTTGAGAGAATTTTTTTTGCATGGAGGCCACATCACGCTTGAGTAAGGCAAGATTATATTCCTCAGACTGCAATTCTGTTTTGTTATAGGCTTTTTGGTACTGGATATTTCGGCTTAGTTTCTCCAGCTCTTTTTCCTGAATGAGAAGCTTATTTTGGATTTGCTGGACATTTTCCTGGGTACTTCCACCAATTTTTTCCAAATACCTTTCATCCTCGAGTTGTTTCTGAAGATTCTTAAGTTCAAGCCGGTCAATCTCAAGTGAAGATTCCAAATCAATCAGGTTTTTGTCTTGCAAAGAGCGCGTTTGGGCTAAGTTTAGCTTCTTTACAGCCAACTGATCCAAGAGGTCAACGTATTCCTTTTTACTTTCAGACACATCCAGTTTTAGGAGAGAAGCCCCTTCTGGTACCTCTTCGCCTACATTGAAGTGGACCTTTTCAATCCTTCCCCGGAGAGGACTTGTGAGATTTTGCTCGAAAGAGGGAACTACTTTCCCCGATGCTTGAAAGGAGTTCTCAACAATCCCCATTTCCACGATGGCAAATTTTAATTCACTTCGGTCAATGCGTTTGCGCAGGAAACTGCGTAAGCCCATAATCGCAATGAGGAAAATAAACAAGGAGGTCCCGATGAGGAAACCTTTACGCAAACGGAGCCGCTGCAGTTGCGCTGGACTGATCGAGCGATCCATTTGGTGGTCTTCGTAGCTTATCTTGGGTTCTGAAGGATTCATGCCAGTAGAAAGTTTTGTGGTTATTCGAATAGTCTTATACAAGGGCTGTGCCATTGTTTTAAGTAACTGATATTCAGTATGTTAAATCTAATTAGATCTGCATTTAACCTGTCCGGTTCCGAACAGGGTGTTCGGGTTTGATAGAAGGTGTAAGGCTAATTATTCCAATACTTTTCTCAAGGGCTAAAGGGTGTTACACATTTTCGTATATTTAGGCCCCAAACGTGCAAAACCATGCAAAAAAATTCGATTTTCTTATTGTTAATGATAATAGGACTGGCTTCCTGTAAGCAAGCACCTATACCCACCGTTAAGTCTAATCTGGGAGAGGTTGCTGAAAATGCGATGGTCGTAAGTGCCCATCCCCTTGCCAGTCAAGTAGGGGTAGAGATATTGAAGAAAGGGGGGAATGCTATAGATGCTGCAGTAGCTGTACAATTTGCCCTTGCGGTAGTATATCCCGTAGCAGGAAATATTGGAGGTGGCGGATTTATGATAGTGAGGCAGGCCAATGGAGAAACCTATAGCCTGGATTTCAGAGAAAAAGCCCCCGTAGGAGCAGGAAGGGATATGTACTTGGATGAAAACGGAGATGCGGTTTCTGAACTTAGTAGAAATGGTCAATTAGCTGCTGGGGTACCAGGTAGTGTAGCGGGTATGTTTGCTGCTCATGAAAAGTTGGGATCTCTACCCATGGCTGACCTCATTCAACCTGCGGTGGACCTTGCTCAAAACGGATTTGTCCTGACGGAAAAGGAAGCAAACTCCCTGAACAATCATTTAGAGCGTTTGAATACCCACAGTACCCAGCCCAGTGTTTTCTCGACAAACGAGACCTGGAATCCTGGAGATTCTATCCACCATACGGATCTAGCGCATACGTTGAGCTTGATTCGGGACAAGGGGAATGCTGGATTTTATGAAGGGGAAACAGCCGAAAAAATCGTCGCTGAAATGGAGCGAGGTAATGGAGTTATGACGCTAGAGGATTTAAAGTCTTATGAAGCAGTCTGGAGAGAGCCTGTAGTGGGAGAATATAAGGAATACAAAATGATTGGTATGGGACCTCCTTCAAGTGGAGGGATTGCTTTGATGCAATTATTAGAGTTAGTAGAATTGCAACCAGAGATCCTTTCGACGGGCTTTCATACACCAGAGGCTACCCATTTGATTATAGAGGCAGAGCGTAGGGTATATGCCGATCGAGCCAAACACTTGGGAGACAAGGATTATTATCCCGTTCCACAGGAAGGACTTATGGATTTGGCATACCTCAAAACGCGGATGGAGAGCTTCGATCCTTTGCAAGCAACAGATAGTGAAGCACTACAAGCAGGTAAGCCCACAATGGCTGAATCAGAGGAAACTACCCACTTCTCCATTATTGATGCGCAAGGAAATGCAGTGTCTATTACTACAACAATCAATGGAGGGTATGGGAATCATGTCGTAGTTGGAGGGGCTGGATTTCTCTTAAACAACGAAATGGACGATTTTAGTGCAAAGCCCGGTACTCCCAATATGTATGGATTGATAGGCTCTGAAGCAAATGCTATCGAGCCCGGTAAGCGTATGCTCAGTTCCATGACCCCCACAATTGTAGAAAAGGAGGGAAAACTCTTTATGGTTGTCGGAACTCCAGGAGGTTCGACGATTATTACCAGTGTTTTTCAAACCATCTTAAATGTGGTCGAATACGGTCAAACTATGCAAGAAGCTGTATCTTCTCCACGGTTTCACCACCAATGGTTACCCAATAGTGTCTTCTATGAACCTGGTAGCTTCTCTGTGGAAGATTCGGTAAAACTAGCCGAAATGGGACATGAGTTTTATAAAAGGGGCTCAATAGGGCGTGTAGATGCCATACTTGTACAGCCTGATGGGAAACTAGAAGGTGGGGCTGATCCCAGAGGAGATGATACTGCAGTAGGGTATTAGAAATAGAGATGAGCTTGACGGTAAAGGTGAAAACACAGAGGTAGGGAATTCACATTTGATTTTCTCAAAAATGGAACAACCCCTTGACGTTGTAATTTTACTCGCACTGGCCCTTGCGCCAGTGGTGTTTTTATTTACCTATGTATACCTCCGAGACGAATACGAGCGTGAGCCACTCATTTACTTGATTATTACCTTCATTTTAGGCCTCAGTACCGCCTTTCCCGTAATTTGGATAGAGGAACAACTCCATGCTTATACCAATATAACCATGGAGACTTCTCCACTGCTATACGCATTTATCTATGTGGCCTTGGTAGAAGAGGGAATGAAATATTTGGTCTTGCGCTGGTATAATTATCCCCATGACGAATTTGATGAGCCCTATGACGGAATTATGTATGGAGTGGCTGTTTCTCTTGGCTTCGCAGCGATCGAAAATGTTATGTATGTATATTACAGTACGGGCGATCCCATTGAGACGGGAATAGGTAGAATGTTTACAGCTGTACCAGCCCATGCTATGTTTGGTGTTTTGATGGGATTCTTCGTTGGTAGAGCCAAATTTCTTCTGAGAGGTAGCCGCTGGCTAGAGCGCCTCAAAGGCCTGGGAGTCGCTATACTCTTCCATGGACTTTATGACTATTTCCTCTTCTTAGGTAATGCATTTTACGTGCCTTTCGCTTTGTTTACCCTGGGTAGTGGGATATTCCTCGCTCGAAAGGCTATCAAAATGCATGCTCATATTTCTCCCCACCGCTAAGCGGTAGATGTACCCTTTTTCCCATGCTCAATTCTGAGCATGTAATCCCCTTGAATGGAAGGATTTCTCCTTGTACATAGGTTATTTCCTTCTGGACTAAGCTAGGTATAATTCCCACACCGATAAATAAATTTTTTATAATTTATAAAAATTGTTTATTTTTATAAATGTAATAAATTAGCACAGCACTCAGATTCCTAGACGTATGAATATATTGGATTCCCGGTCATTTGGGGGGAAGGCTAATATTATCGCGGACTTTTTTATGCACACTTAGGAAATCATTGTATCTGTAAAATAGTAGTTATGCACAATCGAAAGAGAATGAACACATTTTTCATCCGAACGTTTCTTTTACTTTTTATGTTACAGTCTATCTCTTGTTCTGAGGAAATAAGCTTGGTGCCAGAAGAAGCGGAGGCCCAAGCTTCCACTGTAATGGAATTAAAACTTTGGGCAAAGTATTTGGATGGATCACCTCTTTCCGATGTAGCTTTTTCCCTAACCGCATTTCCAGAGGCTGAAGGAGAAACCCTGGTAACCACTGGAATCTCTGATCAGGAAGGAGTATTTGTTGTTTACCTAGACGTAACTCAGGAGTGGTCTTATGTTGAAATAAGCACATCAGATGAGCGATTTGTGGGAAAGGTGCGTCTTGAGTTACCAAAAAATACCTATTCTATCTCTCATACTTGGGTAGCAAGGAGTAACTAATAGCTTATTAATGGATCTCCTTACTTTCTTGGAATACAACTGAATTCTGGATATTTTAAGGGATACTCCTTGCGCATGAACCAGCTACTCCTTACCCCCCTTTTTCTTTTTTTCCTGTGGGCCGTTTCTTGCTCCTCAGTAAAGGAAGAACCTACTTCCTCCAAGCGTCCCAACATCTTGTTTATTGCCGTTGATGACCTTCGTCCTGAACTCAACTGTTTTGGCCGTTCTCATATACATTCTCCTCATATTGATCGCTTGGCTGCTGAAGGGACTATTTTTACCCGGACCTATTGTCAGGTTCCAGTTTGTGGTGCCTCACGGGCAAGCCTCCTATCGGGAGTCAGGCCTACTGCGCAAAGATTTTTGACCTACTATACCCGCCTGGAAGAAGATTTCCCAGGTATTCCCAGCCTGCCTCAATATTTAAAGCAGAATGGATATATATCCCTTTCTCGGGGAAAGGTTTTCCATCATGCAGATGACCAAACTGACGCATGGACGGAAGCGCCCTGGAATCCCCCCATGCAGAACCCTAATTACGGTTGGTTTGATTACGTAGCGCAAAGTTCTCTTGACGTTGTAAAAGCTCACCCTGACTTTGAGCCAGGAGGAAAATGGAAAGGCATACGAGGGCCTGCCTTCGAATTTCCAGATGTGCCTGACAGCTCTTACAAAGATGGAAAGTTAGCCTTAAAGGCAATCGAAGATCTTGAGCAATTGGCTACTCAAGGACAGCCTTTTTTCTTAGCCTTGGGCTTTTTGAAGCCCCATCTTCCCTTTAATGCGCCGAAGAAATACTGGGACTTGTACGATCCTGATTCGATTCCTTATTCTCCTAATAATTTTCGACCAAAGGATGTGCCAAATGCCGCTATTCACAATTCAGGTGAATTGCGCAATTATGGATTGATTCCATCTAAAGGACCGGTTTCTAGGGATACCGCACAACTGCTTACCCAAGGCTACTATGCCTGCATCAGTTATACAGATGCTCAAATTGGTCTTGTAATGGATGCGCTGGAAGAAACAGGGTTAGCGGAAAATACCATTGTAATCCTGTGGGGAGATCATGGATGGAACCTGGAAGATCACACCATGTGGTGCAAGCACGCCAACTTTGAAACTTCCATGCGGGCCCCTCTAATCATCAAGGCACCTGGCTATGGCGTTGGGCAACAAACGAGCGCTTTAACAGAGTTTGTAGATATTTATCCAACCCTTATAGACTTGGTGGGACTTCCTCAGCCGCAGCATTTGCAAGGCCAAAGCCTAACGCCCTTACTTTCGCAACCCAATCAATCGGTTAAATCAGCTATATACAGCCGATTTAATAAGGGAGAGAGTGTCAAAACAGACCGCTATGTGTATACGGAATGGATAGACCCGGAAAATCAAGCGGTTTATGCACGAATGCTATATGACCACGAAAATGATCCCTTAGAAAATGTCAATGTTGCAGAAGAGGCCGATTACCAAGGGGTTCGAGAGGAGCTGAGCGCTTTGTTACAGGTGCATAGAAGGGAAATTGAATAGGTAGGAAAATTTGTATTTCCGTCAGTAGCGAACCAGAAACGACCTCAAGTCGCAAACTCATTCCCTATTCTTCGGCCTTACTCCATTTAATTTCGGGTTCAAGGATCTTTTTTCCTTTTCCCAATAAGAGATGAATACCTTCAAGATAGCCTATTAACAAGGCTATTTCTTTCACCTCTTATCCTATGAAAATGAAAACATCTGTATGTTACGCACTTATCAAAAGTGCTTTTCCCCCTTGTTTCCTTTTGCTGAGTACCCTATGCGCATTTACCCAAACCAACAATGGAATTTGGCAAACCAAGGGCTATGGATTTGTTTTTTCTATTGAAGAAGAAGAAACTACCATATTTGATGTGAGTTCAATTGCTACAATCCCCTCTGCAGAAGGAAATACCGTGATGGATAGTTTCTTTCTCGAGGGAAGCTATTTCGGCAATTTTGCTGTTCAAGACGAACAGTTTGTTCTGCAGGTTGCTAATGGAAATGTCTTCTACCTGGAACCTTTGGATAGTCTATCTAATCTTATAGTGGAAGATCCGGAAGACCCACAATTGATTTTTGATATCCTTTGGCAAACCCACCAGGAGTATTCGGCACTACTCCATATCCTAGACCTGGATTGGGAAGCTGTCCGTGATACCCTACGTCCACAACTCACGGACTCAACTGATGATGCGACTTTGTTCGCCGTACTGGAAGCCATGCTCGAACCCTTAAATGATGGGCATTCTGTACTAGCTGATTTTGAAAATGGGAGCTTTTATTCTGGGGGTCCTGATGCAAGTCCCTATTGGGAAGCCGAAGGCGATGGAGCAAATCTGATCAACGCTATCATTCTCAACTACTTGGAAGGTAATGTTACCCTATCGGGAAGTGGGTTTATAGGCTATGGCCCCGTTGGAGATTCCCTTGCCTATATCAATGTAGGATCTATGGATGGATATTTAGACGATGAGGACGCCACTGAAATTGACCAGAATGAAGCTTTTAAGGTAGAAATGATAGAAGCGTTGGAGGCCATGAAAGATCAAAAAGGGCTCATACTGGATATCCGTTTCAATGGAGGGGGCTCAGACCTATTGGCCCGAACGTTGGCAAGCTACTTTACTACAGAGCGTAGATTGGCTTATACCAAGCAAGCCCGTGAAGGAGCTATCGACCAATTTTTAGACAGCATCCCCTTCTTCATAGAGCCGCTCGAAGCCATATATTTCGCAGATAAACCCATTATTGTCCTGACCAGCGATTACACTGCAAGCGCAGCAGAAATTTTGACCTTATGCTTAAACCAAATTCCCAATGTCACTACCTTAGGGGAGTCTACTTATGGTATTTTCTCCGATGCTATTCCCAAAGTCCTCCCCAATGGCTGGTTCTTTACCTATTCTGCAGAACGCTACCTCTCTCCTGAAGGAACCAACTATGAACAACTAGGGATTCCTCCTGATATAGAAGTGCAGGGGGATTCTACACGCATCCTTACAGGTATCGATAACATCCTGGAACGAGCCATCCAAGAACTTGAGGCACTTACAACCTCCATCCAAACTGCCGAATTCTTCCAAGGTCAAAGCCGGGTATTTCCCAACCCATTTTCTGATGCTGTTAACCTAGATTTTACCTTGGCAAGGGACACTGAATTGGGATTCAAACTCTACAATTTGCAAGGACAGATTCTGCAACAGCGTGAATCCCAGCGATATTTTCCTGGTTCTCATTCCGTTAAATGGGATACGAATTCTCTTCCAGCGGGTGCTTATTTCCTCCAAATTCATTCCCCCGAAAGCGCTATTACCCATTCCCTTATCCGTAAATAACTTTCCTGTAAATAGGATGTGGGAGACCCAGATAAATTCTGGATCTCCCACTTTTTTTAAATCCCCTTACTATATTTGACACTCAACTCTAAACGCTTTGATACATGAATACCTTGGGATTAGGCTTTTGCAACGGAATATTGGTATTAAGTTGTTCCATACTTATGGCACAAACCTCTCCACAAATGAATAAAGAGGACTATCGCCGGGCGGAGTCTCGTTTGATATACAATACGGCACCGCTAGTAGATAGATCCTTTGTTCTGCCGAATTGGTTAGCGGAAGGTAGATTTGGGTATGAGGTATTGGTGCCTAATGGGAAAGAGCTCGTACTAGTCGATCCCAAAGGCCCTCAGGTTCGTAGGATGGATGCCGAAAATGTTCCCAAAAATACTACTACCGAACAATCAAAAAGTATTAATATCAGAACAGAAGTCTCCTCTCCGGATGGAAGGTATATAGCCTTTATAAGGGATTGGAACCTATGGATAAGGGAAAGTGAATCTAATAAGGAAATACAGCTTACGAAAGATGGGGTAGAAAATTTTGGCTATGCAACAGATAATGCCGGCTGGCGGCAAAGCGATCGACCTGTACTCGTTTGGTCGCCAGATAGTCGTAAGTTGGCTACCTTTCAACAAGACCAGCGCAATGTGAGCGATATGTACTTGGTAGAGACCAAGGTAGGTGCACCTAAGTTAAAGGCCTGGAAGTATCCTTTACCAGAAGACCCCCAGGTTGCTCTACTTCATCGAGTAATTATTGAAATTGAAACCCAAAACGTCATTCGACTTAAGGTAAATTCTGACCCGCATCGTTCCTCTCTTTGTGATGATATTTATTGTGATGGAAAATGGACAGATGTAATATGGAGTGAAGATAATAACAGTCTTGCTTTTCTATCGACGTCTCGAGACCACAAAGAGACCAAACTTCGCATAGCCAATGCTGAAACTGGGGACGTTCGGGAAGTCTACCAGGAACTTACGCCTACTCAATTTGAGTCGGGAGCCAACAAAGCCAATTGGCGCTACTTACCTGAGACGAATGAATTCATCTGGTACACCGAGCGGGAGGGATGGGGCCACTTATACCTCTATGATCTGGAAAATGGCGAAATGAAAAACCGCATTACTAAGGGCGATTGGGCCGTTTGGGATGTACTGCACCTAGATAGGGAAAAGCGGAGAATATATTTTACCGCTGGAGGCAGAGAGGCTAGAAGGGATCCCTATTTTGCCCATTTTTATGGGGTGAATTTGGATGGAAGCGAGTTAAAACTGCTAACCCCAGAAGACGGACATCACCAAATCCAAATTTCTCCAGATGGAAAGTATTTTGTGGACAATTATTCTCAACCCCATGTACCTACGGTCTCTGTCTTGCGGGATATGGATGGAGAATTGATCGTAGAACTTGAACGAGCAGATATTTCTCGGCTTATGGAAACAGGGTGGAAGCCTCCCACTCCCATTACGGTAAAATCTCGGGATGATACCTATGACCTGTATGGCCTGATGTTTACCCCCTCGGATCTGGATAGTACCCAGAAGTATCCGGTGGTAAATTACATTTATCCCGGCCCTCAGGCGGGAAGTGTCCGAGGGAGGGCCTTTCTTCCATCAAGAAGGGATCATCAATCCCTTGCGGAATTGGGCTTTGTCGTAGTTGCCATCGATGGTACCTGTAATCCCTTGCGTTCCAAGGCCTTCCACGACGCCTGTTATGGAAACATGGCCGACAACACGCTGCCTGACCAAATCTATGGCTTACAACAAATGGCAGAGCGCTATCCCTTCATGGACTTGGATAAAGTAGGGGTTTGGGGACATTCTGGCGGAGGCTTTGCGGCCGCTGCTGCGCTGTTCCGCTACCCCGATTTTTACAAGGTGGGCATCTCTGAATCCGGTAACCACGATAACCGCAATTACGAGGACGATTGGGGAGAGCGCTACATAGGCCTCTTGCAACCCACAGAATCCGGGACGTCCAATTACTCCCAACAAGCCAATCAAGAATTCGCCCCCAACCTCAAAGGTAAATTGCTCTTGGCCCATGGTGGAATGGATGATAATGTCCCTCCCTATAATACCTATTTGGTGGTGAAGGCTCTTATTGAAGCCAACAAGGACTTTGACCTGATTATCCTACCCAACCAGCGCCATGGCTTTCGCGGTCAATCGGGGCTGTATATGATGCGCAGGCGTTGGGACTACTTTGTGAAGCACTTGAAGGGGATGGAGCCTCCCAAGGAGTACCAGTTGGTGCGGAAGGTAGATCCGAGGACGGAGTAGGAAGTTTGAAAGGTGGAATAAAAGAGAAAGAAAACTACAATTAATTCTTTCTGTTAAATACTAAGGAATGTGGGTTTGTCATTTGCGACCGATAGTGAATCCTTACAGGACATTTTTTTCGAAGGGAAAAAATGCCCGATCCATTATGTTCGGGTACTTATTATAGTTGATCCTAAGAGATTTTCCCATAAAAAAAGGCCGGCTTTCTAGCCAGCCTTTTTTTACCTACACAAAATAATTTCTACACAAGCTCCTCTTCACCCACACTCCCCGCCAGCGGCCTGCGTCCCGCAAACCACTTGTACAACACCGGCACCAATAATAATGTCAACAACGTCGAAGATACCATCCCTCCAATAATTGTAAAGCCCAGGGGCGACCAAAGGGTTGAAGCTGTGGCGGTCAAGGGAACCAAGCCCAGAATAGTTGTAACTGACGTCAACACAATGGGCGTAAAACGTCGCTCACTTCCGACTCGAATAGCTTCTACAGCTTCCATACCCTGTCTTCGGAGCTGGTTTATATAGTCTACCAGAATAATGGAATTGTTAACCACAATTCCGACTAGACTTATGAAGCCTACAAAGGCGAAGAAGCTGAAAGACCAACCGCTGAGATATAGGGCCAAAAAAGAACCTGTTAAGGCAAGGGGAATGGCTGAGAAAACTACTAAGGGTTGGAGAATCGAACGGAATTGAAGGACCAAGACAGCAAAAATGGCTACTTGGGCAAGGATCAAAATGACACCCAGGCTTCCAAAGGTACTTTGCTGATCCTCATACTCTCCACCAGCATTAATAGAATAGCCTTCGGGCAAGGGATACTCCTGTAGTTTATCTAAAATTTCTACCGTAATCGGGATGGTTTGGTCGTTGTCTACCGCATCTGCGGTAATGCTTGCGTAGCGCTTAAGGTTTAGGTGAAGAATTTCTGCAGTTGCGGGTTTGAAACGCACATCTGTAACCTGGGTCAAGGGTACTTGGGCTCGGTTCTGAGTCGTAAAATACACTTTGTTGAAATCTGTAATTTGGGGTTTGTCATCAAAAGGGATGCGTACGACCATGGGATATTCGTCTCCATCCTCCAGGGAAACCTCATCTACTGCAAGGCCTGTGAGACTTGCCCGTACAGTTTGATCAAAATCTAAATAGGCAAGGTTGGCCAATCCTGCTTTTTCTCGGTTGAGCTCCAGGTTGAGTTCAGTTTTATTTACTCGAAGGGGATTTTCTACATTTACCAAACCAGGTGTATTTTTTACAATCTTTTCGATATCAAAGGCCAGCATTTTCAGGGTATCCAGGTCTTCCCCAATAATGCGGATATCAATGGGAGCGTTGGTGGGGGCACCGTTCTTGAGTTCAGCAAACGTGATATTTGCCCCAGGATAGTTGCTAAACGTCTCCCGCAAATCCACCAAGGTTGAGTAGAAGCGTTGGGGGTTCCACTCCTTGAAATTGACCAAAATCTGACCGTGGTTTTTATTGTAGTTCTTGGGAATCCGATTGTAATAGATTTGTGGATTGCCATGGCCTACATTAGAAGTATAGTCCTTGACATACTCGGTGCTATCAAGCACCCGCTCTACAAATCGAACCCCACGATCCGTCGCGTCTATGCTAGAACCATTAGGGGAATCTACCTCAATTAATAGCAAAGGTTTATCTGCAGTAGGGAAAAAGCTCACCCCAATAGCTGGAAATAGACTAGCACTTAGGACAAAGGAAAGGATCGCAATGCCCAGAATCACCCAGCCTCGCCTTAGCGAAAACTGTAGCAAGGGTCTATATACGCCTGCGATAAACCGATCTAAGGCACGCTCCATCCATCTTTTGCGTTCCGCATCCTTTCTACTAAGTATGGCAGAGCCCAGAATGGGAGAGAAGGTGAGTGCCAAAAGAAGGGAAATAATCAGCGTAAACATCACGGTTAAAGGGAGTGATTGGAGGAACTCGCCAGCACCTTCGCCCAATTGGGTTAGGGGAAAAAACGCAAGCAAAGTAGTAACGGTTGAGCTAATGATGGCATACCCCACTTCCCCAGTTCCTTTGGCTGCGGCTTCTCTCAAGGGGTAACCTGCCTTGAGGAAGCGATTGATATTTTCAATTACCACGATCCCATTGTCTACTAAAAGGCCTAATGCAATTACCAAAGCTGCGATAGAAATTTGCTGAAGGCCAAATCCAGCACCATTCAAAATGGCCAAGGCCATCATCACACAAAGGGGAATAATCGTGATAATAATTACGGCAGAACGCCAACCCAGGAAAAGTAAAATGATGGCTCCCACCAGGAATACCCCTTGAAGCAGGTTGACAAAGAAATTATTGATGCGTTCGCCGACGGCAGGAGCCTGTTCAAAGGAAGTATATAGATTTACATTTCCTGGCAGTTTTTCCTTGAATTCAGCCTCAGTTTGTTTGATCTTTTTGGCCACCTGAAGGATATTACTACCACGCTCCAATTTGGCTGTGAGGAAGATACCCTTTTCCTTCATATACCGCGCTTTCCACCGGATGTCCTCGTAGTCCATCTGCACCTCTGCGATGTCTTTGAGATAGACGATTTTACCTCCCATAGAAGCAACGACTGTCATACGAATTTCCTCTAGGTTATCATAGCCTCCAGTGGTTTGAATGGTAAAGGTCTTGTCACGTGAAGAAATGTCTCCACCCGGAATATTTGCATTATTAGCTTGCAGAGTGCCTATAACTTGTTGGAGGGAAATGCCCATGGAAGCCATACGCTGGAAATCAAGGGATACCCGCACCTCTTCCTCTGGCATAGCCTCAATTTCTACCTTACTCAAACCGGGAATCTCTTCCAGCTTCGATTCGAATTTTTCTCCGTACTCTTCCAAGTCGTGATAGGAAACGGTTTCTGAGCAGAGCGCAAATTGGTGAACCGAGGTAATGTCCTCAGGTTTGTATTGGGTAACTTCAAACAAGACAATTCCATCGGGTAGGGTAGGGCGAACCGTATTCACCTCACGGACGATCTCATCAAATTTGTCGTCAAAGTCGGGAATGTCAAAGCTACCCTCTGCAAAGATGTTG
>JBCCTX010000187.1:0-14958 GCA_039197765.1 Bacteroidota bacterium
AAGGGAAGTACTAAATCTCTCGGTTCTCAGTACTCACACCTAGTCTCTTGGTCTATTTGACCATTATGCGCTTATGCAAAATACCTTTTGAGGTTTGTACACGCAGCAAATAAATCCCGGTAGACCAGTTTTCTGTAGGAATTTGGTGGTTCATAGAAAGGATTTTGTCAAAGGACTGCGTGTTTACAATCCGTCCCTGAATATCGAGTAATGAAAGTTGAACATCATCTGGATTATCTAAGGTGAAATCGACATTCAACGTTGACACCACAGGGTTGGGATAAGCAGAGAAGTTGCTGAGTCCTATTTCCACGGGATCTTGAGTACTAGTAGCTTGACTTATAACTACGATGAGAAAGGTTTCACAGCCTCTATTATCAGTAATCGTTACGGAATACCTTCCTGCTGCTAGCCCTGTCAGCAAGGAGTCTGTTTCCGGTCGAGGTTGACTATCACTCCAGGCATAAGTATATGGAGCCTGTCCTCCAGAGGGAATTACAGCTGCACTCCCATTACCAGAGCCGTCATCCCCTGTCAATTCAAGTTCAGCATTAAGAGCACCACAACCTGCTAGGTTCGCCCGTATAGCTGCTACGCGTTGGTCATTGAACAAATCTCCAGGGCCTCCACCATTTGCTATGATCAAAGAGTCTAGTAAAGGTTTGAGTTCCTCTGTCGTAAACCATCCACCACCCTGAGCCAAAGAATCCCAGGAAAAGAACGTTCCACCTGGGAAGAATATATCATTTGTCATGATGAGAGGAAGAGTAGCTCCTCCTTGTATGGCCAGTAAAAAAGCTCCTGGTTCAAGACTCACTCCATCAATTGCAGCCGCACGCTTATTCACACTCCCTTGAGCGAACGATAGGTTTAGCGCCACCACATTGAGGGTATCTTCACCCACTATGGAGTAGGAATCGCTTTGAGCCACTAATTGAAGGGAATCATTGTAAACTTGGGCAAACAATTCATCCCCAACATTCTCTGAGAAAGGAAAAATAAAGAAGGTAGCAGAAGTAAGTACATCTGCCTTAAGTATGTTAAATACAGATCCTACGATCGTCCGTTGATTTTCCCCACCAGGTACATCCCATAGGGTAGAAAATACCCCGTTATCTCTTGCAAGGACAGAATCAGAAACGATGAGAGTCTGGAAATCAAAGTCATTATCGAATGCTTCAGCCATAAACTCATTTCCAGGCAAAGAATCCTGTTCAATAGCACTGGCTAAAAAGGTAATAATATGCAAGCCTGTATCACTGGGTACGAAGGCGGGTTCTCCTACAAATCCCCCCACATCTAGGGATGCAAAAGGAGCAGTAGGTCCCTCAAGTACCTGTGAAAAAACTAGATCTGTAGGGAAAGGGTCGAAAACACCTGCAATAACTCCAAAGGAATCCTGCAATGCGGAGGGGCCCAGATTTGTGAACAATGCGGATAGAAAAAGGCTATCGATCTGCCCTAAGGTAGCACTGGTGTAAATATCAACAAAGTCGGAAGAGAGTATCGCTGGGTCAACATCTACGGTGGCACCAGAGTCTGCAATATATATGTCATCGACAAAGAGGAGGAATTTATCGTCAGAGTTATTTCGGAAAGCAATGAAGATATCTTGGCCAGCAAATTCCGCCAAAGAAACCTTGTGGGTAATCCAAGTAGTAACTTCCTCATCAACAGAAAATACTAAGTTAGAGAAGTCCCCCACAGCATTTCCCGTAGTTGAAATGTATACTTCATAGCCATCTGCAAAATCTGGGTCTCGCGCAGCTGCTCGCCACTGAAGAAAGTATTCACTGGTATCAGGAATAGAAATTTGACCTGTGATCAACCAGTCATCTGAAATCCCCGGTGGATTATACCAGGAAGAACTTGCAGCGACCATATCATCAGGATTTTGAAAGTTTACTTGCTCAACCCAGGTTCCGTTATAGGGCATATCTTCAATAGATGAGGAATCAATGCTGGGATTAACGATTAATCCATCCACATCTACAATTCTAAAATCCTCTGGGATCCCCTCAGAAAAAGATTCAAAATATAAAACTTCTTGGGCAAAGGAAGTGGCAGTAAAAAAAAGAAAAGTTAGGGCAATACAGGCTTTGCAGGAAAACAGGTAAAGTTTTTTCATGAAATGGAGGTAAAAGAGGTTTCAACAATAAAACCTCAAAGACAATTTTACATTTTTTTCAGCTAATGCCCAATAGGAGCAAAAAAATTCCCCTTTTGAAGGGTTAGTAGACTTTCTTTCCCTCTCGCAACCATCTCCCCCAATCTTTGTCATAGGCATGAACCTCCTCTGTTTTGGTTCCTTTATCATTTACTACCTCAAAGCCCTTATTCTTCCACTCAAATATTCCTCCATATAGGTTATAGACACTATCAAAGCCCATACTTTTCAATTTTTCCCCAATCCGCTCACTTCGATACCCAACGGAACAGTACACAACCACAGGCTTATTTTTGGGGAGCTTAGCCAAAACCTCGTCTTCTACCTTATTGTAACCCGTGTAAACAGCACCCGGAAGGTGGCTTACCTCAAATTCCTTTTTCTCACGGGCATCAAGCAAGATGTACCCCCCCATTCCATTTGCAACTAGCTCCTCAGGCATCATCACAGGAACACTCCAACTGTATAGGTCATCCAGCATTTCATGGAATTCCGTATCCGTAGGCTGAACTTGTCCGCTGAGTTGGTTTTGGAAAATCAAAGGAATAAGCAGAACGATAAGTATATGGTATCTCATGAGCAATTAATGTTATAATTATGGAGAATAAACAACAACTTCATTACATGCAATAAACTCAATATGAGGATTTGAACCTACCGCTTTTGTTTGAGAGCTGACAATTGTAAGTTGCAACAACTTTTTCAGTTTTGACATCCTATAGGTGAGGTAAAAATTTTCACCTCTTAACAGATCCATTGCATAGGAGTTTCTCGATCTTTAGTTTGCAGGTATGAAGACATTTGGTTTGATCTTGCTCCCCCTATGTATACTCCTGTATTTTGGGGGGTGCGAGCAACCCATCAATCCTGTTTCCGAAGGAAATGTGGCGTTTTCAGTTGACACAGTGAAGTTTGATTCCATTTTTGTCAACTTTCAATCTCCTTCTGAACGACTCACCGTTTACAATCGGACCAATAATGACCTTGAAATCTCTAGGGTTTGGCTAGAAGAAGGGGAAAATTCAGAATATGACTTAGTGGTAGACGGTATTCGCAGTAATGATGTGACCGATCTCGTGTTGGCCGAAGACGATAGTATGCGTGTATTCATCACCCTAAATTCTCAGTTTCGCGATGAATTCTCGGAAGAATACCTTGCGGTACAGGTAGGAGACAATATTCAACGAATTCTCATCCGAGCTTTTATCGTGGATGCCTATTATTTTAAGGCGCGCTTGAATGTAGATTCTCTTACAATAAGTGGTTATTTCTTCCAGCAGGACACCATCCTGACTCCTGAGAAGCCCATCGTCTTCGATGGACCCATCGTGATCCCAGAAGGGGTGCGGGTTTCCATAGAACCAGGTACCGAGATATTCTTTACTCCCTATAAAGTTGAGCTAGATAATGGAGATGGGACTTCGACTTTCGTATTCTTTTCAACCTTACTAGTAAATGGTACCCTTAGGGCCTTAGGGGCTCCGGATATACCCATTACCTTCCAAGGGACCCGCCTGGACGAGGACTTTGAAGAAAACCCCGCCCAGTGGCGCGGCATTGTCTTTTCCCAAACGAGCTCTGATAATTTTCTCCAATATGCCGTGGTCAAAAATGGATTGTTTGGGGTGGAAGTAGATTCTGTCAGCAATGGAAGAAGACCTAGACTAACGATGCGTTACACAGAGATCCGCAACATGTCAGCTTTTGGAATTATCGGTCAAGGATTTTCCAACCAAGGGATAGGAAGCCAACCTGCCTTATTGATGGAGAATTGTATTGTCCAAAATTGTGGAAGGACCTTTGCTATATCTGGGGGAGGAAACTATGAGATTTATAATTGCACCTTTGATAATTCTCGCTTTTTTGGGCGGAGAGATCCGCAGCTATTTATCCAAAATTATGGCGTTTCACAGGATGGAATCCGCAGGTATCCCATGCGTGTTCAGTTTGTGAATAGCATTTTCTGGAGTAATAACGCTGGATTCGATGCATCAGAAATCGCTTTGGATTTCTTTAATGAAGAAGTTTTGACTACCCAAGAGCTGCTTTTCGATCATTGTGCACTTCTGTACAGTGAAAATAGCGAAATTGATCTTACCCCGTATTTGGATAGTACCTTTGTAAATGTTGATCCTTTATTCATGGCAGCTTCCATCGAACCTGGGGACTTCAGGTTACAGGAAAATAGTCCTATGATAAATGCAGGAAAGGATGTATCGGCCCGATACTTGCTAGACTTCAGAGGGAATCCTGATACGGTGCGGACTCTTCCCTATGATATAGGCGCGTTTGAATATATACCTCAATGATCGCTTCTTATGAAGATTTATCAATTTTTGGATTATGTTGAGCAGGACCGGATTGCTTATCTTACCTTAAACAGACCAGATCAGCACAATGCCTTGAACAACATCCTGATAGCAGAATTAAAGGATGCGATAATGCGTGCGGAGCACGAAAGTACGGTTAAGGTAATGGTACTCAAGGCGAATGGCCCTTCATTTTGTACAGGGGAAGATGCCTCTTATCTGAGAGAACTTCAACATGCTTCTGTCGATCATAATATCGGATATGCCGGCGAACTGGCAGAGCTTATGATACGCTTGTATCGTTCTACCAAGGTTGTGATTGCCCAAGTAGAAGGGAATGCCATGGCGGGGGGATGTGGCTTACTGACCGCGTGTGATTTTTCGTTTGTGGTCCCGGAGGCAAAATTAGGCTTTAACGAGGTACGTATTGGTTCTATTCCCTCAATGGTAATTGCCTTTTTGTTAAGAAAGGTGGGAGAAACTCGCACAAAAGAACTTTTACTTTCGGGAAACCTCATAAGTGCTTCAGTAGCTGAAAGATACAACCTGATCACGCGTATCGTTCCCCAAGAGGAAATACACCAGAATGTATACAACTTTGGGCAGCAACTGTGCCACTTCAATTCAGGAGCATCCATGCAACTCACCAAGAAGATGATTGCAGATATTCACGACTTCCCCTTGGAAAATAGCCTAAAACTTGCTGCAAAGATGCATGCACATATCCGAAGCACAGAAGACTTCCGGCAGGCACTTACTGCTTACATGAACAACCAACCTGTTCGTTGGTGAAGTTTCAGTTGTTTTCCCCAAACTTGACACTTTAGTGGTAAGTAAGTCTATATCCATTTCAGAGAAAAACCCATTACGAGGATAACATCAAATAATCTTCAAATTTACTTCTTATTCTGCATTTTTATTGAAGAGGTTTCTATCTTTTCATTCGCTCATCTTCATTTTTGAGGGGAAATCGTTAAAGATTTTATAACATTACAAGGGTAAAAATTCTCAATTTTCATCCTGTTGGCAGGCACTATTCATTTCACCATATTTATTACTGGAATTAGGAGAATACCAAATTGAATATTTTTTTGGGGCACAAATAGGTAGAAACCTGCATACTTTTGCCGATTTATGCTTAGATTGAAAAAAATAATTAAAAATATATTCTTTTTTGACCTGGAGATAACTTATTATTTTCCTAATTATCAACCAATTCTCTCCAGATCTTGTACTATGTTTTACTAACCAAATGTTAATCTATTTCTTTTTGTATGAATTCATTTAACCAACTACGATTACTTACAGTAAGGTCTGTAGGAAGAGTAGCATTTACTGTGCTATTCGGGCTACTGTTGAGCAGTAGTCTATGGGCTCAGAAAACGGTTACCGGTACAGTTACCAATTTGGATGATGGCAGTCCGCTTGGTGGTGTAACAGTAACCCTTCAAGGTACTACAGAGGGTGCCTTTACAAATGATCAGGGCCAGTACTCTGTTAATGTCCCTGGGGATGATGCTGTTTTGATATTTTCTTTCTTGGGGTATACTTCCATTGAGGAAACTGTCGGAGCAAGAACAACGATTGACATATCTTTGGCGGAAGAAGCTATTTCAGCCGACGAAGTTGTCATTACCGCACTGGGTATTGAGCGAAGCAAGAAAACCATTTCTTACGCTACCCAATCCATCGACACTGAACCCTTATCAGAAGCACGGGAGTTAAACGTTGTGAACTCTTTGTCGGGTAAGGTCGCTGGGGTTTCAATATCCAGGTCTGGTTCTGGTGTAGGAAGTCCTTCCCGAGTTATCCTTCGAGGCAATCGATCTATAGCGGGCGATAGCCAACCCTTGTATATTGTTGATGGGGTACCTATCATTGGAGATATCACAGATATCAATCCAGATGATATCGAAGATATTTCTGTATTGAAGGGGCCTAATGCAGCTGCCTTATATGGAAACCGTGCAAATAATGGTGCAATCATTATTACAACTAAACAAGGCAAGGAAGGATTTAATCTCAGTATCAGTCAAACCTTGACTGCAGAAGTTCCCAATATCCTATTTGATTATCAGAACCAATATGGACAAGGAAATACAGGAGAATATTCTCCTGCTTCTGAGCAGTCTTGGGGACCACAATTGAATGGACAACAAGTAGCCCACTGGTCTCCGGATCCAAACTTTGGCACCTCTACCTATGCCTTTGAGGCCCAGCCTGACAATGTAAGTGACTTTTATCAAACAGGACTTTCCTCAGCAACGAATCTTACCATCAGCACAGGAAATACAAGGAATTCCACTTTGTTTTCATATACGCTTACTGATGCTGAGGGAACTGTGTCTGGCAATGAGCTGAAAAGACACAATGCCAATATCCGGGTGCGCAACGAACTGGCCTCTAAATTGACACTTGATGCCAAACTTACTTACATCCACGAGGATCTAGACAACGTCTTGGACCAGGGAGAAGGCTTTGCAAATTCAAACCGCCATGCCTATCGTCTTCCTAGAAATATTCGGACAGAAGATGTGAGCATTTTTGAATATACGACACCTACGGGACGTAACCGTCAGCATTTCTGGAATCCTGGTTCCAATGGAGGGGCCAATCCCTACTGGACAATTAATAGAAATACCAATACAGGTAATACAGACCGCATACTGGCTCTAGCTTCTCTCAGGTATTCAATAACAGATGAGCTTTCTATTCAGGTTCGTACCGCATTAGACCGTCTTACCCGTAATCGTGAAGACCGTGATTGGAATGACAGTTATATAATTGCTGATAACGGACGGTTCTCCGTTTCCTCTAGTGAGGCATATGAGTGGAACAACGACCTCTTGATATCCTACGATACAGATCTTTCAGATGATATACACCTAAACCTGAATGTAGGGGGTAACTTACGAGAAGAAAGAAATTCAAGCATAGGGGCAAATACGGGTGATATCCTTACTGTCCCCAATTTCTTTGCCATAGGAAATACACAAGACAACCGCGCAAGCCATAGCTTTGGAGCTCCTCGTGATGTACAGTCAGTCTATGCATTTGGACAAGTTTCTTTCCTAAATGATGCGATCAACATCGAAGCGACAGCAAGAAATGACTGGTCTTCCACCCTTCCTCGGGACAACTGGTCTTTTTTCTATCCTTCATTTGGTGCGAGTGTCATCCTTTCCGACCTGATTTCCCTTCCTGATAACACTTTCTTAAAGTTGAGAGGTTCCTGGGCAGAAGTAGGAAATGATACCGATCCCTTCCAATTACAACGGACAGCAAATGTAGGGGCTGGTGGAAACAATGGATTCTTGACGATTAGTGGAACTATCCCCAACGAAAACCTACTTCCTGAGGAAACTCAATCGATAGAATTCGGTTTGGAAGCCATACTCCTTGATGGACTTGTAGGGGTAGACCTTACGTATTACCAAACCAACTCTAGAAACCAGCTTTTCTCCGTTTCGCTTCCTGTAGGTTCAGGTGCTTCTGAGTTCTTCACCAATGGTGGAGATGTACAAAACTCTGGATTTGAGGCGGTACTGCGCGTTAACCCTATTCGCAGCAATGACTTTAATTGGAACATTGTCTTCAACTTCGCAGCAAATGAAAGTGAAGTGCTAGAAATCAACGATGAGCGACCCAGAATTCAGGTTTCTTCAGACTTTCTTCGGGCTTACTTTATTGAAGAAGGAGAAGAGTATGGTAATGTTTACTCTCGTGGATTTCAACGAGATGATCAAGGCCGTGTACTCATAGGGGAGAACGGACTCCCTTTGATCACCCCAGGACGTACTGTTCTTGTGGCAAACTACAATCCCGATTGGTTGGGCGGATTGCGCAATTCATTCCGCTGGAAGGACCTAAGCGCAAGCTTTTTGATTGATATCCGTCAGGGGGGAAGCGTTACTTCCATTACAAAGGCAATCTTGTACGGAGATGGATTAACGGGGTCTACCCTTCCAGGTAGGGAAGGTGGATTAATATTTGGGGAAAACTTCTTCCCAGGTGAAACAGCAGTGAGAGAAGACGGATCACCTAACAATGTATCTTTTGATTCTGAATCCTTCTGGCGCCTCGTAGGGGGTCGTAATGCACCTGCTGGAGAAGCATTCATTTCTGATGCCTCAAATATACGTCTGCGCGAATTTACCCTTGGGTATCGCCTGCGCTTGGCAAACTCTCCTCTCGAATCGATCAAAATTTCCTTCGTAGGACGTAACTTGTTCTTCTTCAATAATGAAGCGGGAGATATTGATCCTGAGGTGATTACCGGAACAGCTAACTCAGCAGAAGGCTTCGAATCCTTTGGGCCACCTACAGCGAGAACCTTGGGAGCTAATATTCGCCTGGATTTCTAAACAAAGCGAAACCTTTTTCACATAATTGTGTTACAGAATCATTAGAAATTTCTTTATCCATAAAAGGACAAAAATAAAGCAAAATGAAAATTTTCAAGTACCTACTTATGACCCTTTGTGCGACCTCTCTACTTGTAGGTTGTACAGATCAGTTCGAGGAATTGAATACTCGCCCTGATGTATTGGTCGCTGACAATGTAGACGTTTCTCTATTGGGTCAGGCCTTTGCTCAGTCACAGTATAACTCCATGCACGGATTGCACTGGCGATTCCAAATCTCAGAAAACCTATTCTCAGATCTCTATTCACAGTATTTTGCCACAACTGCGGCAAACTTTGATTCTGACCGTTTCGTCGAAGTTGGTCGTTGGATAGACCTGTGTTGGGGATCTTTCTATGGTCAGGCTGCTCCCAACATTAAATTTGTGGAAGACTTCACTGCAGAAAATGGATTAACCGTTGAGAATGCAATTGCCAAAATTTGGAAGGTTCAGGGTTACCACCGTGTAACCGACTACTGGGGACCTGCCATTTACTCTCAGTTTGGAAATGGAGAAACCTCTGTTTCTTACGATACTCAAGAAGAAATTTATAGAAGTTTCTTTCCAACCCTAGACGAGGCTGTTTCTGTATTGAAAGCCAATACGGGAGCAAATGCTTTTGGTTCTAATGACCAAGTGTTTGGAGGAGATGCTCAAAAGTGGTTGGTTTTTGCAAATACTTTGAGACTGCGTCTGGCGATGCGCGTAAGCTATGTGGACCCTGCTCTTGCACAGGCAGAGGCAGAGAAAGCCGTTGCGGATGGTGTCATGATGTCTAACGATGACAATGCGTATCTGCTCACAACTGCTAACTCTTTGAACCCTTTCTCTACAATCACCAACTGGGGAGAATTCCGAATGAGTGCACTGATGGAAAGTATTCTGGAAGGATATAACGATCCTCGGATCGGAAAATATTTTAGCGCAGCATCTAGTGGGGACACTGACGGAGATGGAAGTCCATTTGAGGGATTGCGCAACGGTCAAGCGAAGGTTGACAAGGTTCCTGCTTTGAACTCAGACAACTCTGATGTGGGTCTCGATTGGTTGCCTATAGCTAGAGGGGGAACTAACCCTCCTATCTTGGTTATGACTGCTGCAGAAGCCTACTTCTTGCGTGCGGAAGGTGCCCTACGTGGCTGGAATATGGGAGGTGCAGGCCAGGATTTATATGAAATGGGTATTACCATGTCCATGAAAGACCGTATTGATGCACCTGATGATGCAATTGCTGCATACATAGCAGGTACCAGCACTCCTACAGGAACTGGAGATGAGTTTGATACGCAGGCTTCTACTGATATTCCTGTGGCTTTCGAAGCGGGTGCAGACTTTGAGCGTCAGCTTGAGCAAATCATTACTCAGAAGTGGATTGCCCTCTACCCCGATGGATGGGAAGCCTTCGCAGAAGTTCGCAGAACGGGATATCCTAAATTGATCCCTCTATTGAATGTAGAGAATGCAAACCTTGCAGCTGATGATATTTTCAGAAGAATGACCTTTGTCGAAAGTGAATTCGCAAATAACAATGCGGCTGTAACTGCTGCACAAAGCCTTTCTGAACTTTCTGGTGGCGATAACAATGCGACCAAAGTCTGGTAGGATAAAAAATAACAAGTGGTAAAATAGTTAGATCTGAGGTTGCTCTATATGGGCAGCCTCACTTTTTTCCATCCTTAATACAAAGTCATTTTAACATGATGAGAGCGTTCCAGGTAATAGGAATTTTTACGTTAATTACCCTTCTGTCATGCACACAACAAAATGACACCCTTTTTCAGACGGTATCCCCCCGCAAGACTGGTGTAGTCTTCAAAAATATTCTCAAAGAAACGGAAGCCTTCAACGTCATGAACTATGGCTATTTCTACAACGGAGGAGGAGTAGCCGTGGGGGATGTAAACAATGATGGGCTACCGGATATCTATTTTACGGGAAATCTCGTTGCCAGTGATCTCTATCTCAACCAAGGGGATTTGAAGTTCCAAGAAATTGCCAAAGAAGCAGGGGTTGAGGCTGCTGGTTTGTGGAATACTGGGGTGACAATGGCAGATGTAAATGGAGACGGATGGTTGGATATCTATGTATGTCGATCGGCGGCTGCAGATGCTAACAAACGAAGAAATCTATTATTTATCAATGAAGGAGTAGATGAGTCTGGCATCCCCAAGTTCTCTGAGCAAGCTGCCCTCTATGGGGTAGCTGATCCGGGCTATTCCACCCAGGCAGCCTTCTTTGACTACGACCGAGATGGGGATCTGGATTTATATGTCCTCAATCATTCGGTCCCTGAATTTGGAGGATTCAGCCGAACCTTAGCTCGCTATAAGAAACAAACCAATCCAGCTTTTGGAGATAAATTATATGAAAACCTGGGCCCATTACAAGAATACGGGAAAGCAGGAGGATTCACCGATGTAACTCGATATAGTGGAATTCTCACCAATGTACTTGGATTTGGCCTGGGTATAGGCATTTCGGATGTCAACTTGGATGGGTGGCCAGATATCTACATATCGAATGATTACAATGAGCAGGATTACTTATATATCAACCAGAAAAACAAAAGTTTTAAGGAATCCCTTTCTGAGCACATCAACCACACTTCTCTCTTTTCCATGGGAAATGACATTGCCGATATAAATAATGATGCCCTCCCCGATATTCTCACCTTAGATATGCTGCCGGAAGGCAATTATCGTCAAAAACTTAGTGTTGGTAGCGATAATTATGAAAAGCACCAGCTCCTGTACAAGCAAGGATTTTATCACCAGTACATGCGAAATATGCTCCACCTGAACCTAGGGAATGGAGGTTTTAGTGAAATTGGTCAGGTTGCAGGAATTTCCAAAACAAACTGGAGTTGGGCTGCCTTGTTTGCAGACTATGACAATGATGGATGGAAGGATCTTTTTATTACCAACGGCTATAAGGCTGATTATACCAACATGGACTTCTTGGCCTACTCTGCCAACGCTCAAATTCAGTCCCAGCAAAGCAACCAGGAGGTAGCCATTTCAGATCTTCTGAAGGAGGTCCCTGCCATTGAAGTCCCCAATTATATCTACCAAAACCAAGGAAGCCTTCACTTTGAAAATAAAGGTGAAGAATGGGGAATGGACCAGATCCTCCTGTCGAATGGAGCTGCCTATGCGGATCTAGACCAAGACGGAGACTTAGACCTCATTACCAATAATGTCAATTCAACCGCATCTATCTTTAGAAACCAATCTGAATCCTTCGTAGACCATTCTTACCTCACTATAGACTTAAAAGGAAGGGGCCTGAATACAGATGGAATTGGGACTAGGGTTGTCCTCCACATGGGGGAAAGGAAAATGATGCAGGAACTCATGCCTACTAGAGGTTTTCAGTCTTCGGTGGAGCCTATCCTCCACTTTGGGCTTGGCCAAGACACTGTAGTTGACAAAATAGAAATTTTCTGGCCAGACAGTAGCTATCAGGTATTGAATCAAATCTCGGCCAATCAACAACTCAAGATCATTCAGGAAAATAATTCTCCCAATCCCGAACCCTCAGCAAATACTCCCTTTCTGAGAAAGGCACAAGACCTAGCCTTCACCCATAAAGAGAATGATTTTATAGACTTCAAGCGAGAACCGTTGCTACCTAAAATGTTATCCACCCAGGGTCCTCGACTCGCAATAGGAGATGTAAACCTTGACGGACTTCAGGATATATATGTGGGAGGGGCAAACAGTCAACCAGGAGCCCTACTCCTCCAAGGGCCAACAGGAGACTTTGCTGTTAGGTCAGTTCCAGCCTTCCTATCTGATAGTGCATTAGAAGATATAGGGGCTGCCTTTTTTGATGCAGATGGAGACCAAGACCTGGATTTATATGTGGTAAGTGGGGGAGCAGTAGGTAAAACGGAAGATTCTGATTTTCAAGATCGTCTATACCTTCAACTAGATAATGGAAAATGGATAAAATCTGAGGGCTTACCTCCTGTACTTGCCAGTGGAAGTTGTGTAAAGCCCTATGATATAGATGGGGATGAAGATATGGATCTATTTGTAGGGGGACGGTTGAAACCTGGAAATTATCCTCAGTCTCCTCGAAGCTACTTGCTGGAAAATGATGGATCAGGCCACTTTTCGGACGTTACAACTTCCTGGTCGGAAGACTTCTCTCGACAAGGTATGGTATGTGATGCCCAATGGGTAGATGTAAATGGAGATCAACGCAGAGACCTCATTACTGTGGGGGAATGGCGTGGCCCACAGGTTTGGATTAATAAGGGGAATTCTTTTGAAAACAGATCTGCCCAATGGGTTGCCGATTCTCTTGGGGGTTGGTGGAACGTACTCCATCCAGCAGATCTTGACGGCGATGGAGATACAGACTTAGTACTGGGAAATGAAGGACTCAATACCCTTTTTCGGGTTTCTGCTGCGCAGCCTTCAACCCTGTACTTTTCCGACTTTGACGGAAATGGTCAAATAGATCCCATCATGAATTATTTCCAGGGGGAGGAGAGCTATCCGATGGCTTTCAGAGATGATCTGCTAGGGCAGCTTGTGCCCTTGAAAAAACAATACACCTCTTATGCTAGCTACGCCTCTGCTACGATGGAGAATATGTTTCCCAAAGAAATCCTGGAAAAGGCCTACACCTTGAAAGTAACTCAGCAAAAAAGTGGATGGTTGGAATTTACACAAAACGGATACATTTGGCACGAATTTCCTGTAGAGGCTCAGTTTGCTCCCATTTATGGAATCGAAACTGCAGATGTAAATGCTGATGGAAATATTGACCTACTATTGGGGGGAAATTTCTCAGCAGCACGGGTTCAATTTGGTCGTTCAGATGCAAACTGGGGCCTTGTGCTTCTAGGAAATGGGGCTGGGGACTTCCAGGCCGTTCCCCAATGGGAATCAGGCTTGAAGATACAGGGAGATCTACGAGATATGAAGCTGTTACCTGTTGGGGATCGCTTGCTATTGATTGGCGTAATTAACAATGGCCCTCTTCAGTCTTATTGGCTAAATTAGAATTTAACCCGATATGCTTTATTCCCATGAATGCATACTGATTTTACCTTTTTAAGTGTGCGAATCCCCTTTACATTTTCTTCTGCAAAACCCTCAAATAGGCATCCCTACAAATAATTTCTCCCAATTATTGGAAAAGAATAATTTTTCTTGCTTAAAGATGCAGGAATTTGCGAGAATTTGCATTATCTTTTGGAGAGAAACTTAACCTTTAAACGACCTTTTTCTAGCTACGACAATTCTTCTTTCCTCAATTTTTATACGTAAGTATATACTTTTTCAGTCTAGAGGCCACACACACGCATTTTCGGAGGTGCTGTTTCTACATTCAACTTTTACTACAACATATTTTTTAAAAACAACCTTTTATACAATTGTATGAATCAAACTAACTCACTACGACGAACGAGCTGGTATTCGGGGAGGAATATAGTTGGTCTGCTGACTATATGCTTGCTTGCGAGTAACAGCTTATGGGCTCAAAAAACCGTTTCTGGGACGGTAACGAATGACCTGGACGGTAGTCCGCTCAGTGGAGTAACGATTACTATTCTGGGGACAACTGAGGGAGCCTTCACCAATGAACTAGGACAGTATTCGGTTGATGTACCTGGAGATGACGCTGTATTGGTTTTCTCTTTTCTGGGATATGGACCAGTAGAAGAGACCGTTGGAAACAGAACTACGATTGACATTGGCTTGACCGAAGTAGGACTCGAAGCTGATGAAGTCGTCATTACCGCATTGGGAATTGAGCGCGACAAGCGATCTCTGGGCTACTCGGTAACCGAAGTAGATGGTGAATCCCTCTCTGATGCACAAACACTTAGTGTGGCCAATGCCCTACAAGGACGAGTAGCTGGGGTAAATATTCAGCAAGGAGGCTCTGGGCCATCAGGAGCTACGCGGGTTATTATTCGTGGGAATGCTTCTCTTACAGGAAATAACCAACCTCTGTATGTCATTGATGGAGTGATTATAGACAACTCAGTATTGGGTTCTGCTGGTGCGTGGGGAGGAAGAGACTATGGAGACGCCATTTCCAACATAAATCCGGAAGAA
>JBCCTX010000188.1:0-14826 GCA_039197765.1 Bacteroidota bacterium
AAACTCTCCTGAAAATCAGGCTGATTGTATTGATTCTCGAAACGCTCTCTTCCCCATTTCAAGGGGGAAGAGAGCGCTTTGGGATGAGTCAAAAACGGATAATTTTGGTAGGAGATCGCTTAGCCTTATACCCTATACCTCCCAATCCAAATACCCTCATCTTCACAGACCCAATTTCCCAATTTATCCCTCTTCCCACATACCTTTGGGCACAATTTCCAGTACGTGTCCATCTGGGTCTAGAAAATAGGCAGAGTGATAGCCGCCCGGCCAGGCTTGCTCATGAATCATGGGTATATCCTTTTCTTCAAGCAAGGATTTCCACTCTTGATATCTATCCGCTTCGCATTCGAAGGCAATATGTTGGGGACCCTTAGCAAAATGGGGGGGTAGAGCTTCTTCTTGTGCTGTTACTTCGGGGATGAAACACAACAACACCGAGGAGCCTGTCTTGAAAAAAATATGCCTTCCCGGTACTTTGCTTATGACCGGCATTTCCAACTTCCCATGGTAGAAGGCTTCACACGCATCTAGATCGGATACATAGAGGCAGGTTTCCTTGATTTGGGTGAAGTGCATGGGATTTGGGGTTTTGGGTTGGAGTGTTAGGAATTCTGGGTTTAAATATTAGTTGGGTAAATTAGGGTTACTAGAATTTGTAAGGATACCTGTGAACCCTCAAACTTAAAACTCAGAACAATTTCCTATACCTCCTTCCTCAACCTGGCTACGGGCACGCCAAGTTGCTCGCGGTATTTGGCCACGGTCCTACGGGCTATGTTATACCCTTTTTGCTTAAGCATGACCGCAATTTTGTCATCGGAAAGTGGCTTGCGCTTGTTTTCTGCATCGATGATCTCTTGGAGGGCGCTTTTGACCTCGCGATTGGAGACCATGCCATCTTCCGTCTCTATTCCTTCGGTGAAGAAGAATTTGAGGGGATAAATCCCAAAATCTGTTTGGACGTATTTAGAATTGGCTACCCGACTTACCGTAGAAATATCCATTTGGATTTCCTCTGCGATGTCTTTGAGGATCATAGGTCGGAGCTTCTTTTCGTCCCCACCAGAGATGAAAAATTCCTCTTGCTTGTCCGCGATGGTCTGCATGGTATTGAGCAACGTAAACTGGCGCTGGCGAATAGCATCGATAAACCATTGCGCTGCCTCTATGCGCGATTTCACAAAGTCAAAAGCCTCCTTCATAGAGGCATTACGCTCAGATTTCAAGGTGTCCTTGTACTCTTTGTACATATTCACATAGTTGCGACTCACTTTGAGATCCGGGGCATTGATCCCATTGAGACGAATTACGATTTTCCCATTTTCAATGGTCAAAATAAAATCGGGAATAATGTATTCGTGCTTGATTACATTCTGGGATTCGCCAGGTTTTGGATTGAGTTTGACAATTAAGCTGTAGACCTCTTTGAGCTTCTCATTGGTGATGCCCAGGCGGTTTTGGAGCTTATTGAAGTGTTTTTTCTTGAATTCCTCAAAGTACTTTTCGACAATGCGAATCGCGAGGTTAATAGTAGGTTGAGGTTTCCGACGGCGTAGCTGCAGAAGCAAACACTCTTGCAAATCTCTCGCTCCAATTCCTGCTGGGTCGAAGGTCTGGATGAAGGAAAGAAGTCCTTCTACTTTTTCGGGGGTGGTACTGATGTGGTGCCGAAAGGCCATATCATGGACGATAGCCTTTACGGTTCTCCTGAGATATCCGTCTTCATCAATGCTGCCGATAATGTGCTCTGCGATAATGTGATCGGTTTCATCAAGCTCTAGCATGGACAATTGCTCCCGCATATTGTCGTACAAGGACTGCATTTGCACAATTGGCGCCTCGTATTCATCATCAGGGTCATCAGACTTTTTGGGGAGATGGGTCTTGTAATCATAGGTATCGTAAGAAATGAAGTCTTCCAGAGATACATTTTCGGCATTCTCCTCTTCTTGAGCCTTAAGCTCTTCATCATTTTTGTCCAGGTCAGAATACTCCTCCTTCTCTTTCTCCCCGTAGTTCATTTTTTCATCCTCAAGGGCCGGATTCGTCTCGATTTCCTCTTTTATTCGTTGTTCTAGTGAAGCAGTGGGTACCTGCAGCAATTTAATAAATTGAATTTGCTGGGGAGAAATTTTCTGCAGGATTTTGAGTTGTTGGTTCTGCTTCAGCATAAAATTGATCTAACTTTTTTTAAGATTTTAGGCTTGGTTGAGTCGAAATTTTAGGGTCTGTTTTCATACATAAATATGGGATTCCTATTGAATTTTTCCAATTTTTTTTCAGAAAAAATCAACTTTGGCATTTTTTTTGTTATGCCGAAATAATTCTCCAACTTTTATTTGATGAAAAACTTCCTTGTAAGGGTTTGACTATCAACCTGAATGAGTAACGTGTAAATTCCCGTTGAAAAATTTTCTACGGAAAATGAAATCAAATATTTCCCTTTAGGAACGTTACCGAAATCCGAAATAGTATTCCCAATTGAATTAATTACTCGAATTTCAGGGGAAAATTGTTGGGTAATGGATGATAAGTCGATAAAGACTTCCTGATCAGCGGGGGAAGGGTAGATCCGGATATCATTTGCCTTCAGAAATGTATGATGGGAAGTAAGGGTAGAGATTTCTATTTCTTGAATCAGGGTATCAGAACCACAAAGCTCGTTGCTTACAATCAACTGGACCTGATAAGTGCCTATTTGTGCATAGGTATGACTTGGGTTGGGAAGGTCAGACCAGGCCCCATCCCCGAATTCCCATCGGTAAGTGCTTGCATTTGGAGAAAGATTCCTAAACAAAAGGGTACTCCCTTCCTCTTGGAAGGTAAAAGCGGCCTCAGGGATCTCTCCTAATTCTAGAACGGAAAATTGGATTGAGTCTGTACAGCCTGTTTGATCGCTCACATATACGCTGTAAAAGGTAGGAGGGAGGAAGGTTTGGATACTCTGCGAGGAGTCCGAAAGGCTAGCCCAATTGAATATGTAAGGTGTTTTTCCACCTGTCACGATCACCTCCGCCTGACCATTTGCCTCCCCACACCTTGCATCGGCCACAATTACCGTATCAATGCGCAAGGTATCACTACCTGGAAGTTCGTAGGTAAGCGTATCCCTACATCCTAAACTATCCTGTACCATGACCTGATACTTTCCGGCAAAAAGATTCGTCAATTGGGGGGTATTCGTTCCATTTTCCCACAATATTTGAAAAGGAGGACTGTCGCCGGAAACGGTGATTTCAACACTCCCAACATCCTGCCCACAGTGTGCCTCTTCAAAGGAAGCCACTTGAATTACAGGGCCTGATAGTTCCTGGATGCGGAGGGTATCTGATACATTGCAGGAATTGCTATCGGATACCTGGATTTCATACAAGCCTGCCGTTAGGTCCGAAACCATCGCTTCCCTTGGACCATGACTCCATTGTATCTCAAACGGGCCTGTGCTTCCTTCTACAGCTACAGATGCCGACCCGAGGCTCAAACAGTTGGCAGCTTTCACAGCCGATATTTGGATAGAAGGTAAGGCTATAGAATCTAGGGTAAAAGAAAGACTATCCCTACATAGGTTGCGATCTTCCCAGGTGACAGTGTAAACGCCTGGGGAAAGGTTTGACAGGGTACTTTCCGTATTGCCAGTACTCCAGGCATAAGTATAGGGAAGGCGTCCTCCCTGGAGATTCAGGGATATTTTTCCATTGGAGGTGCCACAAGTGGCAGGGGTGAGAACCTCTTGAGCAATCACATTACATATCGGAGGATTCACAAATACATTTATAGGAATTCCATTAAGAAAGAAATCTGGCGCTTCTGGGTGTGAAAGGGTGACATAATACCTTCCCGAGTCTAGGTATTGGACAAAATCAAAGGATAAGCGATTATTGGAACTTGATTGAATCAAGGAATCATTGCGATACCAGGTATAGGTAAGGTTGGGGAGGGTAGAATCAATTGCTACGAGGAAGGTCATGGAATCTCCAAATCTCACCCTTCGATCTTCTGACCAGGAAAGGCTGTCTTGAGGCTTAAAGGAAAAGTTGGGGATATTGGTCCTCAATAAAGGGAGAAGGTGGGTAAAAGTTAGCTTATTCTCTGACAGATCTAGCTGATCTAGTTGAGTTGCAGTTGTAGAATCTTGAAAAGACGTCAACAGATTGTCACTCAAGTCCAATTGAATGAGTTTGGGGAGGTTTACTGGTGGAAAGTCTCCTTGAAGGTTGTTATCACTTAAGTCAAGACTCACAACACTACCCGAATCATCGATTTCAACTCCCACCCAGGTAAAGGGATTTTCCGCTAAATCCCATGGTCTATTCCAATTTTCCCCTCCGGTTTCTTCATATATGCGCAGAAGGGATTGTAGCTCTGCTTCGCTCAGGGTGGGAAAGCTCGAAATTCCCGATACAAATAAAGAGAATGCTTGATCTACGTCTTGGAGGTTTTCTTTATGAGAGATTTGAAGGACATAAGCTCCCCTGGAAGGACTAGTGATCTGTATTTGTTCGACATTATCTACTCGATTATCACCTCTTCTCGCTGCTTGGCTAGGATTTTCTGGATCGAGGATAAAAGGGTAGTGGATTTCTCCACTTTTTATATTTATTAGTCGAAGGTCTAGGTCATTAATTAATCGAGGGTTTCGATTATTGAGAAAATTGGTGAATATGGGTATACCGGCTGGATCTGTCCAACAGATAGTTCCTGTGAGAGCTTTATCCCCTGGAACAAAAATCATTTGCTCAAAAGTATCCTGATTGGAAAGGGATTCTTCTGAAAAAAGTTCTGAATCTGATTCTAAGCTGTTTTTTAGTACTTGAGCTGCTGTATTTGTATTCATTAAGCCCCACCCAAACTGGTAATCAGGTCCAGGATTGTCTCCTGCCTCATCTGCTGTATGGATTATCAATCCCTTGAGAGAGGCTGCCTTTAGAAAGGTACCCTCGGAGAGTTTTGTATAGTATTCCTGCAGGAGCGCAAGGGAACCCGTTACTGCAGGGGTAGACATGGAGGTTCCTGATATAGGTCTTATGAGATCGGTCTCAGGATCTTGAGAAGGAATATAATAAGCAGAAGCAATATTGACCCCACTGGCAACAATGTCAGGTTTGATCCGGCCATCATCTGCAGGACCCCAGCCGCTGAAGCTAGACATGACCACATCTGAGGGTTCGCTATATCCATCGGGAATGCTAAAAACTGCGCCCACTGTTAGGACATTTTTCCCTACACCTACCGTCGGAATACAGTCGTACCCATCTTCCCCCCCATCTGGTTGGCGGGGTTCAGTAAATTCTGTATTTTCAATTAAATACGGTTGGCCTTCAGCTGGGCCTCGCTCATTTCTATCATTTCCAGCAGAACGAACGAGTAGGTGATAAGGAGCTGCTTCCAGAATTGCATCAATCATTTGGCAGGAAAAACTATAATAGCCAAAACGAGGATCTTCGAAAAATTCCTCTCCTGCCAGCCACACCCAACTGTTACGAGAAGCATCATAGGTCCAGCCACTGAGAACTCCATAGGAATGGTTAGATAAGAGCATTCCACTTTCAACTGCGTTGAGCAGATCTTCTTCCAGGTCATCCCAGACATAGCCCTCAATATTGGCCTCAATAGCCATTCCATCATATACATTGTTTGAGGAGTTTCCAGCAATGGTCCCTGTTACGTGGGTTGAATGCCAAGAAATGTTCCCTCCATCAACGTTTCGTATTCTTCCCTGAAAAAAGTCGTGGTCTTCAAATATGATCCCTTGATCCCACACACCTACCGTGATATCTTTTCCCGTCAAGTTCAGCCCCGAGTTTCCTCCAGGTCTCAAATCGAAAGAAGAAATGGTTTTTGCAGAAGATTCGTTATGCTGAACGAAATATTCGGGCATTCCCGTTGGGTCAATTCTATGAAGATGCACCGACCTTCCGTTTAAATCCTCCCAATTTGTATGAAAAATGTGGGCGCTGGAATAGCCCCTCAGGCGAGCGTTATCTTCCTTTTGTATTTTCTCAAGGGAGAATCGCAGGCGTGAGATTTTATCCCTTTTAGTGAAGGCATAGCCTTTGTAGTCCCTATCAATAGGTAGGGATTGCGCTACTAGATTACGAGGATTGTGTACAATAAAGAACGATATGCAGCTAGTAAGAACGAAGTATTTGCATATGCGTTCGCGCATGATCTATCAGGTCTTTTGCAATTTTTCTAGAAATGCTTTTTTAATGATTCTAAAAAACCATTCCTGGTCAGCTTTTAAGATAATTTCCAGAAATTTATCGGTTTGTTCCATTATCTGCTCTAAGTTATCCAAGGATTCTACGAAAGATTTGAGATCCTCATCATCTTTAGAGCCTTCAACGTCTTTTATTTCTTTAAGTACTTTTAATACGGGCTTCAGTTCTCGCTTCCTTCTTTCAATGGTAACCTGTTTGGCTACCTGCCATATATCTTTCTCGGCAAAAAAATACTCCCTCCGCTCTTTAGGTTTGTGTTCTTTCTTTACCAACCCCCAATTTATTAGGGCTCGAATATTCATGTTAGCATTTCCACGAGAAATATTTAGCTCCTCCATTATCTCGTCTGCACTCAGCGACTGGGGGGAAATTAACAGTAGAGCATGTATCTGAGCCATAGTTCGATTGATTCCCCAATTTGTCCCAAGCGCTCCCCATGATTGAATAAATTTTTCCTTTGCTTCTTCCAGTTGCATAGAGCAAATTAATAAAAACCTACTTATAAAGGTAATTAAAGGTCCTACTCATATAAAACCTAAATGGTATAAGACCTAACCTTCTTTGAAACTTGAATCAAGTCTCCTTGTTCAGCAGGAACGTTAATTTGATCCTTCTTCTGGTAGAGGTTCCTCTACGATTCCTGGGAAAATCCTCCTGTGAGAAATTTTACCGTTTTGAGCAATAGTGAGAAAATAGAAGTTGCTGAAGGTAGTACCCAAAAAAATTTCTTTTTCAATGATTCCCTTTCCAGTGGGATGGCTTTCTCGCATCAGAATATTTCCCGAAAGGTGTTTAAGGGTTATGGCCATTTCTCCCGTTTCCCCTGTTTCTATCGCAAGGATATAGGTAGAGTCCGCTTTTCTCAAGTTTAAATGGGAAATAGCAAGCGTATCTGCAATGCCAATAAGCCCAGATTTTCTAAACATGTGCTCTTCCCTAGGGGTCAGAGGACCGATATGATAGACTTTTTTGGGAGGTGGAGGAGGGCGCTCACCTTTCATGGCAATGTCTACATTCATTTCATCCAGTAAAGTGGAAACCTCTCCTGACTTCATAGCTTCCAAAAGTTCCTTTTCTTGGTTTTCGGATAGATCATTGCGATCTATGACAATTTGTTGGCCATTTAGGTTATCATTCTCGATCACTTTGCCATTCCAGTCCACTTCGGTTCTCTCCTTTTCCATTGGATCATCTGTTCCTATGCTGGAACTGCTTCCTGCAGCCTTTTCCTCCATTTCAGGAATATTGGCAACCTTAAACGCTTCTTGCACCTTTTTTTTCGTTTCCTCATCCAGCCCTTCTAAATCATCTCCTTCGAATTGACCAATCTGGATGGTTTTCCTACCATTTTCCACTTTGGTTTTGATCCGCGTATTGCTTTCGGCTGCAAGAAAAATAGCCGTCCGAATAGCTTCTGTATCGGCTCCTCCCGGCCCCAATAAATGCGCAACCTTATCTAAATCCTTGAGGCTTATGATGGTATCTTTTTGCGTTATTTGTCCAGGCTCAAATTCTCGGTAAATTTGGATCTTTACTTTATTAAAATCTTGTGCAAAAATTGAGGAGGGAATACAGATCCCCAGCAGGAAACCCACTACGTAGAATTTTGTGGAAATTCGTTTCATTTTATAAGAGAATTATACCTATTATTATGCAAAAATACGGTTTAGAAATATTTGAATTTATATAATTGTAATATACTATAAATGTAATATACATGTCAAGCATTTTATCGGATTTTTCATCAGAAGTTGGCCATCTCATTATTATGTCAATTCTAAAGGAAGGGGGGCGGGAGTTACAAGATATCCGGGCTAAGTTATGGGAGTTGTCGGATGGAAATTTTCACCTAGAAAACGGTAAGCTTTCCCCTTTTCTGTATCTGATGGAACAAAAGGGATGGATTGAATCTTGGTGGGATTCAAATACTTCCATGGGGGGGGAGCGTACCAAGCGATTTCATTTGACTTCTTCAGGTAAGTTACGGTTGAAGGAAATGCTAACGTCTTGGAACCAACTGACATCTATCATGAAGAAATTTGATAACCAGCCTTCTAAAGTTATTTCAGATTAAGTATGCGTTTCTTGAAATCCCCTGCAAAAGGAAACCGGCTGACCAGGGTACTTTGGAAAAGATTTGTCCTCCTTGTGCTTTTTACATAAAAAAAATGTACTTCCCCTTTTACTTTGGATGATCTGAACAAATTTGCAGGTATTGCAAATAGAGTTTTGGAAGGGATTATGTGAAAATAAATTTTCCAAAGGGATTGTAAGATTTTAGCGGCTAATTAGAAGATTTCTTCTTTTCAAGTGTGGAAGTATCCTGAACATTCATCATCTTGAGTAGAATTTTTTCCGCTGCCTCTGGAATTGAGGTTCCCGGCCCAAAAATATCCAACACCCCTTGATTCTGTAAGAATTCGTAGTCTTTCTTAGGTATTACCCCTCCCACTAGCACTCGTATATGACCTGCCCCCCACTTTTCTAAGGATTGTATTAATTGAGGTACTAGGGTTTTATGCCCGCCAGCAAGGCTGGAAACCCCTACTAGATGTACATCATTTTCTACAGCGTGTTTCGCTACTTCTTCTGGAAGAGAGAACATCGACCCCAAGTCTACGTCAAAGCCTATATCTGCAAAACTGCTTGCAATCACTTTGGCGCCTCGATCATGCCCGTCTTGTCCCATTTTTGCAATGAGAATGCGCGGTCTTCTTCCTTCTTTTTCGGCGAATAACTCTGTTAACTTAATAGCCTTTTCGAATGCGGGATAGGATTTCATTTCCTTAGCATATATTCCTGAGATGGTTCGAGACCTGGGTTTAAACCTTCCGTAAACCTTTTCGATCGCATAGGTAATTTCCCCTAAAGTAGCCCTCGACCTTGCGGCGTCTACTGCTAAAGCCAATATATTCTCTTTACCTGATTCTGCGTGATGGGTCAGGGCATCCAGGCATTGCTGGACCCTTTCCTCCGACCGATTCTTTCGAATCTTGTCTAAGCGGTCTAATTGACTTTGCCGTACCGCATGGTTGTCTACTTCCAGTATTTCAAAGGAAGGTGCATCTGTAACCTGATGGGTATTCAGTCCAATAATTGCTTCCCGATGGGAGTCTATTAGGGCTTGTCTTCTTGCTGCAGCCTCCTCAATTCGTCGCTGAGGAAGCCCAAGTTCAATAGCGTTGGCCATTCCTCCCTCCTTGTCTACTTCATCCAAAAGGAGTTTTGCTTTGCGATAGAGTTGATCGGTAAGGTATTCAACATAAAATGACCCTCCGAACGGATCGATTATTTCCGTTAAGGAGGCTTCCTTCTGGAGGAAAAGCTGGGTATTACGAGCAATTCTGGCAGAATGCTCGGTCGGAAGGGCAATGGCTTCGTCAAATGAGTTGGTATGCAAAGATTGGGTATGACCCATAACAGCTGCTAGACCTTCCAGCGTTGTCCGAACAATATTATTATAAGGGTCTTGTTCTGTGAGGCTATATCCCGACGTTTGGCAATGAGTTCGCAGTGCCATGGATTTGGGATTTTGGGGGGAGTAGGCCTTCACAATTTCCGCCCATAAAAGCCTGGCAGCCCGCATTTTGGCAATTTCCATAAAAAAGTTCATCCCAATTCCCCAAAAGAAAGAGAGCCTAGGAGCAAATTCGTCAACGGCCAATCCTGCTCCTATACCTGTTTTGAGATACTCCCTCCCGTTGGCCAAGGTATAGGCTAATTCCAAATCTGCTGTAGCTCCAGCCTCTAGCATATGGTAGCCACTGATGGAGATGGTATTAAAACGGGGCATGTTCGCGGAGGCGTAAGAAAAAATATCCCCTATTAACTTCATAGAGGCCTCTGGAGGATAGATGTAGGTATTGCGAACCATGAACTCTTTGAGAATATCATTTTGGATCGTCCCAGAAAGTCGCTTTGCAGGAACTCCTTGCTCTTCTGCGGCAACGATGAAAAAAGCCATTACGGGAATGACAGCTCCATTCATGGTCATCGAAACGGAGATCGTATCCAATGGAATCCCGTCAAAGAGCACCTTCATGTCCTCAACGCTATCAACGGCTACTCCGGCCTTCCCTACATCTCCCTCTACACGGGGATGATCAGAATCATAGCCCCTATGGGTAGCAAGGTCAAACGCAACAGAAAGACCTTTCTGGCCTTCCGCGAGGTTTTTCTTGTAAAATTTGTTGGATTCTTCAGCTGTGGAGAACCCTGCATATTGCCGAATGGTCCATGGACGACCTTTATACATACTTGCATAAGGTCCCCTTAGGAAGGGAGGTATACCGGGGACAAAATCAAGATGTGCTAAATTTTGCAGGTCTTCGGAGGCATATTGGGGAAGAATATTTATGCCCTCAGGACTCTCCCAGGGTAAATTACTGGACCTTTTTTGGCTTGCTCTCTTAAGCCTTTCCGCTTGGAGAAAAGCGGCTATATCTATGGTTGAAAAATCAATGTTTCTCATTCAAATAAGAATTTTCCGCAATTTTTATCTTAGAAAGGCTTTCAAGTGCTGTGCGTTCCTTAAGAGCACCCTCTTCCATCCACTGAGTAATAAGTCCTTGTTCCCATGCTTTGTTTAGCCCTCCAGCATCTTCTATTCTCAAGAATATTTCCCATGCTTTTTTTCCTATTTGGTCGCTAGCTTCCTCGATGAAATAAGATCCTGCGAGCGGATCGTGGACTTTTTGAATTTTTCCTTCCTCTGTGAGAAGAAAATGAATGTTTCTTGCCAGCCTTAAGTCAAAATGGTTGGGTGGGGCCGAAATGGGAGAAATGCATATACCCTGGCATCCCCCCAAGCTTGCTGCAAGCGCTGCCAAAGTACTTCGAATCGCATTTATTGCTTTGTCATTCTGACCTAAATCTCTCTGGGCGGTATGGGCTATGATCTTTGGGATGGAAAGATCTCCTTTTTGGAATAGTTGATACACAAGCTGGATCAAACTGGGAAGGACGCGAAACTTGGCGATTTCTAGGTAAAACTGAGTACCTACTGATAGGTGAATAGCTTGAACGCGAGAAGGGTCAAGGCCCAGTCTCAAATCTTGGGCAAAGGCTGATAAGCATGCAGCCATTTGCAGGGTAAGAGAACCGCCTCCCTCATATATTCCGCGAATATCCCAGTGTAAAGAATCATAGGGTACAGGGAAATCCCAAGGAAATACCACAGGATGTAACCCAATAGAAGAATGGGGAGGGCCTGGAAAAGAAAGAGGTATATCTGTATGTTGGGCAGGGAGTTGGACAGCTACCTCAAGATGGGAGGAGGGTAAGGTCCTTTCCAATATTTCCCACCTATTCCCTTGGATACTCGATGTAAGGTCCACAAATACATGCTGAATCCCGAGGGGTTGAATGGTTTGCAGTTGCTTCGCCAAAATTTCTGGAGATTCAATTTGCAAGGGCTCCCAAATTGTGTACGCACTGTGTTCGAGGAGAGTTTGCTGGTCACTTAGGGAATGATTTTTCAGGTAATCGGGAAGGTGGTATAGAGGTTGTAATGGAAAGCCTTCTTCCGTCATCCATATAAGCTCATCAGGATCTTGGATTTTGAGCTCTCGAATGACCTTTTCTCTCCATTTATCTATGGAAGTAGGGGGAAAATAAATGTGAGATTCTATTTCTGCCATATTATACTTTATTCAACCAATTCGGTATATTTGCGTTTAGAAGAATAAAGACAAATTACAAATGGAAAAGCTTAGTACAAAGTTGGTCTCTCTAACCGAAGCAGCCTTCCAAGAGTTAAAGCGCCTTCAAGTCGAAGAAGGTCATGGCGTGGAAAAAGGAATTCGGATTGGGGTAAAAGGGGGTGGTTGTTCAGGTCTTTCCTATATTCTTGAGTTTGACGTTGCAACAGACATGGACGTAATTGATGAGCGAGAAGGACTAAAGATTCTGATCGATCAGCGACATGCTTTATATATTTCAGGAATGGAGTTGGATTATCAGCAGGGGCTAAATGATCGGGGATTTTTATTTAATAATCCCAATGCAGAAAGTACCTGTGGATGTGGCACATCCTTTTCAGCCTGATTTCTTCCCTTTTTTTCTAAATTTTCCTAATCTTTGCTAGACACCTACAAGTACAAAGGGCTGAGAAAAGCTCTCGTTGCCCATTTACAGGAAAGAGGGATCTCCCATCAGGAAATATTGGATGCCTTTTTAGATGTTCCTCGGCATGGATTCGTAGACAGTGCTTTGGCTGATCAAGCCTATGAGGATGTGGCGCTCCCTATCCCCGAGCAGCAAACCATCAGCCAACCCTACACAGTTGCTTTCCAAACCTTATTGCTACAGCCTAAGCCTCGAATGAAAATTCTTGAAATCGGTACAGGTTCAGGGTATCAAACTGCCATATTGTGTGCCTTAGGATGTAGGGTCTTTACCGTTGAATATATTGCCAAACTCCATCGCACTGCCAAAGCAAGACTGGAAGATCTAGGATATGAACCTAAGATGCTTTGCGGAGATGGGAGCAAGGGATGGCCTAAGTATCAGCCCTATGAAGGAATTTTGGTAACCGCTGCAGGACCCTCGGTTCCTCTAGCCTTACAGGAACAGCTAGAAATAGGAGGAAGGTTGGTAATGCCAGTAGGCAGCGAAAAATCTCAACACATGGTGGTGGTTACCCGAAAATCTAGATCGGAATACGAAAGGGAAACCCTTCAAAAATTTCGTTTTGTTCCCCTTCGAGGGAAGTATGGGTTTGAGGAACCGGAGAGCTGAAGAAGAATTCCCTTTCTATGGGTAAATTTCCTTATTTAGCAGCTCGTTTGTTGCATGGTACATGAAGTAAATTGAAATGGAAAAGAAAGATTATTTATATACTACTCAGGATGGTCATGAATTGGGTATAACCAAATACAGTAAGGGGGTATTTGGCAAGCAGCCTTGCCTTGTATATGTCCATGGCTTTAAGGCATTTAAAAATTGGGGTTTTGTCCCTTACATGGCTGAATTTTTTGCTCAAAAAGGAATAGATGTCATCACCTTTAACTTTTCACATAATGGGGTGAAAGGACATGAAGCGGTTTTTGGCGCTCCAGAATTATTTGCACAAAACACCTTTAGCAGGGAAATCAAAGAGACCCGCGAAATCATCAATTTATGCCGAAATACTCAGTTTTTTGGGACTTTTTTGTCCAAGCCCTTGGGATTACTTGGACATAGTAGGGGAGGAGGGATTGCGGTTTTGGCTGTTAGCGCAATTCCCGATGTACAGGCTGTATGTACCTGGAATGCTATTTCTACTTTAGATCGTTACGAAAAAGATACCAAAGAGAAATGGAAGCGACAAGGTCACCTAGAGGTGGTCAATTCTCGTACGAAAGAGGTATTTCAGATGAATGTGGGGTTGCTAGAAGATCTTGAGAAAAATATGCGCAAGGGCTTGAATATCCTGGATCACGTTAGAGAACTCAACCGCCCTCTACTGATCTTGCACAGCCAGAATGATGAGACGGTTCCCATGTATGAGGCGGAACAATTAAACATATTTGGAGATCCTGCCCTCACCACGTTGCGCCTTATTCCAGATACGGGCCATACATTTGGAGCGGTTCATCCCTTCGACGCAAGTACAGAGGCGTTAGACCTAACCCTTTCATATAGTCTTGAATTTTTTGCGCATCACCTAAGATTGGGCTGAGTCCATGACCTTTCAAAACCTGATACAGCAAATTGATTCTGGGAACTTTGCGCCCCTATATTACTTACATGGGGTGGAGGGCTATTTCATTGATAAGGTCGTGGCGAAACTGGAAGAGAAGGTGTTGAGCCCATCTGAGGCAGCTTTCAACAAAGAGGTATACTACGGTAGCGAAACCCAGCTTGCAAAAGTCTTGAATGCTTGCCAAAGTTTCCCTGTGATGGCAAACCGACGCCTTATTTTAGTTAAGGAAGCCCAGCAGGTGAGTAAAAAAGAGTGGGATCGATTGTCCAGCTACTTGAAAGCCCCCATTCCTACCAGCACCTTGGTGATTGCCTTTAAGGGAAAAAACGCAGGCTTACCCAAAGCTATTGCAGCAGGAAAGCATCCTTCTGTGGTAGAATACCACGCCAAGAAATTGTACGAGAATGATATCCAAAAGTGGGTGTCGACCCTCCTTCAGGAGAAAGGAGTAGAATCAGAGCCAGGAATTCCAGCCATTCTCACTTCGAATCTAGGAACCAATATTTCGCTGATTGATAATGAATTGGACAAGATGCTAATCTATCTCAAGGCCACAAATCAGCAGGTATTGCGGAAGGATTTTGTGTTTGAAATGATCAATGTAGATAAGGAATTCAACGTATTTGAGTTGATCCAAGCCTTAAGTATCAAGAATAGGTATCGTGCACATATGATTATCGACCGCTTAACCCAGAATACCAAGATTAACCCCCCCGTACTGACCCTCAGCGCCTTATTTCGCTTCTTCGATAACCTGGCTCTCGTCCACAGCCACAAATTGCGAGATCCCAACTCTATCAAACACCAGCTTAAGGTGAACTACTATGCAGCTAGGGACTATTCCGCTGCCAAAGAAAAGTATTCTCTCGGGCAGACCTATCGGAATATTCGGCTGATCCAGGAAGCGGATCAGGCCCT
>JBCCTX010000189.1:0-14825 GCA_039197765.1 Bacteroidota bacterium
CTTAAATTAAATAATATAAAAAATTGATTATTTATGTATATTATGAGGATCTAAGATTTTTTCTGATAAGTGTTCTATTGTTTTGAGAGATCAATCTTCTTACAACTTTGCAACATCTCGCTCATCAAGCCCTATTGTAGTCGTATCTCATCCAAGATCTGGAAATACCCTCATGTTGGATTTCGTTCGAAGACATTTTCCACAATCTGCCAGAAGAAAAATGCCCTTACAAAACCCCCAATCCTTAATATTAGATATAGGTGCAATATGGAAAAATAAAATGACGGAAAAAAAAGCCCGTCAACGTCTAACCGAATCTAACATCCCCCTCATAAAAATGCATGGATTCGATCTTCCCAGACTACAGGAGGTCTGTCCTGAATTTATGAAAGACTTATTCGCTCATGGGAAGATTTTCTATGTTGTACGGGATGTAAGATCCATGTTGTGTTCCTATCACGAGTATGCAAAATTATTCTGGGAGCCCGCACGGGTACCCATTTCAGAGTTTATCCGTCAAGAAGAGGCTGAAGCTGGAATTCCCAACACTTCTCGGGTAAAATATTGGTCAAATGAAGTGGTGTATTGGGGGCAATTACCTGGAGTTACCCTCATGCAATTTGAACGGTTTTTTGAAGATCCTATCCGACAATTGGAGACCATTGCCCAGGTTCTCAAACAGCCAGCAAAAATTAAACATCCCTTAATCCCTCCCAAAACGGATAACCGATGGCAAGGATATGTAAACAGATATTTGACTATATTGCCTAGCAGTACTTCTGCCCCAATGAAAAAACCCACACCCAATTGGTTTGAGTCCTTCGACGAGTCGGACCTTCAATTTATTCGGGAAGAAGGTGGAGAAGCCCTGGATTTGCTGGGCTATAGCATCTAATCTGTATGATAGACGTTTTGGAGCTTCGGTTACACCCCGAAGCATATGCTGAGGAAAATATGCTTCCCCTTATCTCAAAGAAAACAGGGATCTCGCCGAAACGTATTACAAACTGGGAAATATGTAGGCGATCCATAGACGCACGCAAAAAGCCTGTTCAATACGTACTGAAAATAAAGGTGTGGGTTGATGAAGAGGCAAAGGAGGAGCCAACATTCGATCCCAAGCTACAATCTGTTGCAAATGGACCGGAAATACATATCGTTGGAATGGGCCCCTGTGGACTATTCGCAGCCTTGAATGCCGTCGCAAATGGATATAAGCCCATTATTTGGGAACGGGGTAAAGCCGTGCGGGATCGTCGGAGAGATTTGGCACAACTGACCAAACAAGGGATACTCAATCCCGAGAGCAATTATTGTTTTGGCGAAGGGGGAGCTGGAACCTTTTCTGATGGCAAATTATATACAAGGTCTACCAAAAGAGGAAAAATCGAGAATATCCTTCAAATGCTCGTTTACTTCGGTGCGCCCTCGGATATTCTGGTAGATGCCCACCCTCATATTGGCACCAATAAGCTTCCCAAAATAATCGCAAATATAAGGCAATGCTTGATTGACTGTGGCGCAGAAATTCACTTCAACAGTAAAATTACGAATATTCGTAAGCAGGGATCTCAGCTGGAAGCCCTGGAAGTAAATGGAACCTATTGGATCTCATGCAAGAAACTGCTTTTAGCCACAGGCCATTCAGCTCGAGATATATTCAGAATGATCCATAAAATGGGTCTTACCCTGGCACAAAAACCCCTCGCTGTAGGAGTCCGAATTGAGCACCCCCAAGTATTAATCGATTCGATTCAGTACCACAGTAGTGCAGAAAGACCTCTCAATCTTCCTCCAGCGAGCTATAATTGGTCTAGAAATGTACAAGAAAGAGGGGTACATTCTTTTTGTATGTGCCCAGGAGGCATCATTTGCCCGGCAGCTACCTCCGAAGGAGAAGTAGTGGTAAACGGCTGGTCCCCTTCCAAACGCAATGGTCCATTTGCGAATTCGGGCATTGTCGTACAGATAACGGGGCAGGATATTACTCCCAAAAGTGATTCGCCCCTACTTCTCATGGAGTGGCAAGCTGCATTGGAGGCAAAAGCCTACCAGGCAGGGGGTGGGAACTTCTTTGCTCCAGGCCAACGCTTAGGAGATTTTCTTTCCAAGAGGATTTCGAACAATCTTCCCGAATGTTCCTACCTTCCGGGGATAGATTCTGCCCCCCTCCACGAACTCTTACCTCCCTTTATTTATTCCCCACTTGCTACAGCTTTAAGGCAAATAGGAAAACGGATGAAGGGATATATTTCCAATGAAGCGGTGGTAGTAGGGGTAGAATCCAGAACCTCTTCTCCCGTAAAAATCCCAAGAGACCCTTATTCTAGAATGCACCCAGAATGCGAGGGACTCTACCCTTGTGGGGAAGGAGCAGGGTATGCAGGGGGGATCATGTCAGCCGCTATTGATGGATGGAATACTGCCCAGGTAGCCTGTGTACCAGTTGAATACTGACCTATTTGACAATGAGCAACAAATTATTAGATTTGAAGCAAATGTAATACAGATAGCAAGAATTTCCTTTTCTTAAATAATATTACCCACTCACCTACTACCTACCTCGTTTCTTGCTCTACAATTGAATCTTGTTAATTATGGGATTAGATACTTCAAGTCAACCCCTAAGGGAAAAATTGTATGAGATCATTTTTGAAGCAGACACACCTGCTGGAAAAGGCTTTGACGTAATTCTACTCATCCTCATTTTACTAAGTGTCCTTATTGTAATGCTGGAAACCGTTTCCACCATAGAGGAAAACTACATGCAACTATTGTTATGGGCGGAGTGGGCTATTACTATTTTCTTTACCCTGGAATACATATTGAGAATATATAGTGCAAGGAATCGCGTAAGTTATATTTTTAGTTTCTATGGGATTGTAGATCTACTTTCTATTCTTCCTGCATATATTAGCCTTGCGTTTAAAGGAACACATTATTTGCTGACAATAAGGGCCCTGAGGCTTCTACGCGTATTCAGGATTCTTAAGCTTGGCACGTATCTCATTGAATCCCAGGTATTATGGGCAGCCTTGCGCGCAAGCAGGATTAAAATAACTGTATTTCTCACGACTGTTCTGATTATCGTATGCATCATGGGCTCCACCATGTATCTCATAGAGGGCGAGGCCAACGAAAACTTTGCAAGTATCCCAATAAGTATGTACTGGGCCATTGTTACGGTAACTACTGTAGGATATGGGGATATAGCCCCTGTAACGCCTATAGGACAGTTCATTGCTGCAATCCTAATGATTTTGGGGTATGGAGTTCTAGCTGTCCCTACGGGGATTGTATCCGTTGAGTTAGCCCATGCCAGTAAGGAGCACCCTTACACTCCTACAGACTGCCCCCACTGCACACCAGACGATCACGATATAGATGCCGTTTTTTGCAAATTTTGTGGAACGAAAATTTAAGTACTTAAGCAAAATGATTGTGGTAATAGACCAGAAAATACATTTTCACCCTAAAGGGTTTAATATTCGTGGGTTTTTACCGCAGAGTTTGGGGAGGAAAAAAGGAGGTACACAGAGATTTTTCTTAGCTCATTTTGCCTTTAATCCTAAAATACCCTCTTTTTTCTCTTTTAATTACTCCTTGATCCTCTGTGGTAAAACTAAAATGTCTTGAGAAACTTCAGTTTCATTAAATTCAAAGTAAAAATATAAGATCGGTTATGCTCTAGTACTTAATTCAACTTTTAAAAAAATATAATATTCAATATGTGCGGAATTGTTGGTTACATTGGACACAGAGAAGCCTACCCCGTGATCATTAAGGGGTTACAAAGGCTAGAATACAGAGGGTACGATAGCGCAGGTGTCGCCTTGCTCAATGATCAAAAACTCACCATTTTCAAAAAAGCAGGAAAGGTTGCAGACCTGCAAAATTTTGTAAATGGACAACAACTTACCAGTACAATAGGTATTGGGCATACACGCTGGGCAACCCATGGAGAACCCAACGATATAAATGCCCATCCCCACAAATCCTCAAATGGCAAACTGGCTATCATCCACAATGGAATTATTGAGAACTACAGTGCTTTGAGGAAGGAACTAGAAGCCAAAGGACACAACTTTTCTAGTAAAACCGATACGGAAGTATTGATTCACTTTATTGAAGATGTATACGACAACCACAATGGCCCCCTCGAAGAGGCCGTTAGGATCGCCTTAAATCACGTCGTAGGGGCCTACGGGATTGTCATACTCAATGAGGAAGAACCCAATACCCTCATAGCGGTCCGGAAGGGGAGTCCATTGGTCATAGGAATTGGGGAGGGAGAATTCCTGTTGGCGTCGGATGCGAGTCCTATTATTGAATACACCAAAGATGTCGTTTACCTCAACGACAATGACATTGCTGTAATTCGCGATGGAGAACTCACAATTAGAGACTTATCCTATCTCCCCCAGACTCCTTATATCCAAACCTTGGATATGGAACTGGAGGCAATAGAAAAGGGCGGTTATGAGCATTTCATGCTCAAAGAGATTTTTGAGCAACCTCGATCGGTTCGCGATTGCTTGCGAGGGAGACTCAAAGCTAGTGAAGGCAAACTCACCTTAGGGGGGATACACAAACATGTCGATGCACTCTATGAAGCCGATAGAATCATCATGCTGGGCTGTGGTACTTCGTATTATGCGGGTATGGTTGCCGAATATTTCTTTGAAGAAGTTTGCAGGATCCCTGTAGAAGTAGAGTACGCCTCCGAATTTAGGTATCGCAACCCAATTATTAGGGAGGGGGATGCCATCATAGCCATCTCACAATCGGGAGAAACAGCCGATACCCTTACAGCAATGGAACTCGCCAAGGAACATGGGGCAACCGTTTTTGGGGTCTGTAATGTAGTGGGATCTTCGATCGCACGTTCATCCCATGAAGGGGTGTATACCCACGCCGGTCCTGAAATTGGCGTTGCATCTACCAAGGCTTTTACAGCTCAATTGACTGTCCTTTCTATGATTGCCTTGAAGATCGCCAAAGCCAGAAATACCCTTTCACCTGAAAGATACCACGAACTCCTACTTCACCTAGAGGAGATTCCTACCTTGATTGAGGAGACCTTAAAACTTCAACCTCAAATTGAGGAGATCTCCAAGATGTTTACCTACGCAAAGAACTTCCTGTACCTAGGTAGGGGGTATAACTACCCCGTAGCGATGGAAGGGGCTTTAAAGTTAAAAGAGATTTCGTATATCCACGCAGAGGGATATCCAGCTGCAGAAATGAAGCATGGTCCCATTGCCCTCATTGATGAAGAAATGCCTGTCGTTGTAATCGCAACACAGGATAGTGCTTACGAAAAAGTAGTATCCAACATCCAAGAGGTCAAATCGCGAAAAGGTAGGGTCATGGGTATCATCACAAAGGGAGATCAACACTTAAAAGAAATGGTTGATTATGCCTTGGAAATACCTGCTTGTAATGAGGTATTTACCCCTTTAATTTCTGTCATTCCATTGCAATTACTTGCTTATTATACAGGAATTATGAAAGGATGTAATGTAGATCAGCCCAGGAATTTGGCTAAGTCCGTCACGGTGGAGTAGCTTCGAAAGATTGAAAAAAAGGAGCTTTCACTTTATATCTTATGGGCCTCTTTTGCCAATTATCGGTTAAGAAATTGAATACAGAGACACTAAGACACGGAGGGTTTAATTCGATGATATCTTTCTGGAGTAAAGGTAAACCATTGTTAGATTTCCTCTGTGCCTCTGTGTTGGGAAATTAATATACGGTATATAAGTGCTATACCTTAAATGTGATTGCCATTTCAAACTAGGTATGTATGAATAAAATTCTCAAAAAACCGCTCCATCAGATCGGGTATGATTTCATCGTCCCCCCCTATCTCCCAGAAGGGAAAGATGAATATTACTTGAGAAATGAATACTTCGACAACGATAGGACCGTTCGCAGACTATCTGCCTACGAAATTGAAATACTCGTCAAAAATGAGAATCAGGCCGATAACTGGACTGACATTTACGTGGATGAGAAATTCGATCCCAAACTTGTCAAAAATTGTCGCTTCCATGGCATGATCCGAATTGGTGCCTTGGAGAGTTATTACCTAGAGTTCAATGAACTCCAATTACCAGTAGGGCTGTACAACTCTACTATCGTCTCCTGCGATATCGGTCATAATGTAGTGATCATGAATGTGGATTACCTGGCTCATTACCAGATTGGGAATGAGGTAATCCTCTTCAACATCAATGAAATGCATGCCACAAACCATGCGAAGTTTGGCAATGGCATTGTCAAAGAAGGGGAAGAAGAGGCCGTACGCATTTGGATAGAACTGGGAAATGAAAATGGGGGTCGCAGTATTCTTCCGTTTGATGGGATTACTCCTGCAGATGCCTACCTCTGGACCAAATACCGATCTGATCACTACTTAATGGATCGATTCAAAGAAATGACAGAGGAAAAATTCGATTCTAAAAGGGGCTATTATGGGAAGGTAGGAAATCGAACGGTGATCAAGAATACACGAATCCTCAAAGATGTCAAGGTGGGAACAGATGCCTATATTAAAGGGGGAAACAAACTTAAGAACCTAACCATCAACAGTTCTGCTGAAGCACCTTCCCAAATTGGAGAGGGAACCGAAATGGTGAATGGAATTATGGGCTATGGTAGTAGGGCCTTCTATGGAATCAAAGCTGTGCGCTTTATTATGGGGGAAAATACAGTTCTCAAGTATGGTGCGAGGCTCATCAATTCCTACTTGGGCGATAATTCAACCATTTCTTGCTGTGAAGTGCTGAATTCCCTTATTTTTCCCGCTCACGAACAGCACCATAATAATTCTTTCCTCTCAGCTGCCGTGGTTATGGGCCAAAGTAATATCGCCGCAGGAGCAACCCTGGGCTCTAACCACAATTCCAGAGGGGCAGATGGGGAACTAGTTGCAGGAAGAGGGTTCTGGCCCGCCTTGTGCACCAGCACCAAACACAATTCGCGCTTAGCCTCTTTCATCTTACTAGCCAAAGCAGATTATCCCTACGACCTGAATATACCGTTTCCTTTTGCCCTGGTTTCCAACAATGAAGCTACAAATTCGCTACAGATAATGCCTGCCTACTGGTTTATGTACAACATGTATGCAATCGCCCGAAATTCCTGGAAAATTGGGGCTAGAGACAAACGAAAAGTAAAGGCACAAACTATAGTTTCTGATTATTTAGCTCCAGATACCATTGGCGAGATATTCACTGCTATGGATATTTTGCGAGAGGTTATTGGGAAAAACTACCTGATCAAATCAGGTAAAACAAATGGAAAGAAGGACCGAAAATTAAGGGAACTTGGGGAGAAACTTATTATCGAGAAGCCCGAAGTGGTGCAAGATCTAGAAATACATATTCAAGGGGTAGAATCCTCTCGCAGAACCGTACGTATCCTCAAGGCTCTACAAGGATTCACCACCTATCGTAAGATGGTGCTCTTTTACAGCATAAAGACCCTAATGAAGTATGCTGAGGACAGCGGAAAATATAGTTGGGCAGAAATAAAGGAAATCTTTATGGGAAGTAGGCGTGGCACTTGGGTAAATGTAGGGGGACAATTGATGCGAACAGATGACCTCGAAAAACTTAAAACCCAGATCAGGGAGCGTCAAATAGCAACTTGGGAAGAGGTCCATGAAGCCTATGACAAGATACATGAACAGTACGCTTTCCATAATTCCGCCTATGCCTATGCCTCAATTATAGAACTTACCCACCTATCAGAATCAGAGGTATCTGATCAGAAATGGAAAGAGTGGTTGGATGAAGCCCTAAACATCCAAAAAGAAATTGAGGAACAGACCTACCTTAGCAGAAAAAAAGATTTTGAAAATCCCTTTCGGAAGGCAACATACGAGACCCAAGAAGAAATGAAGGCTGTTTTGGGGGAAGTGGAGGACAATAGCTTTATTCGAATGATAAAAAAAGAAACCCTCGAGTTTGAACGGAGAGTCAAATTATTAAAAGAAAGGATGGCAGAACAAATTCGGGCATAGACTAGGAAAATCTGGTTCAATTTCAGAAAAATTAACCCTTCATTCAGTTTTTCCTTTCCCGAACAACGATATTTTCAGAAACTTTCTGCGAGAGATGCATTTCTTTTCCTTCCTCAAAACGAATCTGGAGGGAGTGGTCGTAAGGGATGAAATTCGTAACTTCTAGGTTGTCTCCAATGGAGATACCCGTTGCGTCCAAATACCGTAGGAATTCCGTAGAATCATCTTTTACCCGAATGATGGTGAGTTGTATCCCTTCATCTGCATCGGCCAGCAACATGTGAGGAGCTGTATCTATATTCCCCATTTTATCTGGAATGGGGTCTCCATGCGGATCAATTTTGGGAAAGCCCAAAAATGAATCTAAGCGATCTATCAGTTCCTCAGACTGGACATGCTCCATTTGCTCCGCAATTTCATGGACCTGATCCCAGTTGAATCCCAACTTATCCGCAAGAAATACCTCCCACAAACGATGGCGGCGAATTACCTTGATAGCCATAGGTCTTCCCTTTTCGGTTAAAGAAACCCCATGGTATTTTTTATAGTGAATGAGCGACTTCTTGGAGAGGCGCTTCAGCATATCTGTTACAGAAGAATCCTTGGAATTTAGTAATTGAGCCAACTTGCGGGTAGCAACCGTCTCCCCTTCCACAGAAAGGCTAAAAATAGCTTTTAAATAATTTTCCTCTGAACGGCTCAAGGATTCCATAGGTTAAAAATAAAGAATTTTATTCAAGATAACACGAATTTATTTTTAGCCTATACTAAATTTTTATTTAATATTTACTAATTTTGTTTTTGTATTCTAAAACATGGCTTGTTTCACCAATAATGCGAAATACATTGAACGTCATTCGACTTGGGTTAACCGGACTTATTTTATTTTTTATAACTGTCTCCTGTTCCTCTGAAAAGGGGGAAGGAAATACCTCTATACCCTTAGTAGTAGCCACTACTGGGATGATCGCCGATATGGTAAAGAACCTAGCAGGCGATCAGTTAGAAGTTGTGGGGCTGATGGGGCCCGGCGTAGATCCCCATCTTTACAAAGCCACCCAACGCGACCTATCTCTTTTACGCAAGGCTGATGTCATATTTTTTAATGGCTTACACCTAGAGGGGAAAATGGGGGAAGTGCTGGAAAGCTTTTCAAGGGAAAAACCCGTATTTGCCTTTTCAGAGGGAATTCCTGAGTCAGCACTCATACAGGTAGATGAAGCCACGGGTAGTTTTGACCCCCATCTTTGGTTTGATGTATCCCTTTGGGCAAAAGGCATCCCGCTGATTGAGGAAAAGCTATCTCAGGAATTTCCTAGCTACAGCGAAGTTTTTAGCGAATATGCAACAACCTACCAAGACAGCCTAGAAGCCCTAGATTCCTGGGTAAGAGACCAGATCAATACTTTGCCCGTAGCATCCCGAATCATGGTTACAGCCCATGATGCCTTTGCATACTTTGGTAAGGCGTACCAAGTCCAGGTCAGAGGCTTACAAGGAATATCCACGGTTGCTGAATTCGGTCTAAAAGATCGCAAAGAACTGGTAGATCTCATTGTAGAAAGAAAAATCAAGTCTGTTTTTGTAGAAACCTCTGTTTCATCAAAATCCTTGGAAGCTGTAGTTTCTGACTGTAAGCAAAGAGGGTGGGAAGTGAACATAGGGGGTACACTATTCAGCGATGCTATGGGTGCTTCAGATACCCCAGAAGGGACTTATATCGGAATGGTCCGAGCAAATGTCAATACCCTTATTCAAGGATTAAATTAAAAATTAAAAAGATATGGCGGATCGTGATCCCGTACTAGAGTTACACAACCTAAGCGTAATCTATCAGAATCAGCCTGCTTTGTGGAATGCAGACTTTAGTCTAGATGGTAACCACTTGGTGGGGATCATTGGGCCGAATGGTTCTGGTAAAACCACCATGTTAAAGAGTATCATGGGGATTATAGAGCCTGCAAGTGGATACGTCAAATTATTTGGGAAACCCCTCCAAGAGGTTAGGCAACGAATTGCCTATGTCCCTCAGCGAGGTACCGTAGACTGGGACTTCCCCATAAACGTATTTGAAACGGTATTAATGGGAAGAACGCGCCCCAATAATTTACTAAAAAGGTATACCAAGGTTGATAAGGAAATTGCGCGTGAGGCCATCCGAAAAGTAAACCTTGAGGCCTTCATGGATCGGCAGATTTCTCAGCTTTCAGGGGGTCAACAGCAACGGGTTTTCATTGCCAGGGCCCTGGCTCAAGAAGCGGATCTGTATCTGCTGGATGAACCCTTCGCAGGAGTGGATATGGCTACGGAACACGCCATCATTACCTTGCTGCAATCCATGCGCGATCAAGGAAAAACCCTTTTGGTGGTACATCACGACCTGCAAAGCGTATCCCAATATTTTGATTGGTTGATTATGCTCAATACTCGGATGATTGCTGCCGGGCCTACTCAAGAGGTCTTTGTCCCAGAAATGCTCAACAAGACCTATGGAGGAAACTTGAATATCCTCTCTGAAGTACTGAATTTGGTTAAAACCTATGAACATTCTCTCAAGGAGGGACAGGAGAGTTAAACAAGAAATGTAACCTGAGAAGAAAATGGAAAACCCATTCACGTTTTTGGAAATTGGAAATATGAACCTGCTCTGGGTGTTGATCGGAATCGTATGTATGAGTGCGAGTTCTGCAGTAGTGGGGACCTTCATGTTTCTGCAAAAGCGCTCCCTCATCGGAGATACCATCTCCCATGCTATTCTGCCGGGAATCTGCTTAGCCTTTCTAATCACTTACACCAAGGAAACTTCCGTTCTTTTATTGGGTGCTGTAATAACGGGATACCTAGGACTACTCTGTACCAATCTCATCATCCGAAAGAGTCCTTTAAAATCAGATGCAGGCCTAGGGATAGTCCTTTCCGTATTCTACGGGGTGGGAATTTTACTCCTGACCATCATCCAACAGTCAGGTAATGCGGCGCAGTCAGGCTTAGACAAGTTTCTGTTTGGAAAAGCCGCTGCACTACTTCCTCAGGATGTGTGGATACTCGGTGGAAGTAGCTGTCTGATTATTCTGCTGGTTGTCATCCTATTCCAGCCTCTGAGTATGTTGACTTTCGACCGTGAATACGCCATAGCAAAGGGCTTTCCAGTAGGGAGGCTTGAAAATTTTCTCTCTTTTTTAACCGTACTGGCAATTGCAATTGGGATTCAGGCAATTGGGGTAGTGTTAATGTCAGCCTTATTGATCGCCCCGGCTGTTGCCGCCAGGTATTGGACCCATACCTTATGGAAGTTAATGCTTGTGGCAATTGGCTTTGCAGTTTTGGCTGGAATAGCGGGAGTGGGTATTTCCCTTAGATATGCACATATGCCCACAGGGCCTTGGGTAGTCGTTTGGCTATCTGTATTTGCCTTCCTTTCAATTTTGTTGGGCAAAGAAAAGGGGGTCATCCGGAGACTTATCCAACAACAAAAATACCGTCTCAAGAACCTTGAGGAGAATCTCCTGAAGGCTCTGTATCAATTAGGGGAAGGGGAACCCAAGGGGTCAATTTTAGGCTTTACACCAGGGGAAATCCAACAGAGACGCTATCTCTCCGAAAAAGAAATCCATCGTGGGGTCAAACGCCTTTCGAAGAAAGGGTTAGTTACAGCCGAAAAAGGGTATATTAATCTAAGTGAACAGGGCCTGAAAATTGGAGAACGAATGGTCCGAATCCACCGGCTGTGGGAATTATATCTGACTACCCATTTGAACCTTCCTGCTGACCACGTACATCAAAATGCCGAGGCGATTGAACACATTATCACCCCAGAAATAGAGGCAGCCCTTTTGGAATCCCTCGAATTTCCTACCAGGGATCCTCACCAGTCTCCTATCCCTTATCCGTCCAATCTCCCGTAAAAAAGCTAGCGTATGTATGTAGGAAATATGACTTTTCGTTGTTTGATACGACTTTGGGGGGTAGGGACAGGGCATGCCGCTCCCCCTACGCCTACGCGAATGAATACCTATTCATTTCACCATTCTCTATCCCCATTTAGCTTCTATCATCTGGCTTATCTCTCATCACTTTTCACCTCTCACCTTACCTAATATGGACGCTTTCTGGATTATCTTAACAGGTTCACTTGTTGCAGGTTGCTGTGCCATCCTGGGAAGTTTTCTCGTCCTGAGAAAAATGGCCATGATCGGAGATGCCATTTCGCATGCCGTTTTACCGGGGATTGTAATTGCCTATTTGTTAGCCCAAACCCGATCTACGTGGCCCATGCTTATAGGTGCAGCTAGTTTTGGCGTTTTGACAGCAGTATTAATCGAATGGCTAAACAGAAAAGCACGCTTGCAGTCTGATGCTGCAATTGGACTGGCCTTTACCTTTATGTTTGCCATAGGTGTCATACTCATTTCAGCATATGCGGGGCAGGTGGACCTAGACCAAGACTGCGTGCTTTATGGAGAAATTGCCTATGTCCCTTTAGACAACTGGATTCTAGCCGATGGGACTAACCTGGGGCCCAATCCCGTTTGGCAGCTTTCGGGAGTTTTTCTACTAGTCTTAGGCTTTTTACTCATAGGGTTTAAGGCCCTAAAAGTCACTAGTTTTGACCCTACACTAGCAACAGCTCTAGGGATCTCGACCAGTATCTGGCATTACGCCCTCATGGGGATGGTTTCCCTTACTACTGTCTTCTCCTTCGAGTCCGTAGGAGCCATCTTAGTGGTGGGTTTCCTCATAATTCCCGCTGCGACTGCTTATTTACTTACCTATAACCTCAAACAGATGATTGGCTTAGCGGTCCTCATCGGGGTACTTTCCTCCATCCTCGGGTATTATGTAGCCGTTGTGTTAAATGGCTCTATAGCAGGGGCCATTACCACCGTTATGGGGGCCTTATTTTGTTTTGCCTGGGTATATGCCTCCCAAAGGAGGAAAATCGCTAGTTTGCACTGATGCATTTTTTTTTCAATCCAGGAAGGAATATGCACAGGAAATATTTCTGGGGAAGTATAGGAAGCTTACTTACCCTTTCCTGCCTGTTCACTTACTTCACCTTGGATCCTTACCATGCTTGGGGAGGAGACTTTGCCCTTTACCTGCTCCAAACCCAGTCTTTGGCTGAAGGAAACACACATCAATTGTTACAAGAAAATGCCTACGCGATGGACCATTCTGAAATCGTCCTTGGTCCTCATTTATATCCACCTGGCTTTCCCTTGCTTCTTTTTCCAAGCTATTGGGTAAATGGACTTAACTTGTACACATTAAAGTTTATCCTTCTAGGCTCTTTTTTGCTTTTTCAGATCGTCTTAATAGGGTACTTTCGCAAGGAGTTATCCCATCCCTCTTTTCTACTTTTTCTATCCCTTTTTTCCCTCAACCCTTGGCTTATTCGCTATTGCGACTTTATTCTATCGGATATTCCCTTCCTTTTGGTTTGCACATTGAGTTTATCCCTCATTAGGGGCTTTTATGTAAGTGATACTTCTCTCCTATCGAGCATACTCTTAGGTGCCTCTATGGCCTTTGCCTATATGATTAGAACTGTGGGTATTGTTCTCTTGGGGACTTTTGTAGCCATATGGATACTTAAAAAGTTATCACACAATAACCTTCCCATTCGGCAGTTTCACCCTTTGATAAGTTTGGTAAGCTTCCTACTTATAGGGTCCATCGGAGAGTTGTCCTATCCCTCTGGACACATTTCCTATCTTTCCTATCTATACCCCTATGAACCCAGAATCATTTTGGATAATCTTTTCACCTATTTTATGCTTCCAAGAGTTCATCTAGGGGTACTAAGCTGGGGAGTTTATGTATTTTTTCTTCCTCTTTGTCTATGGGGGATTGTCAAAAATTGGCGTCGATTCCAGCCAGAGATAACCTTTATGGTATTATATACCCTTACCCTTCTCATTTGGCCCTTTACAGATGGCCTACGCTTCGTATTTCCCCTACTTCCCTTTGCATTCCTTTTTAGCATTTTAGGATTAGAAAAGCTCCTCGCCACCGTTTTAAAGGCATATAGCAGGAGGGTTTTTATAAAGATTATTCTTCCTATGGGTATAATTCTCCTACTTATGGGATGTATATACAATGTATCAAGGGATTTTCCGGCAGATCCCAAGGGAAAGGTGAATAATCCAGAAAGCCGAGAACTTTTTAGCTTTATTCGAGAAAATACAAGCCAAGAGACGCAAATAGCCTTTTTTCGTCCAAGAATTCTTCGACTTTTTACTAGAAGAACGGGAATTGCGTTAAAGGGCCCCGAGAGCCTTTCCCATAGCCCTGTGGATATGTGGATTCAACCCACTTTTCTGGAAACTATTCAAGTTCCCGCAGATTTTACCCTTATTTTTTCCAACAAAGAATTTCAGGTTTTTGCTATAGAAGATTCCTAAACAGGTAAAACAAGGTAAGCCTCATGGAGAATCGAACAAAATATATGCTTTGGGGGGTTGCCTTAACCGTATTCATCCTACGGTGTGTGTATAGGTGGTTTTTTCCAAACCTTTATACAGATACGCTACTTCTCATAGAAGTCTCCACTTATTACCTGGAGGAAGGCCAAATGGTCCATCGCCCTATTGAAGGATCGGGAATGGCTGGACCCCTTGTACCTCTTGCGGTTATGCCCAAAGGATACGTATATTTCCTTAGCTTTCTCTCTTATGTGATTCCCTCACCCATACATAGGGTATTTATAGGCGATTGCCTCGCGTTGGGCATCCTACTTTTTTCCAGTATCAAGCTGCTGGAAGTGCTTATTCCTGACAACAGAGTCCCCCAATTA
>JBCCTX010000190.1:0-14804 GCA_039197765.1 Bacteroidota bacterium
AGCGCGGTAGCTACTGACTCAGTTGAGGTTGTCCCAGGAGGAGGCGCTTGTACGGTTCTGTCCAACTTAGCCTTGAACAAAGGTGCCTCTCAGTCGAGTACATACTTTGGGGGCGTAGCAAGTCTAGCAGTTGATGGAAACCAGACGGGTTCCTCCGCTACCAGTAATCCTCCAGATCTCCAGCATACCTTGAACGAGGCTCAGCCTTGGTGGCAGGTAGATCTTGGTCAGAAGAGTAACTTGAGCCGGATCGACATTTACAACAGAAGCGATGTCTTGCCTGAGCGATTGAATAATTTCTACGTTTTTGTTTCAACACTGCCTATTAGTAACAGTACAACGTTAAATGATCTCCTTCAAGATACTTCAATTACACCATTTTTCTTCTCAGGACCCGCAGGTAGCTTTGAGTCTATTGAACTAAATGATACAGAAGGGCGCTATGTCCGCGTTCAGTTGAGCGGCTCTGGTTTCCTACACGTAGCAGAAATAGAGGTATGGGGATGCGATCTTGGAGATGAATGTGTACCACCTATTGTGAGTATAGACCCCGCCGGCCCTTTCTTAGAAGATGCAGGGGTACAACAATTAGTGGGAAATCCTGTTGGAGGGACTTGGACAGGTTCTGTGAGTGCGACAGGAATCTTTGATCCTACCCTTGGCGAAGGTACCTATGAAGTCATATATACCTACGTAGATAGCCTAGGATGCAGTGCCTCTGCCATAGCCTCCATAGAGGTATTGAGAGCTGGAAGCTCTTGCACAGGCCTGAATAACCTCGCACTTAATAGAAGTACAAGTCAGTCTAGCACCTATTTTGGCGGAACAGCTAGCCTTGCCGTTGATGGAAATCAAACAGGAACTTCAGCTACCAGTAATCCACCAGATCTTCAGCATACACTGAATGAGACTCAGCCCTGGTGGCAGGTAGATTTGGGACAACTCAGCATCTTGGACCAAGTGAAGATCTACAACCGGACAGACGTATTACCCGAAAGACTCAATAACTTCTATCTCCTAATTTCCAGCACACCTTTCAGCGATTCAGCTTCGCTGGCTACTCTATTGCTGGACAATGCAGTTACCTCTATATTTTTCTCAGGACCTGCAGGATTTGAAGAAACCTTTGTATTAAATGACCTGGAAGGGCGATACATTCGTATTCAGCTTTCTGGTTCTGGTTTCTTACATATGGCAGAAGTAGAGGTCATGGGATGTCAATCGCCCAATGATCCATGCTTCAATGCACAATTGGCAGCGATTGATCCGGTACCAAGCCTTTCCCTGGGAGGCGGAGCCTATCAATTGACCGCAAGTCCCGTCGGGGGTATTTGGTCAGGAGATGCTGCACCTGATGGAACCTTTGACCCCGGTAATTGTCCTGGCGTATATCAGGTAATCTACTCCTACCTCAATGGCGGTTCATGCGAATCTGCAGATACGGTGAGTATCGTTGTTCAACCGGATACTATGGAGGTATTCATTTATGCCGGGCAATCCAACGCAACAGGTGCACAAGGAGCATCGCAGACCTTGGCGATTGGCTCAAGTCCATATGATAGAGCTATTGCCTATGCATGGAATATCCCTACGCTCCAAAACTCAAATGGATGGGATACCCTACAGGCGATTCAGGTAGATCCTATTAGAAAAGGACACGGTGCAGAGATTAGTTTTGGAAGGACCCTATATGCAAATGGCTATACCAACTTGGGGATAATCAAAGTCGCTGAGGGGGGAACGAGCCTAGATGGAAGCTGGGATCCTACTTCTAGTTTAACCAGTTATGATGAAGTGAGTAACCGAGGGATGTATCCTGAAATGATCAGCTACGTCAATGCACAGTTGGCTGATCTGACTGTACAAGGAATCCCTTACAAACTTGCTGGCTTCCTTTGGCATCAAGGCGAAGGAGATATGAATCCTACAATGGCTACTAGATACGAAGCGAACCTAAGAGAGTTTATAGATTCCTTGAGGAGTGATTTTGGCCCAGATTTACAGGTCTTTGCTGCTTCTGTATACAATCCTAATGCAACAGTAGAACAGGGAGAAACAGTCAGAGCTGCTCAAGTAGCAGTTGCTTCTTCAACTGAAGGCGTTTATGTAGTGGACTTAAATGAGATTTACTACGACAATAGCCAACAGCCCAACAGTGAAAACCTGGTTTCAGATAACCTGCACTACAATTCACTTGGCCAGGTACGGGTAGGAGGCGAGTTTGCTAGTACGTATCAAAGCTTCAATGCGATTGAAGGGTGCGATGCAGGAGGATTATGTGCGGTTTCTGAAAATATTGCGTTGAACAAGGAAGCAACGCAGTCTAGCACCTACTTCCAAGGTACGGCAAGTTTAGCAGTCGATGGAAATCGTACAGGAAATTCTGCTACAAGTAATCCCCCTGATCTTCAACATACGCTGTCAGAATTCCAGCCTTGGTGGCAGGTAGACCTGGGAGCTATAAGTGTTATTGAGCAGGTTAAGGTCTACAATCGTACAAACTGCTGCCAGGGCCGGCTTAACAACTTCTACGTGTTGTGGTCCGACCAGCCTTTCGATGAGACCAAATCATTGGATTCTTTACTCACAGATCCTTTGGTAAGTTTTATCAGATTCAATGGCACTGCAGGACTGGTCGAAACGATTCAGATAGATAGTACAGGAAGATATGTACGAATCCATCATACGAGGGAAGTAATTCTTCACTTGGCGGAAGTAGAAGTGATCGGATGCTCTTCCATCGGTCAGGCAGCCAGGTTTGACCAGGCGCAACAGGAGCTTATCGTAGAGTCTTCGTCTCCTATGGTTAACCTCTTCCCCAATCCAGCAGATCAATTTACTACCATGAGCGTTGAAAATGTTTCACCCAACGAGCTAATCGATTACAGCTTATACAATCTGGCAGGTCAAAGAGTTTGGCATTTGACCGGTAGTATCTCAGAGCGAGTGGATCTTCAAAACCTATCTGAGGGAATGTATATGTTGAGAGTACAAGGAGAAGGATGGAGTAGAAGCAAGCAACTATTGGTGAAGTAACTGTACTTTGACAACTGCTTAAAGAAAAATCTAAGAAATAAACGAACAAATCAGGTCTATCCTACAGGATAGACCTGATTTTTTATGAGATGAATTATAGAAAAGTTCCTGAATCCTAACGTGGGTTAGGGTAAGGGAGTAAAATTTTTCCAGGTACATACCAGAAAAGGAGAATAGGGTCACTCAAGTGAATGACCCTAGGTCCATAGCAGAATGAATCAGGCGTTGATAGCATAAGTTACCCCTTAGGAAGCATAGCGGAGTTCTTCTTCCAAGGTTGTAACCTTATTAACATACATCCTGCAGAGTCTTAGCGTCTCGTAATCCATCCCTAACTGCTCATAGGCTTCTTTGAGTTTGGTATTGGAAGAATTTCGAAAGTATTCCGTGCCTTTTTCCAAATCTGAATCTGTTACTTGCTGTTCAATCCAGGGATTCAAGTCGATTTGTCCGGTGTTGTGGAGCCTATACAAGCTAGATTTAACCGTTGTAGGCTGTACTTGCCGACGTTCGGCAATGGAAGGGATATCCATTCCCGACTCAAATAGGGCTTTTACCTCCTGGTGGCTTGGAGAGTTGGCCATTTGAATTAGCTTTGTTTTGGAATCTTCAGCTTTTTGCTCTGCGTGCTCTTCAAAGGTCTTTAGCAAAGCTTGTCCATAGATATCGGCCTTGTAATCCCCGATCCCAGGAATATTTTTGAGTTCAGAAACAGTACTAGGTTTTGCTTCCACCAAACACTGTAGGGTATAATCCGTGAAAATGTGGAAGGGAGGTTTTCCTTCCTGGCTCGCTAACTCTTTTCTTAAGGACCGTAAAACCTTATATAGGCGGCGATCATGGCGGTTGGTATATAGATACCTAGGAAGCACTTCTAGGGTCTCTGGTTTATCCAGAAAATTCTCTCCACCTTGGGTGATAGCGATGATTCCATAGCGTTTATTGGAAACGAATAAAAATTCTTTCTTGATTAAATAGTTAATCAGGTCTCGGATCCTGTCAATCCGCACCTCCTTGAATAGGCCAAAAGTTTCTAACTCCGTGTGCATTTCATTTTTGAAGCCGTAATCCTTACTGCCCAATAGTATCCTAGCCAAATAGTTCATGCCATAAGGTTGGTCGAAAAGCATGACAGTCTTTAGGATTGTGATAGCATCTTCTGTGATGTTTACTTTGCGGTTTTTAATGTTAGAATTCTCCATAGTTGATTAAGTGTTATAATTTCATTTACCCAAATATCAACCAGGGGAAAAGATAGTCTATGGAAGAACCTCTCAAGAAAGTCAAAGCAAAATAAAAGGCTAAATATCTTAGCATTTTGCCTTAATACAGGTAAGTAATTGATATTCAGCCCATTTTTTGTAGGAAATAGGATAGGAAGAAGTAAAGAAAAGATCTTATCTGACACCTATTAATTGTGTAGTTTTGCAAAAAAAATTAACCTAGCCATATCAGCAAAATTCATCTTTTATGATTATCGTAACAGGTGCAGCAGGATTCATCGGGAGTTGTCTCATCAGGTTTTTGAATGAGAACCAGTATAAAGACCTTGTTATTGTCGACGATTTTTCGCGGCCGGATAAGTCGGTAAACCTCCAGAACAAAATCTATAGTCAACAGGTAGAACGTTACAACTTTTTTTCCTGGATAAAAGGTAAGGAGTCAGAAATACAGGCGATTATTCACTTGGGGGCTAGAACGGATACTACGGAGAAGAACCCCCAAATTTTTGATATCCTCAATTTGAAATATTCCCAGCAGGTATGGCGAATTTGTACAGAATTTCAAATTCCACTTATATATGCCTCTAGCGCAGCTACTTACGGTGGTGGAGAAAAGGGATTTGACGATGCCCATGAGCTGGTTCCGGAATTGGTTCCCTTAAATCCCTACGGAGTCAGTAAGAATCAGTTCGACCAATGGGCGCTTGAGCAGGATGCCCAACCCCTATTCTGGGCAGGTCTTAAATTTTTCAACGTCTATGGACCAAATGAAAATCACAAGGGTAGGATGGCAAGCGTAATCTTTCACGCCTTCAATCAAATTCAACAAACTGGGCAACTCAAACTCTTTCGATCTCATCGGGAGGCGTACGAAGATGGAAAACAACTCAGAGATTTTATCTATGTCAAAGATGTGGTTTCCGTTATTCTCTTTCTGCTTAAGCAAAGGAAAGCCTCAGGCATTTTCAATTTAGGAACGGGGAAAGCCAGAACCTTTCTCGACTTGGGAAAGGCGGTATTTTCCGCTATGGAGTTGGAAGAAAACATAAATTTTATCGATACCCCCGAAGATATTCGTGAAACCTATCAATATTTTACCGAGGCTAACATAGGAAAAATTCGTTCTGTAGGATACGATAAAGAATTTACTTCACTTGAAAATGGGATTCAAGACTATATTGGTGCCCATCTGCTTGCAAAAAATCCATACTAGGATTTTCGTATACCCTTATTGGGGATAAATTTTACATATTTAAGCGAGACGTAAACTTTTATTAAACCCCAAACGTTTGTAATTTACGACTACAATCCACAAACATTATCCTAAGGAAGTATTTTTTGGAACAAAAATGGGTACCCTTAAACTTCTTGTACACTTAAGTCTCTTTATCACTTTGTTGATAGCACCCTCTTGGTTGCTTATCTCATTTTGGTACAGGAAGCAGATATCTCAACCCATTTTAATTTGGAAGCGTCCGGAGCTTGTGATTGTTACGATTGTATTCTCGGTTTTTGCGTTGGTACTTTTCGTAGTGGGGGTTTCATCATTCTTCAGCTATGGAGGCTACTTGCAGACCCAGGAAATTCAAAAGATCGATCCGAATGTATTTCTATATTCAGGGATTTTGAGCGTTTTGTGGCTGGGAATTCTGAGTTTCTTGTACGCAGCATTACGGATGCTGCTCGTACAAGTTATTACTGAACAGGGGATTATCGTAAACCATTCTGTCAGTAGAATACCCAATTTGAAAAATGTGATTGAATGGCATGAGATATCGGATTATTATCTGATATCAGACTATCCCAACGTAATATTTAACCTGATTACACAGCGAAAGCAAACCAACTTATCCCGTACCTTGCTCCGAGTTCCTGTTTACCTAAAAGAAAATTTTGAGCAACTGATAGAATCCCGTATCTACAGTGCAAGCGCTACTCGGGCACGTCTTCAAATGACCCGCCATAGATATTCTGAAAATTGACAATTAGGGTGTTTTTTCTCTTGTAATAAGGCTTATGTTTCGTATTCCCTTAAAGAAGGATTTACTGTGGTTATTTATTGGATACTTCTGTCTGGCCGTCAGTTCTGGCTTGTATATTTATGATATATACAATACAGATGAAAGATTGGTCAATAAACTAGTAGACCATGTGGAATCTTCTCTAGAGAGGTGTATCAATCAATTCTCCAATAACCTTCCCCCTGATCCAGAATGTATAAGCTGTACCCTGGAATATGATCCCTACAAAAACCTCTATTCCTGGACGAATACCCCTTTCCTTCCCGCACAAAAGCGAATTGAATCCCAGGAGACTCTCCCTAATCATAAGATCCTTAATTTTGATGGAAGGAGATATTATCAAATTAGGCGTCGTGAGAAAGGGCGAATAAAAGTGATTCTCCTCCCCCTTTCTATTGAATATCCCATTGTCAATGATTTTTTGACACCCTTTATTTACTTGGGTAAGTACTATGACAGGCTCAACTCAGATCAGTTGCGGGCCTTGGACGTTTCAGATCCTGAGGCCTCTGGTGAACAGGAGGCTAGAAGTGTCAATCATATTACAATACACGACCCTGAAGGCTTGCCCTTATACAAAATTAAAAATTTCGACCCCATTTGGCTGAGAAAGACCGTCCGCATAGGGGTGTTCTCGTTTTTACTGCTAGGGATCGTCTCCTTACTTCTTTCTTCCAGGCAGTTTTTCATTGATGTATTGCAGAGAAATGTGAGTTCAAATCTAATCTTTGCCGGGATTGTCCTGATGATGCGCTTCATTCTATGGCAAGTGAAACTTCCCGGAAATTACCTCGATATTGAATTATTCTCCCCTTCTATTGTAGCCTTTCATACCCTGGCTCCCTCTTTGGGAGAACTTACCCTGAATATCTTCACTTTTGCCCTTATCATTTCGATTATTTTCCAGTCCTTTTACAGAAGCCTTAATTCCTTCTACAGGAAAATCATCCAGAGATACGAATTCTTTTCCCTTTTGATCGCCTTTCTGACGCTGTTTGCAAGTGTCTATTTGCTAAGCGTTTACTACTATATTTTTATAACCATTGTCCTCAACTCTCAGATAGAATTAGAGTTCTCCAACCTATTTACAACAGATTTTTATTCCTTCCTGATTCTTCTTGATGCAGGAATCCTACTGTTCTCAGTGATTTTACTTTTGTTGATGCTGTGTAAGTTCAACATTCTACTAGGGATAAAATATGCGTATTCTGCATGGTTTTGGTTGATTCACATGTTGGTCGTTGTGGGATTGAGTTACTCTTTCTTCGAACCTATTGTCCAAGCGGGATACCTGTTACCTTTTCACTTGGGATCAGTTGTGCTTGCCCTATACATCCTCTTTGTGGTGCTATACCGAATGCCCTTTAAAAAGATTTTTTCCTATGACTTGACCAACTATGTTTTATTGGTAGGGGTAACAGCTCTGATAATTACCAGTACCTTGGCTCAAGGGATTGAATTATCGAACCAAGCAGATGTAGAGCGTATCGGACGCCAAGTCCTTCAAGAGAAATTAAAGCTGATCGTCAACTACCAAAGCTCCCTGGCCAGTATCCAATCAAATACAGAGGAAATTGATTCAGGGATTGATGATTTTCGTAGGATTTCCGACTTGGAAAATTGGTTGCACGATACCTATATCGTTCCCAAATTTAGAGGATTTGATACCCGACTGTTCATTTATCCCTTTGCCATAAAACCTGATACCATTCTGCTGGACAATGTGGAACAAACGATGGTAATCAAGGAAATGATCGACGAAAGTCCAGAGGAAAACTGGCGGCTGTATATGTTAGAAAATGACCTTGAGGATGACTGGTATATTGGAGAAATTCCCCTATTTCTGGACAGTACCCATAATTATTTGTTGCTCCTCACGATCAAACCCTCCGATATACAAACGGAAGGTCTGTATCCTAGCCTTTCCATGGATCGAGAACTCTACTACCAGATTCGGGAAACTCAGCGCTTTGACTACGCCCTCTACCGAGACAAGTTTTTGTATTCACAGAATGGGAAGACTTCTTTTCCCATGTATTTGGAGGAGCATATTCAAGATCCCCAGGCTCTAACAAATAGCTACTCCAGAGATTTTGGGGGACACCGTGAATACGTGGCACCAGGTGATAAAGGGCAATTGGTAGCAATTGTACGATACCAACAGCAGAGCTTCCTAGAGGTTCTTACCCGTTTTTCAATCGTCTTCTATTTTTTCACCATTACCTCCCTGCTGTTTATTCTGCTTCCGCTCTATATCATAAGGTGGCAACGTGGAGAACAAGGAGTAAACCAGATTCCCCTCCGCTCGAAAATCCGGCTCACCGTACTGGTGATCGTTATTCTTCCCCTACTGATTATTTTGGGTAGTCTGTCTAGTTTTGTGGAAAATGAATTTGAAAAGGAAACAGAGGAGGCTCTTTTCAAAAGCACAGCAAACGTGGTTCAGCTCCTGCAATCTGACTGTAGAGGCTGTTACGATGGAAAGGGAAATCTGAATTTAGGCCGATTAAGTGAAAGGTTTGAACAAATAACCGAATTCCTCTCAGAGGATATAACCCTCTACGATATCAAAGGGCGCTACATCTCCTCTACCCAACAACAGATCTTCCAGACAGGAATTAGCACAGACCTGATGAACGCTGAAGCGCTTTCAGCTTTTAGAGACAAAAAGGTAGCGCGGGTAGTTCATCAAGAGAAAATTGGAAACCAAACCTTTTTCGCCGCCTACCAGCCGATAATGAATGAGGTAAATTACCCCATAGGCTTTGTGAATGTTCCTTTTCTCGGTAGGCAGGATGAATTGAATGACCAAATTTTGGACTTCTTGTCCTATTTTGTCAATACGTATTTGATTATCTTCTTGATTGTAAACGTTCTGGCAGTACTTATCTCTAATACGATTACCCGCCCCCTCAAACTGATTCAGGGCCGTCTCTCTACCACGAGATTGGGGGATTACAATACAAAGATACAATACAAGTCCAACGACGAAATTGGAGACATTGTCCAAGCATACAACTCCATGTTGGATAAGCTTTCTTCCAGTGAGGCGCAACTCAAGCAGAACCAGCGGGAAAAAGCCTGGCGGCAAATGGCCAAGCAAGTTGCCCATGAAATTAAAAACCCACTTACACCAATGAAATTGGGGATCCAGCATATTGATCGAGCCTGGAATGATAAGAGTGTACATTTGGATCGCATGTTCCCACGATTTATTCGTACCCTATTATCGCAGATCGATACGCTCTCCCGAATAGCAAATTCCTTCTCTGAATTTGCCAAAATGCCTGAGCCCGAGAAAACGGAAGTATCCGTGAGTGAGGTATTGCTGGAAGTTGTAGACCTCTATGCTTCCTCTGAAAATACAGAGTGGAACCTCGATATCCCCAAAGATCCATTCTGGGTATATGCAGATCGGGACCAGTTAGGACGCTGCTTCCAGAACGTGATTAAAAATGGGATGCAGGCCATGGAAGAAAAGGCCATGATGGATGTGTGTATTCGTCGGAATGGGCATAATACTTGCATAATCGAAATAAGAGATTATGGAAAGGGTATGTCAGAAGAGGTTCAAGAAATGATATTTGAACCTAACTTTTCTACCAAGAGCTCTGGAATGGGCTTAGGACTTGCCATGGTCAAACGAATCATCGAACTATCTGGTGGGAAGATTACCTTTGAAAGTAGGAAAGGAGAGGGAACGGCCTTCTTTATTGAATTGCCTTTACTCAGAAAGTCCCTCTAAACAGGTGTTCCTGATCGGCAAACGGTTGGGGCTATGGATAGGCTTTGTATGTACTATTTCCTCGCTATTTGCCCAGAATATGGGAACGGCCAATATTAACCTATTTCCTATACCAGGAGACACCCTTCAGTTATCCCACTCTTTTCTTGTCCCCTTTTCAGAATCTGTCTGGGACTTGGATGGCCAGCTATTGGACACTGCCTCCTATGAGATCTCCTATCAAACAGGTAAACTGTATTTTCCAAATTCTGCTAGTGTGGGGACCTATAGGATACAGTATGCCTACTTTCTCCATTCCCCTTTGCCATCCATTCGGCTGATGGAGATTCCCCCGTCCCAAACAGAAGATTCTGTATTCATCTCTCCTGTAGTTACCCTAGATACCGCTAATACACGCTTTTGGGAGACCACAAATATAAATAAGAGAGGCAGCCTTACTCGGGGAATAACTACAGGGAATAATCGCGGCGTAAGCCTTACCAGTGGACTTCAATTACAGCTGGAAGGAGACTTGGGAAATGGCTTGCGAATTGAAGGGGCAATTTCAGACGAAAATATACCTATTCAACCAGAGGGAACTACACAACAACTAGCTGATTTTGATCGAGTATTCATTAGACTTTCAAAGGATCAAAGCTCTTTGACCTTAGGGGATTACGAAGTATCTGTTAAGGATGTAAAGTTTGCCAAGTTGTATCGCAATGTCCAAGGGGTACGAGTAGCGCAGGAGGGAAAGAAACATCAAGTTGCTGTGAGTGGTGCTGTCGCAAGAGGTCAGTTCCATACGAATTCCTTCCTGGGTAGAGAAGGGGTATCAGGTCCCTATCGCCTTACGGGGAAGAACGATGAGCGTTTCTTTTTCATTCTGGCGGGTAGTGAACGGGTGTACCTCAATGGAAAACTCATGAAGCGAGGAACGGCTTTTGACTATATCATCAACTACAATACGGCAGAGATTACCTTTACAGCTCGGCATGTGATTAACCGCGCTTCCCGTATTGTCGTAGACTTTGAGTACAATGATCGCAACTACAATCGATCCTTGATTACAGCCTTTTCCCAGCATTCGCTTTGGAAGGATCGAATTACCTGGAGCCTTCATTACGCTCGTGATGCGGATAATCCCAACGCGCCCTTTGACGACCCAGAGGCTTTCGAGCAAGTCAAAGACAGCCTGAGGACTCTAGGAGATGCAGGAGATGCGGCCTTCAGTTCTGGCGTATTTGAGCGGGGCTTTGATCCTGCTCAACCTCGCTATGCAAGGAGAGATACCCTCATCGGTGGAATTGGCTATGAACGCTATGTGTACTCCTCGGATTCTACACAGGCGATTTATCAAATATTTTTCACCTTTGTAGGGCCAGGAAAGGGAATGTATCAACGCGATGTGCAGGGAGTTAATCAAAATGTATTTACCTGGATTAGACCCGATGAGGTAGGGACGCCCAGAGGAGACTATGCGCCCATCAGAAAGTGGGTTCTTCCCCAATCCCGTCAGGTAATGGACAGCCGTACCACGATTAGACTTGCCCCTGGCTTGAGCTTGGATACAGAAACGGGTATTAGCTTTCAAGATAAAAACAGGCTCTCTCAGTTGGATGATTCGGACAATATGGGATTGGCGCATTTTTCACAATTGAATTGGGACGAGGTAAACTTGGGGAAAGATTGGCAGATTCAAGGTAAGGCCGGGTATCAGTTTGTAGGAGAGCGTTACCAAAATTTGGATCGTATCTATCAGGCAGAATATGACCGGGTCTGGGATATAGAAGATTTGACGGTTAGAGAAGACGAACGAATCCTAAACGCTGAATTGGGAACTTCCTTTAGAAACCTGGTAGACCTACAAGGAGAAGTAGGCATTCGTAAAACCGAGTCCGGAAATATAGGTAGAAGGTATGTAGGCGGCTTAAATAGCCGTGCCGATAAATGGCTCCAGGGGACCTACACTTTCACCCATATTGATACAGAAAATCCATTGAGTAACCGTCAAACCCGCTGGCAACGCCAGGAAGGAGACCTATACAAAAGCTGGGGAAAGAACTGGCAAACCGGAGTGGTACTTTGGTGGGAAGACCGAGAGGAGAAGTATGGAGATAGCCTTGGGATGCGCAGTTTCCGATTTTGGGACCTCAAACCTTATATCCGCACGCAAAGGGAAGACCTTCCTGTGAGTATAGAAGCTTCGGTCAATTACCGCAGGGAAGAGCAGTTCTTTGAGGGGAGTATCCTCCCCCAATCTTTGGCCTACACCTATACCCTCAGCGGCACCTTTCGGCCTTCTCCTTATTTTTCCTGGCAGCAGTCGAGTTCCTATCGCACCTTTCGGGTATTGAATCCTGCCTTCCTAGCGCAAGGCCTAAAAGATGAAGAGGTTTTCCTCTCCCACATCCAATGGCAGTACCAGGCGCCTAATCGCTTCCTGCGTCTCAATGTGGTGTATGATGTAAATGCCGAGCAAATCAGTCGGCAGGAAGTGAGATTTATAGAAGTTGCCCCAGGTCTGGGGCAATACGAGTGGATTGACCTCAATGACAATGCCATCCAGGAGGTAAACGAATTCCAGCTATCCACCAATCCCTTGGTTGCAAATTTCATCAAAGTCTTTCTACCCACCCGAGAACAGGTCCCTGCCTCCCAATTGGGACTCAACAGCTCTATGCAATGGGATTTTAAGCCCCTTTTTGAAAAAGATCCCGCCTTACCCTTAGTCCTGATCAAAAACTTACGCATGTTCACCCAACTCAAGGTGAATCAGAACAAGATTCGTGGGCAGGGGATCTCCCAATTCTTCATCAATCCCACAGGAATTTTCGAGGATTCTACCCTACTTCGCGGCAGTAGCTTTTTCAAGCACGATTGGACCTTTTTCCAGAATCACCCTGTAGGAGATGTAAAGGCTACCTATTTCCATAACCGCAGTAAGCAGTTCCTCAGTACAGGGGACGAACTGCGCAGCCTTCGCTACTGGCAACTAGGAGGGCGCTACAACCTGAGTCAATCCCTAAGCCTGGAAGGGAACTGGCAAAAAGGGAATAAATCTTCCTCTGCAGAAGTACTCGAAGGGAGAGACTTTGATATTGCTTTCACTGAAATACAACCCCAACTCAACTACCAGGTCAATCGAAAACTTCGCCTTTCTTCTCGCTATGAGTGGGCCCTGCGAAGGGAACAAAATTCTGAGGTAGAATCTCCTACCCGCATTCAGGAACACAGCATGGATCTAGAAGGAAAATGGAACTTCCAAGAGCGTAACACCCTGCTGTCAGAGCTTTCGCTGATAGCTATTAACCAGATAGGTTCACCAGAATTCCTGGCTGGTTACGAACTTCGCCAAGGCTTTGAACCAGGGTTCAACACGCGCTGGCGCCTCATGCTCAACACCTTTCTCATCGACAATCTGGCCTTGAATGTGACCTATGAGGGCCGGAGTTCGGAAGGGCAGCGCGTGCTACACACAGCACGGGTTCAGTTGCGGGCCTTGTTTTAAGGGAGCTAATAGGATAGGTACCAGGTGGAGTTTCATTAATTCCATTGCTACATTTGGTTTCTGGGAAATATGTAATTTGGAAAAAGATTCGTTCGTTAAAATCCTAATGCTAAAACGTGACTGAAGCCTTTATGAAAAATAAAACCAAGATCCTCCTCATGGGAACCCTACTCGGAATTTTCCTCAGTGGGTTGGTTTATTTTCTATTTGCTCAGCCTAGCTGGAAGCGACAACAAATAGCCCTACAAAAATCCCAGGAGAGGCATCAGGCAGCGCTCATAGAGGCAATCCGTAAAAATGGACTTGTCGTTAGGATGAGCAACCTCATGGAAACCATAAATCAGGAATTAAACCAAAGCCCTGACCGGAGCTTGAGTGAGGTGACTATCTCGCGTATCGCAGCCCTTAGCACTGATTTGGATATAAGGCCTTATTACTATTTCCAGGCGGATACCTTAAGAGATAGCAGCTACAGTGTAGAGCGCGGTCAGCTCATGTGGTTGTTGTATCAGATGCAGATAGATTCCCATTCTTTCGCCAAAATCAAGCAACAGAGCACATTTGCTAGAGCGGACCTAGCAGGAAAAAAGCTAGATAGTATAGACCTAAGTGGGGCCTATCTGAGAGGGGCCCACTTTAAAAAGGCCAGTCTGGTAGGAGCTAAGTTTCAAGGTGCAGACCTACGAGCCGCTAACTTTTGGGGGGCAAATTTGTATAAGGCAGATTTTCGAAAAGCGAGTTTGCACCAAGCAGACCTGAGCTGGGCCTCCCTCCATTATTCCGACTTTCGAGAAGCCGTCTGTCGAGGCTCTACCATGGATGCCGCGCAGTTAAACCATGCCGACCTACGCAAGGCCATCATGCACAATTCCTCTTTAGAAGGGGCCATTTTCAACCAAGCGAACCTAGAAGAAGTCCGGTTGTTTTACACCGACCTTGAAGGCGCCAGTTTTTGGAAAGCCAACATGTACAAGGCAGATGTACAGCATAGTTATTTCTATGATACCCAATTTACAGAAGCAGACCTTCGCGAAGCGAATTTCGATCGCGCCCGAGTAGAAGACAAAAACTGGCTCGCCCAACTCTCCAACTGGAACGCCCAGGGAGTCGAAGAAATTCAAACAAGATTCCAAGTCGAAGAAGACAATAGCGGTCGAGCCAAATACAGAATTCGAGTGTTGAAGAAGTAAGGATAACGTGAAATGAAATTTTCGTAATTATGACCTAACAGACCGAACGAGTCCACAGTTGTACTTTCAATAAAGTTGATAGTTATTCTTAGAATGAAT